>NZ_JBQFTM010000002.1:0-519120 GCF_056538605.1 Ruegeria sp. BF7 | reverse complement strand
AACAGGCATCTCCCACCCAGCAAAATCAACCATCTTGCCACCCAACTCAACATGCAATGAGTACAACGGCGTGCGCTTAATATCGGTCATGTCTTAAGCCTTTCAATCAGCGGGACTGGTCACGAACGACCATGACGGTGCAATGCGCGTTGCGCACGACACGGGCCAGATTCGGGCCAATCTCATAATTCGGGAAATCGCCTTTGGTCGAAGCCATGACGATCAGATCGAAGCCCTCTTTGTAGGCGAGCTTCAGGATTTCGCGGTAAACGCTGCCTTCTTCGATATGGATTGCCACGTCCGAGGCATTGCCGTGGTCCAGAATCGCCTGAACCGCGTTGCGCACGTGCTCTTTGGCACCGGCGCCATAGTTGGCGGGCAGGTTCGGCAGCTGGATGATCTCGGGGATGACGGAAACCGTGTGTAGCTCGGCCCCGTAAAACTTCGCCTGTTCCAGCGCAAGCGGCAGGGCGTTTTTCCACGAGCGGTCGTCGGTATGATCAATGGGCAGCAGGATTTTCGTGGCCATCACGTCTCTCCTCGAGATATGGAATTCTGTTTCAAAGGCGGAGGGCCGAGAGGGCCCTCCGGTTTTTCAGGCCAATGCTATTCGGCAGGCGAGCCGCCGGGCTCTTCGGATTGGCCGCCCGAGGCGAAGAACTCTTTCGTCAGTTTAAAGACGACCGGGCTCAGCAACAGCAGGGCGATCAGGTTGGGCAGAGCCATCATGGCGTTCAGCGTATCTGCCAGCAGCCAGATGAAGCCCAGATCCGCGGTCGCGCCGAAGTAGATCATGACGATCCACAGCACGCGGTAGGGGATCAGAGATTTGACGCCCAGCAGGAACTCGACGCATTTCTCACCGTAGAACGACCAACCCAGAATGGTGGTGAAGGCAAAGATCGAAAGCGCGATGGCGATCAGGTAGCCGCCAATGCCCGGCAGGGTAGTTTCAAAGGCCAGCGAAGTCAGAGCCGCACCGGAAACACCCAGTTCGGGGTCCTGATTGAACAGTTCGACCGATGCGTCCAGAGCGCCCGACGAGATGATTGCCAGACCGGTGATCGAGCAGACGATGATGGTGTCGATGAAGGTACCCAGCATCGCGATCAGGCCCTGGTTGACCGGACCTTTGGTCTCGGCCGCTGCGTGCGCAATCGGAGCCGAACCCAGACCGGCTTCGTTCGAGAACACACCACGCGCCACACCGAACCGGATCGCCAGCCAAACCGCCGCACCAGCAGCGCCGCCTTTTGCTGCCCAGGGTGTGAATGCAAAGGCAAAGACATCTGCAATTGCAGCGCCGACCGAGCCGATGTTGAGCAACAGAACCAACAGACCTGCGATGATGTAGGCAACCGCCATGAACGGAACCAGCTTACCGGCAACCGCACCGATGCGGGTGATACCACCCAGTATAACGGCTGCGGTCAGGATCATCAGAATAACGCCGGTGACCGAAGTGTTCAGACCGAAGTTCGTTTCCAGAACCTGTGCCACGCCGTTGGCTTGAACACCGTTACCGATGCCAAACGCGGCGATCCCGCCAAACAGAGCGAATGCCCAGCCCAGCCAGTGCCAGTTCGAGGACAAGCCGTTCTTGATGTAGTACATCGGGCCTCCGACAAAGTTGCCCAGTTCGTCCTGCTCGCGGTATTTCACGGCACAGACAGCTTCGGCATATTTGGTGGCCATGCCCACCAGGGCGGTCATCCACATCCAGAACAGAGCTCCCGGACCGCCCAGGAAGACAGCAGTGGCCACGCCGGCGATGTTGCCGGTACCGATTGTTGCTGACAGCGAGGTCATCAGTGCGTTGAACGGGCTAATCTGCCCTTCGCCCTGACCTTCACGACCGGCAAACAGCAGCTTGAAGCCGGTGCCGACGCGCAGGATCGGCATGAATTTCAGCCCGACCTGCAGAAAGAAACCGGCGCCAAGGATCAGCACCAGCATCGGTACCCCCCATACGATGCCATTGATGGCCCCTACTAAGTTTGTTAACGCTTCCATGGTTTCCCTCCCATTTGCGTCTGGATTATGCCCCGTTTGCGATAGCCCGCTGACGGGCCTGCTTGAGGGCGGCAAAGTCTTCGTCCGCGTGGAACGACGAACGGGTCAGCGGAGTTGCCGACACGTGCAGAAAGCCCTTGGAACGTGCGATTTGCTCCAGCTGGGCGAATTTCTCCGGTGACCAGAACCGGTCAATCGGGTGGTGTTTGGGGGTCGGCTGCAGGTACTGACCGACAGTCAGGAAATCGACATTGGCGGCGCGCAGATCATCCATCACTTGCCGCACGTCGCTCACGCTTTCCCCTAGCCCGACCATCAGGCCGGATTTGGTGAAGATCTCGGGATTGGCTCGCTTGGCGTCGTCCAGCAACCGCAGAGACGTATAGTAGCGCGCGCCAGGGCGGACTGTCGGATACAGATGCGGGACGGTTTCCAGATTGTGGTTGAACACGTCCGGAGCAGCGTCGAAAACGACATCGGCCGCATTGCTTTTGCCCAGAAAGTCCGGAGTCAGGACTTCGACCGTTGTGCCCGGATTCTGATGGCGCACGGCGCGGATGGTCTGGGCGATATGTTCAGCCCCGCCATCGGTCAGATCATCCCGGTCCACGGATGTGATCACCACGTGGCGCAGACCCAGTTTTTTGACCGCGGCCGCAACCCGGCCCGGCTCAAAAACGTCCAGCGCGTCCGGTCGCCCGGTCGCCACATTGCAGAAGGAACAGCCGCGTGTGCAGACCTCGCCCATGATCATCATGGTGGCGTGGCGCTTGGACCAGCATTCGCCGATATTGGGGCAGGCGGCCTCTTCGCACACCGTCGCCAGATCATGGTCGCGCATCAGGCGGCGGGTTTCGTAATATCCCGTGCTTTCGATCTTTTTGCGGCGGATCCATTTGGGCTTGCGCGGGATGACACTGTCGGCCTTTTTGGCCTTTTCGGGGTGACGGGGGCGAAGCTGGATGGTCATCTGACGGTTCCCTCTTACGCGTGGATTGCGCGGCCCATGGCGTCGAGGCAGGCTTCCTTGACCGCCTCGCCCATGGCCGGGTGTGCATGGCAGGTCGACGCAACTTCTGACACGGTTGCGCCCTTGGTCATCGCCAAAACCAACTCGGCAATCAGGTCACCGCCGTGAGCGCCGCAGATATGCGCGCCAAGGATTTTGCCGCTTGGATCAGCCAGAACCTTGACCGCACCGTCGGTTTCGCCGGTCGAACGGGCGCGCGAGTTGGCCATGAAGGCGAATTTGCCAACCGAGTATTCGGCGCCTGTTTCTTTCAATGCTTCTTCGGTCAGGCCGACCGAGGCGACCTCGGGATCGGTGTAAACAACGCCCGGAACGGTGTTGTAGTCCACGTGACCGGCTTGACCTGCCAGCATCTCGACACAGGCCATACCATCCTCTTCGGCCTTGTGCGCCAGCATCGGACCGGGGATGCAGTCACCGATCGCATAAATGCCGGGTACCGAGGTGCAGAAGGTGCCGTCCACCTGAACAAATCCGCGCGGGTCACGGGCCACCCCCAATTCTTCCAGCCCAAGCCCGCGCGTGACGGGGCGGCGTCCGACGGCGATCAGAACCTTGTCGGCTTCGATTACCTCTTCCTTGTCTTTGCCGACCCGATCCAGAGTAAGCGTCAGCCCGGTGTCGGACTTATCGACGGACTTCAGCGCGCGACCCAGCTGGAATTTGAGTCCGCGCTTGCTAAGGGCACGCTGCGCCAGTTTCGCGATTTCGCCATCAATGCCAGGCAGGACCCGGTCGAGATACTCCACAACGGTGACCTTGGCGCCCAGCCGCGCCCAGACCTGGCCAAGTTCCAGCCCGATCACTCCGGCGCCGACGACGACCAGATGCTCGGGCACCGCCTCAAGCGCAATTGCTCCGGTCGAACTGAGAATGTTCTGCTCGTCAATTTCGATGCCGTTCAGAGGGGTCGGTTCCGAGCCGGTAGCGATCAGGATGTTTCGGGAGTCGTAGATGTCATCGCCTACTTTGACCTGACCGGCGGCAGGAATGCTGGCCCAGCCTTCTATCAGGTCGACGCCGTTTTTCTTGAACAGAAACGCGATGCCCTTGGTCAGGTCGCCGACGATCTTGTCCTTACGGCCCATCATCGCGGGTACATCGATGCTGGCCCCCTCAACCGCAATGCCATGGGAGGAAAGGTGTGCAAGCTCGGCATATTTGGCCGAGGAGGTCAGCAACGCTTTTGAGGGAATGCACCCCACATTCAAACAGGTCCCGCCCAGTGCTCCGCGTCCTTCGACGCAAGCCACTTTCAGTCCCAGCTGAGCCGCGCGGATGGCGGCGACATAACCGCCTGGGCCGCCCCCGATGACAATAAGGTCGTAGGTCATTTTGGTGTCTTTCAGTAGATCGGGTGGCTTGCGCACAGGGCGCGGACTTTCTCGCGGGTTGCTTTTTCGACGACCTCATCACCGTTCGGGTCCTGCGCCAGCGCATCCAATACATCGCCGATCAGGTGGCCAATCTGCTGGAACTCTTCGGGACCAAAGCCCCGGCTGCAGCCAGCTGCTGTGCCCAGACGAATACCGCTGGTAACAGTGGGTTTCTCGGGATCGCCCGGCACGCTGTTCTTGTTGCAGGTGAAGCCTGCACGCTCCAGCGCGGCTTCGGCGTCTTTGCCTGTTACGCCGACAGGGCGCAGGTCGACCAGCATCAGGTGATTTTCCGTGCCGCCCGAAACGATGTCACAGCCGCGTGACATCATGACATTCGCCAGTGCCGAGGCACTATCGACCACCCGCTGCATGTAGTCCTTGAACTCGGGTTTCAGCGCCTCGCCAAAGGCCACCGCCTTGCCTGCGATCACGTGCATCAGCGGGCCGCCCTGCAAGCCGGGGAAAACGGCCGAGTTGATCTTTTTGGCCAGTGCATCGTCATTGGTCAGGATGATGCCGCCGCGCGGGCCACGCAGGGTCTTGTGGGTGGTCGAGGTGACCACATGCGCTTTACCGATGGGCGAGGGGTGGAGGCCGGTTGCAACCAGCCCGGCGATATGGGCCATGTCGGCCAGCAGCCAGGCGTCAACTTCGTCAGCAATGGCACGGAAACGGGCAAAGTCGATCTTCTGCGAATAGGCGGACGCACCGGCGATGATCAGCTTGGGCTTTTCGGCCTTGGCAAGCGCCTCAACCTGATCATAGTCGATCAGCCCGGAGTCGGTCAGACCGTATTGAATGGGGCGGAACCATTTGCCGGATTGCGCGGGCTTTGCGCCGTGGGTCAGGTGACCGCCGGCATCCAGCGACATGCCAAGGATCGTGTCACCAGGGCTGAGCAGCGCCAGCTTGACCGCGCCGTTTGCCTGCGCGCCCGAATGCGGCTGCACGTTTGCGTATTCACAGCCGAATAGTTGCTTCAGCCGTTCGATCGCTTCGACTTCGACCTCATCTACATACTCGCATCCGCCATAGTAGCGGCGGCCAGGATATCCTTCGGCGTATTTGTTGGTCAGCACCGAACCCTGCGCCTCGATTACGGCCTGAGAGACGATGTTTTCGGATGCGATCAGCTCGATCTGTTCGGCCTGACGCGTGCCTTCGCGCGTAATCGATGCAGCGATCTTCGGGTCGGCCTCGGCCAGCGACGTCTTGAACATAGTCTCCTCCTCTCAATCGAATCCCCGGTTCGAGATTTTGTTTCCTATAGTGGAATTTATTCCCGTAAATCAACATAAATCTCATATTCGTGAAGTTGCGTGCGAATAGGGGAACGGGTAACCTGCAGCGGAATAGGGAGATTTTCATGGGCGAAGACCAAAGGAACGAAACCTCAGCACCAGAGGAACTGGACGAAGGCGCAGCTTTGGGACGTTCGATCCGGGATGCACGGCGGGAAAAAGGCTGGACGCTGGAAGAGGCCGGACGCGCTGCGGGAATCGGTCGTTCCACCTTGTCGAAGATCGAAAACAACCAGACAAAACCCAGCTTCGAGATCGTGCGACGCCTGACACAGGCACTGGATCTGAATCCGCCTCAGTTGTTTCTTCAGTCGGGCCAGACGGGCATTACCGGTCGACGGGATTATACGCCAAAAGGGCAGGGCGAGTTTCGAGAAACTGCAACCTATCTGCACGAGTTGCTGTGCTCGGACCTGACCAGCAAGCGGATGCTGCCCTATGTCGCGACGATCCGGGCGCGGGATATTTCCGAATTCGACCCGTGGATCCGACACTCGGGCGAAGAGTTCATGTATGTACTGAGCGGCGAGTTGATCTTTATCTCGGAACACTACCGCCCTTTGCCAATGAAGGCGGGGGATTCACTCTACTACGACAGCAGCATGGGGCATGGGTGTGTATCCACCAGCAAAGAAGATGCTCAGGTTCTTTGGGTGTCGTTGGAGTGATCTGGGCAGGGCCGTGCAGGCCGGGGCATGCACGGCCCCGGATTTTCAGATCACAACATCCGTCCGGATGAGCTTGCAAAGGGCCCGGTTACGCCTCCCAGGTCGCGATGGGGTCACCCAAAAGGTCACGATTGACGGCGACGCCCAGACCGGGTGCATCGGGCGGCAATACACCGCCATCTTTGATCGGCGCGTCAAAGGAGCCGGTTTGAACGGTCACCATGTCCCGCGGGTCGAGTACGCAGCGTAGCAGCCGCTCGGGCACCGTGGCACCCATGTGAAAGATCGAAGCGGCAGAAAGAGTGGAACCGACCGTGTCCTGAACGCTGATCGTCAGACCGGCGGCCCGGCAGATGTCGCGATGGCGGCGCGCATGGGTCAGGCCACCTGCCTTTGATATCTTCAGCCCGATCCCATCTGCCACGTCCAGCGCCACCAGTTTGGAGATGTCACCATCTTCCTGAGCCAGTTCATCAAGGATGATTGGCACATCACATCGCTGGCGCAATGAAAGGGTCTCGCGCCAGGTGGCGCAGGGGGCCTCGAGCACGAAATCCAACCCGACCGGCAAGGCGCGAAGCATCCGCAAGGCGGTCTCGGGGATTAGCCCGCCATTGGCATCGACGATAAAATACTCGCCCGGTTGACGATCAGCCAGTGAGGCTGCGATTCGCTCGGCGTCCAGTTGCGGTCCGCCTTCGCTGTCCAGTGCGCCGACCTTCACGGAATGGCCCATATATCCCATCTTGCGGTGTTCGGCGACGCGCGCGCGCATGTCTTCCGGGGTTCCCGCATAGATCGAGCTGATCGCCGGAAGCCGGTTTCCCGTGCCACCGCCCAACAGTTTGTAGACCGGCAGACCCACGGATTTTCCGAACATGTCCCAACAGGCCAGATCGATGGCGTTCTTGGCGTGGTTATGCCCCAAAAGCGCCTCCTCCATCGCGTCGTTGATCCGATCCACATCGCGGGGATCACGGCCGATCAGATGGGGTGCGATCTCTTCGATCCCGGCGCGTGCGCCACGGGCGTGGGCGGCGATGTAATTAGGGCCGAACGGTGTGCTTTCGCCCCAGCCCTCGGTGCCGTCATTTGCGGTCAGGCAGACCATGACACTGTCGAACCCGGTATAGATCCGACCGCCCGACAGCTCGTAGCTGCCACCGGAATAGGGCAGGTGCAGCCCAAAAAGATCAATTTTTCTTATCTTCATCGATCACTCCTGCGGCGGGATCAGCACAAGCTGGCCGGTGTGTTTCTTGGCCAGAAAGTCTTCCTGCGCGGTAGCGATGTCGGACAGCGGATAGGTCTTGGCCACGACAGGGCGGATTTCACCCGCCTCGATGTATTTCACCAGGTTTTCGAACACGATATCTTCCTGAAAAGTGCAGCCATACAGCGTCAGGTCTTTCAGGTAGAGCGTGCGCACGTCGATCTCGCAGATCGGCCCGGCGATGGCCCCCGCAGTGACATAGCGACCACCCCGGCGCAGCACATCCAGCAGGCTGGGCCATTGCGGACCGGCTACCAGATCGACCACCACGTCGATCGACCCTGCGCCCAGTTCGGCCACCAGATCGGCATCACGATCCAGTATACGGTCAGCACCCAGCGCCCGGACGGCCGCGACCTTAGAAGGGGAACACAGCGCAATTACCGTGGCACCGCGCCGCTTCGCCAGTTGCACAGCAGCCGAACCCACGCCGCCCGAGGCGCCGGTTACCAAAACCGTCTCGGCCCCGACACTGGCGCGATGCAACATGCCTTCGGCGGTAGAATAGGCGCAGGGGATCGCGGCCAGCTCGGCGTCGGACCAGTCACAGTCGACGGCGTGGGTCTCTTGCGCGGGGGCTTTGCAGTATTGAGCGAACCCGCCGTCGCATTCGCTGCCGATGGTCCAGCATTCATAGGGGCGGTAGTCCACATAGGTCCGCAGCATGTTGCGCACGATCACCCGTTCGCCGAAGCGGGCGGGGTCCACGTCCTCCCCAACGGCAACGATATGGCCGCAAACATCCGCGCCCTGAATGCGCGGAAAGGTCATCGGCACGCCCGACCAGCTTGCATCATCGTCATCGACCGTGTCGAATCCTTCGGCCCCACCGGTTTCGGTGTCAGCCGTCACGGCCTTGGAATACCACCCGATGCGCGTATTGATATCGGTGTTGTTCACACCCGCTGCCGTGACGCGGATCAGCACCTCGCCTGGTTCCGGTTGCGGTGTGGGCACGTCGGCGCGATAGTCCAGTTTCTCGATGCCACCATGGCCTGTAAGCAGGACAGCTTTCATTGTTTCAGGGATCATCTCAGCCTCCGAAAGACGCAACGGGTGCGCCGAAAAGCGTTTCATTCGGGTTGACACCCAGACCCGGCCCGGTTGGACGTTCGATGTGACCACCCACAATCTGGATGCCGTTTTCGGCGTCGTAGTTGCCTTCGATATAGGGCGCTGCCAGCCAGACCCCTTCGCACAGCTCAGGCTTGACGGTTGCACCGATCTGGGTGCAGGCGGCCGCGATGATATCGCCACCCCAGCTGTCGTCGCATGTATGCGGCAGGTTGCGCGCTTCGCAGATGTCGCGGAAGGCGCGCATGTGAGTCAGACCGCCTATACGCGTGACCTTCATGCCAAATCCATCCACTAGACCGGTGCCGGCGGCCGAAACGACCGTGTTCAGATCAACACTGTTTTCATCCATATAGATACCGTGGCTGACCTGCGGGCGGATCTTCTCCAGATCCTGCACGGTGTTGCAGGGCTGTTCCATGATGAACGGCACATGTGGCAATTCCCGGCTGACGCGCAGGGCGTCGCGGGTTGTCCATCCGCGATTGCCATCCACCGCCAGACGCATACCAGAGCCTTTGACGACCTCCCAGACCTTGGTGATCACCTCTATATCAATCTCGACCGGGCGACCGCCGACCTTGACCTGCAGACGCGGATAGCCTTCGTCCAGCTTCTCTTTGGCCAGTCTTGCAATGTCGTCCGGCGCGCCGACGCCGGTGGCGTAGTACGACGGCACACGGTCAGTCACTGCACCCCCCAACAAGTCGGCGACATTGATGCCCAGCGACTTGCCGAAAAGGTCATAGGCAGCGATATCCAGCGCGGCCTTGGCATAGTTGTGACCGGTTAGCAGAGTGTCCATCTTGCGGCGCAACGTGCCAGGTGTTGCCTCGGCGCCGATCAACCCCTCGGCCATCACCTTCAGCGCGGCGCGCGCGCCGTCCGCATGGGCCTCGGCATAGGTCGGGCCGACCGGACAGGTCTCGCCCCAACCGACATGACCTGTGTCCGACACCAGTTTGACAAGGGTGGTGTCCAGTGCCCAGACCGCGCCGCTGGCCATCGTATAGGGGCCATTCTTGACCGGCAGGTCATGGGAGTAGATGTGGATTTCCTTCAGTTTCATGTCGGGGCTTTCTGTTGGTTTGAAGGGGTTATTCAATGCCCGCCGCAGCCAGGATCAGAGCTGCGGTCTGGAGTGTCTGGCGGCTGGCGCGTTCTGGCCCGATCATGCGGGCGGCTTCGGTCAGGCCTTCGTGCAGTACGAACAACTGATCGGCCAATGCGTCCGCATCACAGTGCGGGGCAACATCAAGAAGCCGTCGGTGAAACATTGCTCTTATACCGGATTTATGTGCCTCGACCGCGGCGCGTATCGGGGCGCTGTCAGGGTAGGCGGACAGGGCATTGCGAAACAGACAACCGCAGTTCGAGATCCCGAGCAACCAGTCGGACAACCGCTGAAGAATGTGGACAACATGGGCTGCGCCGTCCTCGGCGCCTTCGCCGATCCAGTCCGCATAGGCGCGGTCTCGGTGCTGCAACGCGCCCACCACCATGGCCTCGCGGCTGGGGAAATACTTGTAGAGGGTTCTCAGCGAAACATCTGCGCCCGCGCGCAAAGCCTCGACGCCGGGCCCGGCAAACCCCATTTCCTCGAACTGGCCATGCAGGCTGGCGGCAATCTGGTGTTTCATGTCGATCATGAGGAAATGGTAGAGTGATCGCTCTACCTTGGGCTCGAATAAAACCGACATAAATCCAGGTGCCGGCGACATAACACCCAACCGACGAACAAAATGATCGTTAGGCACAATCAGGCTCTGCTATCCGGCGACAGGGCCGGAGAGCAATACAGTGGGTTTCTATAAGTAATTAATAATGCGCAAAAAATCAGGTGGTCGCCGCCAGCCACCGATACACGAGTTTGGCGCGATCAGATGCCGTATTGTGAAGCGCAACGTAAAAATCCAGTGGTGAGGAAAGTGTCTGCGGTAGCAGGCTGACCAGTTTCCCGGATGTCACAAGCTCCGAGGTCAGTCCCTCCCACCCCAGTACGGCCCCCATGTCGTCCTGTGCGGCCTGAAGCGCAATGGTATAGTTGTTGACGCGATGCCCTGAATTCAAAGGCCCGTCGTATCCCAGTTGGTTGGTCCATTCGCGCCAATCTGTCCACCCCGTTCCCGGCGCATCAAGGTGAATCAAGGGGATGCGCGCAAAGTCCCGGATGCCGGTGATGTTGTTTTGTTCCAGAAACCGCGGGCTACCGAGTGCCATGATGCGGTCACGAAACAGAACGTGGTTGTTGCCTCTCTCCTCAGAGGCATCCCCATAACAAATGCTGAGATCGCATTTCGATGTGTCAAACCCCAGATCCGTGACAACTTGCGTTACCGATATATGCCCGTGACTTTTCCAGAATTGTGCAAGCCGGGGGGTCAGCCAAAGCGAGCTTACTGCGGTGCTGGACCGAATCGTTACACCGGATCGGTGATATTGCGACCGCAACTGCTGTAAGGCTTCGCTGATGCCCTCGAGCCCTCGCTGCAGGGCGACCAGCAGAAAAGCCCCGCTTTCAGTCAGCTCAACCCCGCGATGGTGGCGGCGGAACAACGAGCAGTTAAGTTCCTGTTCCAATGATTTGACCTGATGGCTGATGGCTGCCGGGGTCACGTTCAACTCGGTCGCTGCGTTTTTGAAGCTCACATGGCGCGCGGCGGCCTCGAAGCTAATCAATGAGCTTACAGGGGGAAGTTCATAGGGACTTCTGGGCAAGTTGGTTTGACCTTTTGATCGTAGATTATCGGATTTTCAGCACAAAATGCAAAGCTTGAGTTACTTCAGCTAAATCAAAGTGAATTTTTTTGCAATTGTCCGCAAGGCGACAGCCCGCGAAATTGGTAATCAGCATTCGGGGATGAGTCTGTTTCAGACGGCAGGGGGAGCGTTCATGGTGACGTAATTGCCTGTATACCCGGACGAACCCGGCATCAGCGGTTTACCAAAATGCCCGGGTTTTTGGCCGGTTTCGGCGCAAGTTAGGGAGTCGATTGAATGAAATCGCATGCAAAAGTTGTGGTTGTCGGTGGCGGATGCGTTGGGGCATCGATCCTCTATGGCCTGACCGAACATGGGTGTTCGGACGCAGTCATGCTGGAGCGTACGACGCTGACGTCGGGGTCCACCTGGCATGCAGCGGGGCTGTTGGTGACCTTTGTGCGGTCGCACAACGTATCCAAGATGACGATGGAAACCATTCGCATCTATTCCGAAGTCGAAGAAAAGATGGGCGCCTCGGTGGGTTTGCGCAAAGTGGGCCAGCTGCGTGTCGCCAATACCGAGAAACGCTGGGACGAATTCCAGTCCTACATTTCGATTGCTGAAGCCGCAGGTGTGCCTTGCAAGCTGGTGACGCCGGAAGAAATCGCGGAAATCCATCCCTTGCTGAACCAGAGCCCCGAAATCCGCGGCGGCATCCTGCACACCGAAGACGGCTATGTGAACCCGGCCGATATCACCATGGCGCTGGCCAAGCTGGCGCGGGATGCGGGCGCGAAAGTCTATCAGAACACCGAAGCGCAATCCTACGAAAAGCTGGGCAATGGCCATTGGAAGGTGATCACCAACCAAGGCGAGATCACCTGCGAGCATCTGGTTTTCGCCACTGGTAACTATGCTCGCGAGAACGCGCGTCGCGTGGGGCTGGATCTGCCTTGTATCCCGATTGTTCACCAATACTGGACCACAGAAACCGTGCCGCTGCTGAAAGAGCGCCGCGCGAAAGGGCTGACAGAATTCCCGATCCTGCGCGACGAGGATTACGGTGCCTATCTGCGCGAGGACGTGGGTGGCATCCAGTTCGGCCCCTATGAGTTCACCAAAGACCTCAAGCTGTTTGCCGAAGACCGCGTGCCGCCCGAATTTGGCGCCGACCTGCTGCCCGAAGATTTCGACGCGGTGGAAACCCAGTGGGAACGCGCCATCGAACGGGTCCCGACGCTGGGTGAGGTCGGCATCAAGGCCAATACCCGCGGTCCATTCCAGATGACCCCGGACGAGCTGCCGCTGGCCGGTCCCGCACCGGGGCATGACAATCTGTGGCTGGCCGAGGGTATGCCGGGCGGCATCTTGTGGGGTGGCACCGTGGGCAATCGACTGGCCAAGTGGATCGTCGACGGCGATCCAGGCATGGACATGTCCGAACTCGACCCGCGCCGGTTCTCGGACTACGCGTCCAAGCGTTGGACCATGGACAAGGTGCGCGAGACCTGGGGCACCCACATGAACGCGCATGTTCCGGGCGAGGACTTCCCCGATGCGCGTCCGATGAAAACCATGGGCTCTTACGACCTGCTAACGGCCCACGGAGCGGTCTGGACCAGCTTCAACGGCTACGAATTCCCCCGCTGGTTCGCCAAATCCCCGGACGAAGCGACCCCCGAACACTCCTTCCGCCGAACCAACCACATGGAGCTGGTGCAGGAAGAGGTCCGCCGCACGCGGGAAGAGGCCGGCTTCATCGAAATGTCGCCGATGACCAAGTTCACGGTGCGCGGGCCGGGCGCTGCCAAATGGCTGGACGGCCTGATGGCAAACAAGCTGCCCAAAGTGGGCCGCATGACCCTGTCGCTGATGCTGAACGGCAAGGGCGGCATGGATGCGGAATACACCATCGTGCGCTATGCCGAGGACGATTTCTACCTGATCTCAACCCCGAACTGGCGCGCTTACAACTGGGATCAGCTACAGCGCCTGCTGCCTAAGGACGGTTCGGTTTTGCTCGAGGATATCTCGGAACAGCTGGGAGTGATCGCTTTGGCCGGGCCCAAGGCGCGGGATATCCTGCAACCGCTGACAGATAACGACCTGTCGAACGAAACTTTCCCGTGGCTCTCAGCCCAGTTGGGTGAGGTGGGCTATGCCAAAGGCGTTCATCTGCTGCGCGTGTCCTATACTGGTGAGCTGGGATGGGAACTGCACCACCCGGTCGGCTATAACCGCCACCTTGTTGATCTGCTGTTGAAAGCTGGAGTGAAACCCTTTGGTCTTGAAGCCTTGGAATCCATGCGTCTCGAGAAGTCCTATCGCGCCATCAACCGCGAGATTTGCAAGGATCTGACCCCGTTCGAGGCCGATCTGGGCCGCTTCGTGGCGATGACCGAGAAGATTGGCGGGCAGGTGGCCGAGCGTGATTTTATCGGCAAAGCCGCGCTGCAAAAGCAGCAGGATGAGGGCGGATACAACACTCTGGTCACGCTGAAACTGCCGTTCTGCGATACCTCGGTGATGTTTGACGAAGGCGTCTATGCCAACGGCAAGCTGATCGGTCGGGTGACCTCGGGTGGGTTCTCGTATTACTGCAACCACGACATCGCGATGGCGCTGGTGCCGCAGGATATGACTGCACCGGGCACCAAAATGCAGGTGCTGGTGCACAATGAAATGCGCGATGCCGAAGTGATCGATGTCTGCGCCGTTGATCCAACCAGCGCCCGCGCGCGCGCCTGATCCGGAGGGGTTACAATGACACAAGCAAGAGTACGCGCGGGCCGGAGCGGTCGCGCGGCGCGGGTGCAAGCCCGCACCAACCCGCCACCGGTTTACCTACCGACACTGAACCGCAGAGTCGGGCCAATTGATCTGCTTGGTCCCGAGGGGGTCGAAAAGATCCACAACGCCGCCATGACGATCCTGGAAACCACCGGTATCGAATTCCGTGACCCGGTGGCCTTGGCCGACTGGAAGAAACACGGCGCAGATGTTCAGGGTGAACGGGTTCGCATCGGCCGGGACATGCTGATGGACCTGATCTCGGCTGTTCCGTCGGAATGGGGCTATGCGGCGCGCAACCCGGACCGTTCTTTACGAGTCGGCAACCGGAACTCGGTGTTTGCGAACGCCTACGGGGCTCCCTTTGTCTATGGCATGGATGGAGTGCGTCGCCCGTCGGTGCTGGAAGATGCGCACAACTTCTTCAAGCTAAGTCAGATGAGCCAGTCGATGATGGTTCCGGGCATCCTGCCAGTCGAGCCGCAAGACGTGCCCGTGCCGCAGCGCCACCTTGAGCTTGTTCATGCGGCGCTGACGCTGACCGACAAACCGATCAAGGGGTCGGTTCTGTCGGAACAAGCCGCGCGCGACTCGGTTGAGATGACGCGCATCGTGTTCGGCGAAGAGTTTGTGGACAACAACGTGGTGATGGCTGCGCTGCTGAACTGCAACACGCCGCTAGTGTGGGATGAAACCATGCTGCAAAGCCTGCGCGTTTACGCCGGCGCCAACCAGCCCTGCCTGCTGTCGCCATTCGTTCTGGCCGGCGCCTCGACCCCGGCCAGCCCGCAGGGCGGCGTGGCGCTGCTGATCGCGGAATCGCTGGCGGGCATGGCCTATAGCCAGATCATCCGGCGTGGCGCGCCGATGGTGCTGGGCGTGGCGATCATGGGCGTGTCGATGAAGACCGGTGCGCCAATGATGGGTTCACCCGAACCGGGCCTGATGAACCTGCTGGTAGGCCAGATGGCGCGTTTTTATGACGTTCCGTGGCGGACCTGCACGATGTGGACCGGGTCGAAATCCCCGGACATGCAGGCGGCTTTTGATACAGCCAACACCATGTGGCCGGTGCTGTTGGGCGGGGCCAATTATATCGTGCATTCGGCAGGTTTCCTGGAAGGTGCGCTTGGGGTCAGCTACTCGAAATGGGTACAGGACACCCGGCAGCTTGAAAACTTTCACAGGTTCTTCAGCGGTATTGTGGATGAAAACCTGGACGCGCTTTTGGATGACATCGCCGTGATCGGCCCCGGTGGTCACTTCTTGGGGACGGACCATACCCGGGAAAATCCGCTTCACATGAACCCGCTGCAGAACAATGACAGTTTTGAACAGTGGGAAGCGGAAGGGTCGAAGACCGCCGAAACCGTCGGCAACGAAGAGGCGCAGCGTATTCTGGACAATTACGTCAAGCCGCCGATGCCGGATGATCAGCGCGGGGCACTTGACGAATTTGTTGCCAAGAAGAAGCTGGAATACCAGAACTCGTAACTGAAAACACGGGCGTGCAAGCGCCCGCCAGCCAGACACAAGGACAGGATGAGGCTTATGACTGACGCCCCGACAAAAACGCTCTCACTCGAAGAGGTGAAAGCATTGGCCAAATCTGTCCTTGTGTCCGCGGGCCTTGACGCACATAGCAGTGAAGTCATAGCAGAACTTGTGCGGATGTCCGAACGCGATGGACCTCGTAGTCATGGGCTGCGCTTGTTGCCGGTATACGCGCAATATCTGTCATCAGGTTACGCCAACCCAAAGGCCGCGCCGTCAATCCGGCGAATAGCGCCCGGTGTGTTGCGTGGCGATGGCGACAACGGGTTCTATCAGGTAGCCGCATTGGCGGCACGGGCAGAGCTGATTGAGATGGCGCGCGAGAACGGGATTGCGGCCTTTACCTGCGCCAATTGCCACCATCTGGGTGCGCTGCGATTTGACACCGGGCCGCTGGCCGAGGCGGGGCTTGTGGCGTTGGGGGTCGTGAACTCTTTGTCCATGGTTGTGCCGCAGGGTGGGGTGCGTCCGGTCTTTGGCACCAACCCGATGTCCTTTGCGTGCCCGCGTCCGGGGGGCGAGCCGATTGTCTGGGATCAGGCATCCTCGATGGTGGCGTTGATGGATATCAAGATGGCCGCGGCCGAGGGCCATGACCTGCCGCGTGCCGGAGGGCTGGATGCCGATGGCCAGCCCAGCACCGATCCGAACGCCATTCTGGAAACCCGCAGCCTACTTCCCTTTGGCGAACACAAGGGTGCCGCCATTGCCTTCCTGATTGAGGTGCTGGGCGCGGCGCTGGCCGGCGGCACCCTGTCGGTCGACAATCAGGAGCGCGAGTCCTTTGAGGCCCTCAACATCAAAGGCGGGGCAACCCTGATCGCGATTGACCCGAGCCGGTTCGGTAACCCGTCGTTCGACGACTATGTCACCCGCATCTGTGCCGAGATCGAGGGCAACGGAACCGCGCGCGTACCCGGAGACGGGCGGCTGAGAAACCGTGCGGCGACCGAAGCGAACGGAGTCTCCGTCGATGCAGACCTGCTGGCGCAGTTGCAGGCACTGTAAGAAAGGTCGGAAGGCATGCCCAAGATGGTGGTGATCGGCGGCGGCGTCGTTGGTATCTCCTGCGCGCTGGCTTTGCAGGCCGAGGGGAACCATGTCACCGTCATCGAGCCAGGCCCGGTAGGAGAGGGCGCCAGCTGGGCCTCGTGCGGCTGCATCGCCGTGGGTGAGATCGTACCGCTGTCTCAGCCCGGGATGCTGTTGAAAGTTCCCGGGTTGTTGATGCATCCCAAGGCGCCTTTGACATTGCGCCCAAGTTCCGCCCTGCGATTGACACCGTGGTTTAGCCGGTTCGTAGCCAACGCGCGCCCTTCGAAAATGCGTGCAATTGCGGCGGATTTGGCGCGGCTCACCTTTTCGGCAACTGCGGATTTCAAGGCCCAACTGGCCGATATCGGGCGCCCGGAGCTGTTGGTGGAACGCCCTGTCATCAAGCTGTTTGACGGGGATGACGATCGCACCAGCATGGCCGCAGCCTTTGATCTGGCACGCGACCTGGGATGTTCGATCGAAGAGGTCAGCGGTAGAGAAGCGCATGACATCGACCCGGCCATTGCTCCGGATTTCAAGTATGCCGCCCTGCTGCGGGATTGGAGTTTCGTGACCGAACCCAAGCGACTAGTTGAAACGCTGCACGAAGCCTTCCTAAGTCGTGGGGGTACGGTCATTTCTGGCAGTGCAGTCGGCTTTGACCGAAACAACCGCACGGTAAAGGCAGTGAGGCTGCGCGATGGTCGCGCCATTGCCGCTGAAGAGTTTGTCTTGGCTGCCGGCACGCGATCCCGGGATCTGGCGTCAGAATTGGGTGTCCCACTGCAGGTGGAAGGCGTAATCGGTTATTCCACAATCTTGAAGGGCAGCGGAGTCAACCTGTCCCATACTGTGTTCTACGCAAAAGGCGGGTTCGGCATCACGCCCTACGACGACGCGCTTGCCGTCGCGGGGACAATAGAGTTCGCGGGTGCCAACGCACGTCCAAACTGGACTCGTGCGGATATATTGGTGGAAAAGGCACGCCGGGTTCTGCCGGGGCTACATACAGGCAGCGCGGAACGCCGGTTTGGACGGCGGCCGCTGACGCCCGACACCCGGCCGATCATTGGCAGAAGCGGAATGCTGGCAAATGTCACCTTTGCGACAGGTCACGGGCAATTGGGCTTGACACTGGGTGCGACAACCGCGCGGCTGGTGGCGGATGAAATCGCCGGTCGACAATCCCAGACCGACATACAGGCATTCAGCCCGGATCGTTTCTCGGGGTAAGTCACTGGTTCGCAGGTGGTTCACTTTTCTGCTTTTGATTTTTTGGACGTTAGGGAACTCGTCGGTCATATGATTTGCGGGGGATTTGGGCGGAAAGTGGTCGTTCGATTTGCTTGCGAAGGAACGTGCAACGAGTGTTGAAAGCGGACTCTGGCTCAGAGTTGCCCGTGCTTTGTGCTTTCAACAAACTCAAAACCTGATCCGAAAACTGGCGCCGTGCTTTGGCGCCATTGCCTCGATCTCCGCATTGGCTTGGCTCAACACAGCGGCAACAATGGATAAGCCCAGCCCTGTGCCGCCTTGATCCCGTCTGGTCGTGAAGAATGGGTCTGTGATGCGAGAGCTATTTCGCGGGGAAATTCCCGTGCCGTTGTCGGCGACAATTAAGCTGTTCGAAGCCGCTTCGTAAGATATATCGACACGCGTGGCCCCGTGCTGGAACGCGTTTTGCAAGAGATGATGTAGAACAATTTGCCCCTGATCTTTGGACAATGGCAGGTGCATGTCGGACGGCGCGTGACACTCGATGACTTGTTCCGAGAACGAGGCTGACGCAGCTTGGACAATATCCCCCAGCGACGTTGGGCTCGGGTCTGTTTGAACGCTGGCCCGGGCCAATTCGCGAAGACGACCCAGCAGAGCATTCATGCGCAGACCTTCTTCCTGAATGTTATGAACCAGTTTCTGATTGCGATTTCCGGATACGGCTGAAGGCCCGTCCAATAACAGCTCTGCCGCACCCAAAATTGCAGTGACCGGTGATTTCAGTTCATGCGTGACATGGCTTGTATACGTCTCGATTGCAGTGGACCGCTCCGACAAGTTTGCAGCCATCGAAACAACATTGTTACCCAAATCCGCCAGTTCCCGCACGCCATAGTGCTTCACGGGATCGGGCGTCGGTTTCAACCCACTTGCGACATCCCGACTTTGATTGCTGAGAGCGCGAATTGGCTTTGAGATCAGCCGCCACATCATCCAACCGACCCCAATCGCGGACATCAGCATGAACGCCGCGACAGAGCCCAGTGTGAACCGCTCTTGAAACAGGAACTTTCTAAGATCCATAGGCGTGCGCGAAAGATAAACGACGCCGATGACCCTTTCGCCCAAGACCACCGGATGGGCGACAAACACACGGTAGGACGTATCTCGGCTGATCGAGTTCAGAAGGTGGCGCCGGGAAGGGTCATCTCGATGCCGCAGCACTGAAACGGTTTCTCCCTGAAGGGCCTGCGCGACTTCTTGGACTTGCAGAAAAGACCCGCTGACTGATCCGCTGCTGGCAACGACCTGCCCGGAGTGATCCAGTAAGACATACCCTGACAGTGTAGTTTTCTTTGCCGAAGTTGCCAATTGTGACAACGTTTGAGAGATCGCCGCGTACGGCGCATCCAGAGGTTTATCACTGGAAACCGGGTCGGGACGGGGCGGTGAGACCTCACCACGAAGCAAATCCAAACTGGGCGGGATGGGATGAAAATCCTGTTTCAAGCGTTCGCTTTGCTCGGGAGACAAGACGTGGCCCACATAGGGCGTGGACTGCAGTTCGGAGAAAGCCGCAGCATACACCTCGGCAAAGATAACCGCTTGAGAAAGCAGACTGCGTTCGGTTTCACGCGCAAACTGGTTGCTGGACAGGCGGACACCCAGAACGCCGATGATCGGAAGCGTCACCAAGGCAATGCAGACCAGCGCAATCACCAGAGCAAGCGACGGCCGCCATTTCTGCTTGATTGTCAGCACTGACAAACACCCAGTTTCACCCCAACACCATGCACGGTTTGAATTAAATCGGGATAGCCCAAAGCGCGCGCCTTCTGACGGATATTGCGAACATGGCTATCGATCGTGCGACCGGAAAGATATGTGTTGTGACCATAGACCAGATCGATCAGTTGCGCGCGCGCGTAGACGCGGCTTGGCGTTTTGGCGAGGATCGACAGCACCGAAAACTCGATCCCGGTAAGCTGAATTTCTGTATCCGCGAGGGTGCAGCGATGTGCGCTATGATCCAGCCGCAAATCCTGAAACACCGTCACGTCGTCCGGCGAATTTGCATCTGCCGAGCGGGCAAGGATAGCCTTGATCCGCAATACCAGCTCACGCGGACTGAAGGGCTTTGTGACATAGTCATCGCCACCAAGTTGAAACCCCAGGATGCGGTCAATCTCATCATCCCGTGCTGTCAGAAACAGGATCGGCACGGTTGAGGTTTTACGCAGCTCTTTGCAGGCTTCCAAGCCGTCCATTTCGGGCATTCCGATATCTAAAACAACCAAGTCGGCCGGGGTTTTGTAAAACAGGTCTAGCGCATCCTGACCGGTGCCAGCCTCGGTTGTTCGAAAGCCGGAATCTTCCAGCGCAAAGCGTACGACATCGCGGATACGAGCATCGTCATCTACGATTAGGATGTTGTTCAAGATATGCGTCCGCCATCGAAGTTTCACCGAAGTCACGATCAGAGATCACACTGCCATTGGCCGGGTCAAGTGGAGCTTGCACCTGAGGTCTGCGCCACTTGAAATCATCCTCCAGCCACCATGCATCTGTGCGCAGTTTGTAAGGAACGTTCCTCACGCCGAAACCCTCCGACTTCGGGTCAGACGCAGCGCGCCTAAAGCCGCCAGGATGATCAACCCAAAAACCGTTTGAGGCTCGGGTGTCGATGATCCACTGAACGCAGTTTTGGGATAAGCCCCGGCCCCCACGTCCGTCACCTGCGGCAAAGCCACCGGAGTGGTACCTGTTGGAACGTCGCCGGTGTTTACAACCATTTTTGACACAGCAACAAAAGAGGTGAACTGCGTCTGAAGATTGAACCTCAGCCCAAGATCAGTGATCTGCGCCTCAAGTTCCTTGGGATCCCTGGCCCGCACCGCCATGGCGCGGTCGAGACCCGCGATTTTGGTTCGAGCCCAGGTCAGAGGGATCGCAGCGCCCTGGTGCTTGACACTCTCTGGATCGGATTCGGAAGGCAGGATAGGCGACAGGGGCATTTGTGCTTTTCTACCCTGGACCAAACCATTGATCTTAATGTCGGCAGGCCCGCCGCCTTCGTACCGAGCAAGAACCCGGATTGAGCCGCCGCCGAACAGGTCAGGGATATGTTGGGGCACCACTTCGCTGACATTCAATCCGCCCCAATCAATTGATATATCCGTCAACACAGGCGATTTCAGATCGCGGGCCAGCGTGTCGGCAACATCCGAGGCGCGTTGGGACGGATCAACATAGCGCGCATAGCCACGGCCTTCTTCGGCCATCGCGTCCAGAAGATAGCGATTTACAGCAGTGCCCACCCCAAACGCATAGATACGTGCATCGCCGATTTGCCGCCGGATCGTGCGCAGAACGCGCGCTTCCTGACCGATATAGCCGTCGCTGAGGAAGACGACGATGCGCAATGTGTTCTCAGGTTGCCGGGTTGCAAAGGCGTGACGGATCGCATTGTCGATTTCTGTTCCACCGCCGGCCCGAAGGCTACGCACATAGCGCAAACCAGATTCAAGGTTTGCCCGCGTGGCAGGAACGGCCTGGGATGCGAATTCGGTCGCGTCCGATGAAAACCGGATTACGCGGAAATAATCCTCGGGGCGCAGGCCCTGCAAAGCGGCCTCCATAAACCGTTTGCTGGCATCCATCGGCTCTCCGCCCATTGATCCCGAGGTGTCCAGCACAAATACCAGCTCTCGTGGGGTGATCTGATCCGATTGTGGAATCTTTGGAGGTTCAACCAGCAAGGATACAAAGCCGCCCCGTTCATCATGATGGGCCAACACTCCGGCCGTCGTCTCATCGCCACCAAGCTCATAGCGCAGAACCAGATCGCGGTTATCGATCACCCGCCCGTCCTGAAAGGTCGCGCTGATCACCCCTTCAGACTGCTTGACTTGCAGATTATGCGTTGCGCTTGTCAGATTTGAAACGGGAACAGCACCACGCAGGTTCAGGTCCAACGAGACCCGTGCGGGTTCAATTGTATCAGGGTTTGTTAGGAGCGGAACCAGAGGGTATTGCGGTAGCTCGGAAACAGTCCAACCATCGACCTCGGTTACGGCTGAGGTGGCCGGTTTTTCTTCATTGAAATCAGCTAACACTACGCCCTCGGACGTCAGGTCAAAATCCATCGCCCCTTGATAGCGCGGCCCGACGATCAGAGGGAGTACCAGCTCATAAGCCTCGTCGACCTTAGGGACGGCCTGCACATAGTTAAGCGTTACCGTAATCGGTTGCCCCGGCATCAGGTTGGCAACGTTCTGGGTGAACATGTTGGGACGATGCTGGGTCAAAAGTGCCGCGGCCTTGCCCTCTTGCTTTGCGGTCTCAAAGGTCTGCTCGGCCTGCTGCTTTTGTTGAATCTGCGCCTCAATCACTTCGTCGCCTATTTGCATCTGCATCGCGTAAACGGCGGCTTTTTGGTTGAGTGGGAATAGATATTCCGCCGACATCGGATCATCCGATGGATTCACGAACACCTGTCGCACCTGAACGGTTGCCGTATCGCCCTGAATATCAACGGAAAGGTCCGAATTCAGCAGTGGCAGGTCCAGTTGACCAGCTGCTCCGCTGCCGACCAACCGACCTGCAATGGCGTCTTCGGGCTGAGCGTATACGGCTCCAGGCAGCAACAGAAAGAGAAAAGCAAAATGGCGTATCATATGTCCGTTCCTTTGAAAGTGTGAATGTCGAGGGCTGCAATCACGGCTGCGTCCAGTTGGGCCTGTAGTGCGGTGTCCAAAGCCCATGGGGTGATTCTTTGCACGCTGCTCCAGGTGCCGCCGGAGCCATTTAGCCAGCGCCAGATCGCTTCACCGACGCTGGGTGTCACGTGCCCGTTTTGCGAGACGTAGCTAACCGCAACCATCCATTGATCCCCGGCAGGGCCGGTGGCTCGGTAAAAAGCGCTGGGAACACCGTCGTAGCGTGTGCCCAGAAACCGAACCTTATAGCCGAGACCCCGCAGACAGATTTCAGGGGCATGCAGATGCCGAAGCGGCGCACGCGTGCTAACCACATTCAACCCCAGGGGGCCAAACTGAGCTTTCTGCGCCTGCCCGCCATAGGCTTCGAAGTAATGCGCCTCCATCGCAGTGAGAGGTACGTTTTGCACCAGGTGTCCGTGAATCTGCGTGGGCAGGTTCGGCGTCACAACGCTGCCCGAAACATCCACCGGTTTTGCCTTGAGCGACACAATGGCAATGCTGCCTGTCAGGCAAGCAATCCCCGCCAACACCTTGATGGGTTTCGGCAGGATGATCCGGTCGGTCTGTGGGTGGCTTTTACGCGGGCTCGTGTCGCGGGGCCTATAAAACAGGGCAAAGGGCGTCACTGTCAGGGCCAGCGTCACCAACCCAATAAGGCTGTGCCAGGGCTCGGCCATAACATCCAGATCATGTGCAAGGCCAATCGCCAAAATCGAAATGCGCAGGCTGTTACCCAAGACCGCACACCCGGTCACGGCCAACAGGCTGAAGCCGCCGAAATACCACCTTGGCCGCAGAACCGCGTTTTGGGTGACTACAAAAGCCAGCGACAACAAAAGCCCAGACGCGCCGGAACAGGGTAAGTCCACCAGAATGTCCCTTTGTGCCAAGGTGATGTGCACGCCGTCGCAAACGACATTCGAGAACAATGCGCCCAGCATGTGACAGGACAATTCCGCCGAAACCATCTGCAACGGAAACCCAAGCGTACGCTGCAAGATTATTTCGGTCGGCAAGGAAAACAGGAACAATGCAGCCATCCAGAATGGCGACAGCGCGAAAGGGCGCCGATGCATCTGCAACAATCCAACCAGCGCGAAAACATCCAATGCAAGGGCGAAAGCGCTCAGAATATTGATCGCCAAAACCTGTCCCAAAAAACGGATCCAAGCCGCCAATAGCAGCAAGGCAACTGCAGGTGTCTGAGAGCGCGCGCCTTTCGGACGGCCGCTCAGCAAGCTCATCCCGGCAAGACCAAAGATCAGCAGGACATAGACATAACCGTACGAGCCGTACGCCGGGCTAAGCCAACTTCGAACAAGCCATTGTAAAGGCTGCGCGGCAAGAATTGCGGAAGCAATCGCAAAGGCGCAGCATACCAATGTATCTGTGGTCAAATGTTTCATGCCGCCAGATGTGAATGGCGAATGCGCATTTCCCCTGCCCAATATGTGCAGGTTTTGATGAGATACTCTTAGCCGAGGCTCTCGTCGTTATTCTCAGTCTTCTTTTAACTGCTGGTAGCGATGGGCTCGCTCAGCGGCTTTCGAGCCGTGTAGCATTAAGTCTCTAAGATACGTTTAAGTTTCGCGCGATCGACTTTTGAGGTATGGCGCTCATCCATAGGGGTATTATCCATCGAAACCACATTTGGAACGCCAAAACCGAGCGCAGATTAACTCCAATCCTTGAAGTGATCCGGGGATCCTTGGACGCAAAGTGTGGGGCTTGCTTTCGTATTTATAATCGCGCATCGATCCACGCCCGGGCTTTGCTGTGTCGCGACTTCGAGCGTCAGCAAGGCGGGCACGTTTTTCTAGTAGTGGGAGCAAATCATTTGCTTCTATTTAGACGCATCGCGCGGCATCTCGGAAATCCGCCATTTCGATTTCGTCACGCTTCGTTGGAATCGGGCGATCCTTAACGAAGGGACCGTTGCCATGCCTCTTCCCGTGATCCGCTGTCATTCTACCGGCACTGATGTTGGGCACACGGTTGTAGAACTTACATGTTTGCAGGCCCCAAAAGCGAGAATTTACCACAAAAAAACGTGGTAAATGGCATAACTGGACGAACGCTAAGCAAGGCGAGGTTTCAGAAAAAGTGTTGATAATATTTGGAAAAGTTGGCTGGGGTGGTAGGATTCGAACCTACGATACACGGTACCAAAAACCGCTGCCTTACCACTTGGCTACACCCCAACGGTGAGCGGCTATCTACGATTGTTGTTCGGAGGGTTCAAGAGGCTTTGAACGAAAAACTTCGGCTTTGAGCAAAATTTATTTGGCCCGCGTTCCTGATGGCTCAGGTTCGGATTTTATGTCGATCAGCCAGTTGAGCGATAAGGTGTTCCATGGGCAAGAGCGGTCGAAACTGCGCAAGGCCTTGGCTGGGAAGGGCGCTGCATCAACCGTTTGTTTTTGTCGATTGCCAGTAGCTTAGTGGGCGACTGAATTGGGGCGCAGAAACCCGTGGGTGTTGCAAGTGCCTTTCACTTGCAAATCATCCCGGTAAAATATTGAAATATATCTAAAAAATCATGTGGTACTGGTTGCGCCGGTTCGCTGGAGAAAATATCTGTATGTTTGCCCCGGCAAACCGTGACACAGGAGATGAAGATGAAGTTAAACCCGAATGTCGCAGAAGCGTTGAATCGTCAGATCAACAATGAACTTCACGCTTCCTACACGTATCTCGCCATGGCCGCTTACTTCGAATCCGAGGACCTGCCCGGATTTGCGCAGTGGTTTCGTGGGCACTCGGTCGAAGAGAGCGGGCATGCCATGCGCATCTTCGACTTTTTGGCCCAGCGTGGCGGAAGAATCGAAATTGATGGGATCGCCAAACCAAAAACCGAATACGTCTCGCCTGTCGAGGCGCTGGAACACGCCCTTGCAAATGAGGTAACGGTGACCGGGCAGATCAACGCGCTGTTTGAGCTGGCGCATGAGGTCAAGGAATACAGCACTCAGAACATGCTGAACTGGTTCCTGGCGGAACAGAACGAGGAAGAGGATCTGTTCGGCAGAATCCTCGACCAGACCAAAGCGGCCAACGGGGATCGCTGGAATCTGCTGTTGTTGGATAAGGAAATGGGCACGCGCACTGCCGAGACCGCATAGCAGTCGTATTGTTCAGGCGGGGCGGGAATATCGCCCCGCTATTCGCGAATCTCGGATGGATCGACGCCCCAGAGGTTCGACTTCTGTGTCCAACCGCGATAGCCACCAGCAGAGACGTGGCACCAGTCTAGACTGCAACTGCCCAGGCGCGCTACTACGCCAGATTCGAATTTCGCGCTGACCTGAGAATTGGAGTCAGGGCTGGTGTGAACGGGCAGCAACTCGGATTCGATTAGCACGGTACGCATGCCAGACAGCAGGGCATAGTGAACCCAACCACCAGCGCCGTCGCGGTCCTGAACCCTGCGCCAGTTGCCGTATTCGGCCGTAATCTGCAACGGCATTCCGCGCCGTTTGAATACCCAGTCGATTCGATGCGTCAGCGAGGGGCCTCGGCGGACGTTGCCCTCGGCGGCCTTCATCGAAACATATCGCGGCAGGGGCAGGTTGGTGACAGGGCCACGTTTGTCCTGTGCGCTGGCGGTCAGAGTGCTCAGCACAACCAGAAATGCGGACGTGACCACCAGAAGGCGGTGTTTTACTGGTAGAAAACCACTCACTGACTGTCTGCTCTTGTGCCTGTTGATCGGGTTTCGAAAAAAGGTCGTCTCAATGCATTGGGGTTCTTGTGCCCCGCCTTATCCTGCGCCACGATGCCATGGCGCGCGAAGATTTGCAAAGCGATGGGAGGGCGAAAGTGCCAAGAGAACGTCTGAGTGTTGTCGTTACGCGACGGTTGCCCGAGGCGGTGGAAACCAGGCTGAGCGAGTTGTTCGATGTGCAGTTGCGCGACGATGACACGCCCATGACGCGGGAAGAGCTGGTCGCAGCGGTGCAAAGTGCGGATGTCTTAGTGCCCACGGTGACGGATACCATCGATGGTGGGTTGCTCGGTCAGGCAGGTGAAAAGTTGCGCCTGATCGCCAATTATGGGGCCGGGGTCGACAATATCGATGTGGCCACAGCCCGGCAGCGGGGCATTCTGGTGTCGAACACGCCGGGCGTGCTGACTGATGATACCGCAGACATGACCATGGCGCTGATCCTGTCGGTGACCCGACGGATTCCCGAGGGGTTGACGGTCATGCAGAAAGGCGACTGGTCGGGCTGGGCCCCGACCGCGTTTCTGGGTGGCCGCATCGGCGGGCGCCGCCTTGGTATTCTGGGCATGGGGCGGATCGGTCAGGCGGTGGCCCGCCGCGCCTCGGCATTCGGGATGCAGGTGCATTATCACAACCGTCGTCGCTTGCGTCCCGAGGTCGAACAGGAGCTTGAGGCGACATATTGGGAAAGCCTCGACCAGATGGTGGCGCGAATGGATGTGATCTCCATCCATTGCCCGTCTACTCCGTCGACCTTTCACCTGATGAACGCGCGGCGGTTGAAGCTGTTGAAACCATCGGCCGTCATCGTGAACACGTCGCGGGGCGAGGTGATTGATGAAAACGCGCTGACCCGTCAGGTTCGCTCGGGTGAGATCGCCGGAGCCGGGCTGGACGTTTATGAACACGGTACGCAAGTGAACCCGCGCCTGCGACAATTGCCGAACGTCGTCCTGCTGCCTCATATGGGATCGGCCACGCTGGAAGGGCGGATCGAGATGGGTGAGAAGGTCATCATCAATATCAAGACCTTCGAAGACGGGCACCGCCCACCGGATCAGGTTGTGCCTTCCATGTTGTAACGCGTTTGCGCCGCAGGGACGACAAACGGATTTTCAGGAGGATACGATGAAACGAAATCTGATTTCGGGATTGTTTTTGACGGCGTTGATGCTGAGCAGCGCGTCTTTTGCGCAAGAGACAGCGGATGCAGTGGCCCCCGAGGCGGCCTCTGACGGGCAGGTTCAGGGCCTGACGGACGAGGTCATCGCCGCGCTTGAGGCCAAGATGGCTGGTCAGCCGGTAACGTCGCAGAACTGGATGGTTGCCGCCGCGAACCCTCTGGCTGTCGAAGCCGGGGCCAAGGTGCTGCGGGCCGGTGGGTCTGCCGCTGATGCGATGGTTGCCGTGCAGGTTGTGCTGGGGTTGGTCGAGCCGCAATCCTCGGGTCTTGGCGGCGGGGCTTTTCTGGTCTGGTATGACGCAGCAACCGGCAAGCTGACCACGCTGGACGGGCGGGAGACGGCTCCGCTTGAGGCAAACCACCGTCTGTTTCATGACGAAAACGGCGATCCACTGAAATTCTACGACGCCGTGGTTGGCGGTCTTTCGGTTGGCACGCCGGGTACGCCCGCATTGTTGGAAGAGGCGCACCGGCGTTGGGGGCGAAGCCCGTGGCCCAGCCTGTTTCAGGATGGCATAACACTGGCCGCTGAGGGGTTCCTTGTATCTCCACGCCTGGCCACGTTGGTCGAAGCGGACGCCGAGCGCCTGTCGCGTTTTCCTGCAACGGCTGAATATTTCCTGCCGGGCGGAGAGCCCTTGCAACAGGGCCAACGGTTGATGAACCCGGACTATGCCGAAACGCTGCGGGTTCTGGCCAGCGAAGGTTCTGCCGGGTTTTATGGTGGTGAGATCGCGGCAGGGATTGTCAGCACCATTCGCAATGCACCGGGTAACCCCGGGGTTTTATCCGGTGTTGATCTGGCGTTGTATCAGGTGATCGAGCGCGAGCCCGTCTGCGCCACCTATCGCGCCTATGAGGTCTGCGGCATGGGTCCGCCCTCTTCGGGTGCGTTGACGGTCGGTCAGATACTGGGAATGCTTGAAGGGTATGATCTGGCGGCGATGGGGCCGGAGGACGTACATACATGGCGTCTGATTGGCGACGCCTCGCGTTTGGCCTTTGCCGATCGCGGGCGTTACATGGCTGATCACGATTATGTCCCGATGCCGACAAAGGGCCTGGTCCATCCCGACTACCTCTCTGAACGCGGAACATTGCTGAACGGTGAGAGGGCGCTGCCCGAGGTTGCGCCGGGCAATCCTGAATTCGACCACGCGTCGAACTGGGCGGACGACGTGTCGCTGGAACTGCCCTCGACCTCGCACATTTCGATCGTCGATCAGTATGGCAACGTGCTGTCGATGACCACGACGATCGAGAACGGGTTCGGCTCGCGGCTGATGACCAACGGGTTCCTCTTGAACAACGAACTGACCGATTTCTCGTTCAAGACCCACAGCGATGGTGTCCCGATTGCCAACCGGCTGGAACCGGGCAAGCGTCCACGTTCGTCCATGAGCCCGACTATCGTGATGCAGGACGGTGCACCGGTTCTGGCGATTGGTTCGCCCGGTGGCAGCCGGATCATTGGCTACGTGGCCAAGTCGATCATCGCCTGGGCCGATTGGGATATGGATGTGCAACAGGCGCTGTCACTACCGCATCTGGTCAACCGCTTTGGTACCTATGATGTGGAACAGGGCACAGCCGCCGAAGGCTATGCCGATGCGCTGATCGAGTTGGGGTTCGAGGTCAACCCGCGCGACCTGACATCGGGCCTGCACGCAATTGAAATCGGAGATGTTCTGATCGGTGGCGCCGACCCGCGCCGCGAAGGCATCGCGCTGGGCGAATAAGAGAGGTTCTTCATGGTGCAGGCAGTAACGTTGCCCCGAAACGAGGCCGGGATTGAAACAGCTGTCGGCATCCTGAAGCAGAAATTCGGTGATCGTCTGCAAACCGGTCAGGCGATCCGCGAACAGCACGGTCACACGACCACATGGATCGAAAACCAGTCTCCGGACGCGGTGGTGTACCCTCACACAACCGAGGAAGTGTCCGAAATCGTTAAGACCTGCGCCCTGCACAAGGTGCCGGTGATCCCCTTTGGGACCGGTACATCGCTGGAGGGGCATGTGAACGCCCCGGCCGGTGGTATCTCGGTGGACCTGACCCAGATGAACAAGGTGCTGGCCGTCCATGCGGGCGATCTGGATTGCGTTGTTCAGCCCGGTGTCACGCGCGAGGACCTGAACACCCATCTACGCGATCAGGGCCTATTCTTTCCCATCGATCCCGGTGCCAATGCCTCACTGGGCGGGATGGCGGCGACGCGGGCCTCGGGTACCAATGCGGTGCGCTATGGCACGATGAAGGACAACATCCTCAGTCTGGAAGCGGTGATGCCGGACGGGCAGATCATCCGTACCGGGCACCGGGCCAAGAAATCGTCGGCCGGCTACGATCTGACGCGTCTTCTGGTCGGGGCCGAGGGCACGCTGGGTATCATCACCGAGCTGACCTTACGCCTGCAGGGCATCCCCGAGGCGATCACCTCAGCTCGCTGTTCCTTTCCTACGGTCGACGCCGCCTGTCAGGCGGTGATGATGACGATCCAGTTTGGCGTGCCCGTGGCGCGGATCGAACTGCTGGATGAACTGTCGGTCAAGGCTGCCAACGCCTATTCCGGGCTGGACCTGCCGGAAACACCACTGTTGCTATTGGAATTCCACGGGTCCGATGCCGGTGCGGTTGAGCAGGCCGAGACATTTGGTCAGATCGCCGAGGAGTTCGGTGGTGCGGATTTCGCCGCGACTTCGACCACCGAAGAACGCAACAAACTGTGGCAGGCGCGGCACGACATGTACTGGGCAAGCTTGCAACTGCGTCCCGGTGCGCGGGGCATTTCCACCGATGTCTGCGTTCCCATCTCGCGTTTGGCGGAGTGCGTTGCCGCCGCCCAACAAAAGGCGCAGGATCTTGGCTTGCTGGCTCCGATTGTCGGGCATGTGGGAGACGGGAACTTTCACACTCTGCTGCTGATAGACATGGAGAACGCGGACGAGGTCGCCAAGGCCGATGGCTTTGTCGGCTGGCTGAACGATCTGGCGATCTCGATGGAGGGGACTTGTACCGGCGAACACGGAATCGGGCAGGGTAAACGGCCCTACCTGGTTAAGGAACTGGGCCCGGCGGTCACCTATATGGCGGCGATAAAAATGGCGCTGGATCCGGATAATATCATGAATCCGGGTAAAATTTTGCTGTCCACAGAGTGTTGATACGCACTAGTTTTCCGGCGCTACAGCCATAAGACCGCCCCATTTTGGTTCTATCTTTCGCGAAAACGAGCAGCGATTGATTTCGGGTATTCTGATGGACGGTTTGCGGATCTTTGGGTTTGTGGTGATCATAGTCTTGGTCATTGTCGGCTTGGACTATTATCAACAGGACAAAAAACACGAAGGTACTCTGTCCGCCAATGGCTATGTGGGCACGATCAAGCATCGCTTTTCTCAGCAGCAGATCGAGCGTGACGCCAAAGCCGCCGAACGAGAGCGCAAGAAGCAATGGAAAGCGGGCGCAAAATCCCACCTTCCTGCATCCACCGAGGAATGGTCCCGGTATGAGCTGACAGATGCGGATAACAAGACAGTTGCGACCGCGACTTCAAAACTTGGTATGACACCGCTGATCAATTCCGTTTCAAACACGGCGGAACTGATGAGCCTGTCCAGCGGGGGCAAGGACGGCATTCTGCGCAAGCTCAGCAAGACGGGTGCGGTCTATTCCAAAGGCGAGGAGATCGCTTGGTTCGACATCAGCCTGAAACCGGAATCGGCGCGCAATACGCTGGCGGGAATCGCATTGTCTCGACAGCAGAATTTCATGGCGCAGGCCGCGATCAAGGAAGGGTTCGCCGTTGTCGACGGTGTTGCCTTCGTTGAGATCACTCAGGACATGACGTCTCCGACCGAAACGCTTGCGTTTCGCAAGGTCACGGGGCGGATCGGGATCGACGAAGAGGTTGTGATCCGGCTGCACACCAATGCCAGCGACGCCTCGATTCGAGAGCTTTTGGGCATGGTTGACTATGCAGCCCTCAACTCTTTGCTGACTTTCCCCTCGCCTGTGGTAGGGCAGGGAGTAACGGTGCCTCTGGACCGGCAGCCGGAGGTCGCCGGGAAAATGGATCGCCTGTATTCCGAGATGACGTTGATTCAGGAAAAGACGACCGGCGAAAAGCTCAGGAATCTGGATGTCACGGCGCTGATGGTGAATACGATGACAGCGTCGGGGTTCAACAGCGATGGCCTCATGGACATCACTGGCGGGGAGGTCTTCGAAAATCAGGACGTCCTCCAAATCGGTTATGGCCGGGCGCAGAAATTGCTGCTGGAGTCGGATAAGCGTCAGGCAGCTTTGGATGACGCGGTCGAAGTGGATACCGCGGCAAAGGATGACACCGCTGACACGGAAGCTAGGGGCTTTTTCAGCCGGCTGAAAGACAAACTGCCGGCTTTCGGTGCGTCGGAGCCCAAGGAAGCTGCTGCAAAACGCCCAGGGAACAGTCAGCCGGTGCGTGTGCACAAAGGTGGGCTGGGTGGTGGCTGTGCCAAGGTTGGCAGCATCAAGCGGTGTTCGGTCACCGGGCAATAATGGCAAAATCGTCGAATCCAGTAGTCATCTGTGGCAGCGGGGTCGTTTTCCTTCTCTCACTGGTCGGATGAATGTCGCGTTTAACCCTGCAAATGCGCCATATGGTTCCAACAGATTCCAAGGAGAGACGTCCGGTTATGAAAACCCAAGTCAAAGCACTGGTCGTTGGCGGCGGCGCCGTCGGGACCTCGATTGCCTATCACCTGGCCAAAGCGGGCTGGGACGATGTGATGTTGATCGAACGGGACGAGCTGACGTCCGGATCCACCTGGCACGCAGCGGGGCTGCTGCCGCTGTTCAACATGTCCTATGCGACAACCCACATCCATAAGTACTCGGTCGATTTCTACAAGACGCTTGAGGAAGAGACCGGCCTGAACGCAGGTTTCGCCGTGGTTGGCAACCTGCGCATGGCGCAGACGCAAGAGCGTATGGATGAGTACATGCTCTATGCCTCCACCGCCGAAACCTGCGATGTTGCCTATGAGTGGTTGACCCCGGACCAGATCAAGGAACGCTGGCCGCTGATCGAAACTTCGGACCTGAAGGGTGCGATCTACCACACCGAAGATGGCTACATTAACCCTGCCGACGTGACCCAGGCGATGGCCAAGGGTGCCCGTCAGCGTGGTGTCGACATTGTCCGCAAGATGCAGGCCGATGCCTTCCACTGGAACGGCACCCACTGGGAAGTCACCTGCACCAAGATGGTCGAAAAAGGCGGCAACCTGGTTGAGAGCGACGAGCAGGTGGTGATCACTGCCGAGCATGTCGTAACCGCATCGGGTAACCACGCTCAGCGCACCGCCAAGATGCTGGCCATCAAGATGCCGGCCATCCCGGTTGAGCACACCTTCATCGTCATGGACAAGGACCCCGAGCTGGTCAAGTGGCGCGAAGCCGGCAACCCGGAACACCCCGTTGTGCGCGATGCCGACAACGAATCCTATGCACGTGAAGAACGCGGCGGCTGGATTCTGGGTATCTATGAGCACGGCGCACCCGCGCGGTTCGAGCACGGCGTGCCCGACAGCTTCCGCGCGGACCTGTTCCCGCTGGATCTGGACCGGATCGCCGATCAATACATGGCAATGGCCGAACGTGTGCCGTCCTGTGCCGAATCTGGCTTGAAAGACGATTTCAACGGCCCGATCTGCTATACGCCCGACGGCAACCCGCTGGTTGGTCCGGCTCCGGGCTTGCGTAACATGTGGCTGGCCGAAGGTTTCTCGTTCGGGATCACTGCAGCGGGCGGCACCGGCTATTATCTGGCGCAGATGATGGTCGACGGCGAAGCCGAGATCGACATGGCCTCGCTGGACCCCAAGCGTTACTCGTCCAACTGGATGACCACCGAGTTCGCAGCGCGCAAGAACGAAGAGTGCTATGAGCACGTCTATATCCTGCACCACCCCGATGAAGAGCGCGCAGCTTGCCGTCCGCTACGGACCGTTCCGGCTTATGACCGTCAGAAAGCGCGCGGCGCACAGTTTGGTTGGGTGAACGGTTGGGAACGTCCCAACTACTTTGGCCCTGTCGATGCACCTGAGAGCTTCGACCATGACGCCCGCTCCTTCCGCCGCGGCGGCTGGTGGCAATATGCCGTCGAAGAAGCCAAAGCGATCCGCGAAGGCGTTGGCCTGATCGACGCATCGGCCTTCACCAAGCATGTCGTCAAAGGCCCCGGTGCGACTCAGTTCCTGGATTGGTTCACCTGCAACAAGCTGCCCAAGGTCGGCCGCATCAACCTGACCTACGCGCTGACCTCGCACGGCACCACCCGCACCGAATACACCATCGTCCGCAATGGCGAGAACAACTACTACATCGTCTCTGCCGGTGCATGGACCGAGTACGACGCCGACTATCTGCGAAAGGCGGCCGAGGACAAGATGGATGAGTTCGGCTACATCGAGATCCAGGACGTAACCACCCAGTGGGGCGTCTTCGCCATCGCCGGACCCAAGTCGCGTGACGTTCTGAAAGAGGTCATCAAGGACGCCGATCCGGAAACCGCACTGTCCAACAAACGCTTCCCGTGGCTGTCGGCCCGTCAGATCGAACTGGGCATGTGCCCGGTCAATGCGATCCGCGTGGCCTATACCGGTGAGCTGGGCTGGGAATTGCATCACCCGATCGAGATGCAGAACTACCTGTTCGACCTGCTGGAAAAAGCGGGTGAGAAGCACGGTATGAAGCTGGTCGGCGCGCGTGCCCAGAACTGGTTGCGTCAGGAGAAATCCTATCGCGCCTTCGGCACCGAGCTGGGCCGCGATGCGACCCCGCTGGAAGCTGACCTGCCGCGTTTTGTCGACCTGTCCAAGGATTTCTACGGCAAGGCAAAGCTGGAAGAGACCGGCGTGCGCGTGAAGTGCTGCACTCTGCTGATCGACGGACCGGACGATGCGGATCCGTGGGGCCGTGAGGCGCTGTACACACCGGAAGGTGAGCGCGTAGGTCGCCTGACCTCGGGCGGTTACTCGGTCGCGTTCGAGAAATCCATCGGCATGGGCTACGTAAAGCCAGAGCTGGCGGTCGAAGGCACCAAGCTGCAAGTTAAAATTCAGGACAAGCTGTGGGACGCGGTCGTCACCTGCGACAGCCCCTACGATCCGAAGAACGAAACCATCCGCAAGGACGGCTAAACAAACAAAGGCCCCGGTTAAGCCCGGGGCCTTTTGCTTTTGGGGTCAGGTGCTCAGTTCGTCATAGCATTCCAATGCCTTGGCGGCGTACATCATCGATGGTCCACCGCCCATCTGAACGGCCATAGCCAACACATCGGAAAACTCCTCTCGCGATGCACCCGCCTTGAGCAAGGCTTCGGTGTGGAGCGTGATGCAGGGCTCGCACCGGATTGCAATGGACATGCCCAGAGCGATGAACTCCTTGGTCTTATAATCCAGCGTTCCGCCCTGCTTGACCGCTGCGCTGAGCGTACCGAATGCGCGGGCCGCCTCGGGTATCGCGCCGTTGAGGTTGCGCAGACCATTGCGCGTGTCTTTGATCTTGTCCTGCCAGTTCATGTCATCATTCCATTTAATATAATGCAAACGGAATATGTTCTGGCGTGTTAAGCCGGGCCTTGATTTTAATCAGGTGTCGGGCTTTTCCGCGACGAAGGCCAGGTTGTTTGCGGGCATCTCCGCGGATGCGAGGACGGTCAGGTTCTGTGCGGCCATCCAATCGACGATATCTTTGTCATTTTTGTATCCAATCTCAGTATCCTGCTGGACAAGTGCGTCGTGGAACCTCCGGTCGCCGTCGCTTGTCAGTTGGCCCGACCGTTTGAACGGCCCGTAGAGGATGAACCTTCCCTCACGGGCCAGTGCCTGCGCGGCTTCGGCGATCAGCACCTGCGTCTCGGGCCAGCTGATCAAATGCACCAGATTGATCAGAACGATCAGGTTCTGCCCCGCGAACTCATCATGCCATCCCAGCGCTGTTGCGTTCAACATGACGGCGCTGGCGACGTTGGGCAGGTTGGAGGAATAAGCGTCGATGCTGGCGCGACGGTCTGGTTCCACCTCGGTCGGTTGCCAATGGAGGCCGGGCAGGGATCGGGCAAAGGCACTGACATGCTGGCCGGTGCCGCTGGCGATCTCCAACGCCTGACCGGTCTTTGGGGCCCATTGCGTCAGCAGTTCACACAACACGTCGGCATTGCGGGTTGCAGCGGGGGCAATCAATCGGCCATCCTGTCCTTCGGTAGCGACGCTGGTGTTGGACGGCAGAGACCGTTTGCTCATCGGTGCAACCTTTCCGGGCTAAGAGCTGCGATCGTTGCCGGATCCAGCTCCGGCGCAGCGCCGATCACCAAGTCCGAGACCAGTTTCGACGCGGCCGGAGAGGATTGGAACCCGTACCCGCCCTGACCGGCAGCCCAAATGAAAGTCGGGTCTGACGGGTCCGGCCCCAGCACAAGGGTTCCATCGGGCGCAAAGCTGCGCAGTCCCGCCCAGTTCGTTTCCACTCGCGTGACGGGTTCGGTGACCATTTCCTCGTACCTGGCCAGGCCTTCGGCCAGCACCATATCATCGGCATAGGCATCATGTGGCGGCACAGGATCGGCCTCGGATGGCGATACCAGCAGTTTGCCCGCATCCGGTTTGGCATACCACGCCTCACCTACGCCCAGCATCATGGGCCAGTCCCGGACGTCATGCCCGCCCGGCGCAGGCAGGCGCGCCATTGACCTGCGTTTCGGAATAATCCCAATCGGGGCAATCCCGGCCATCGCGGCGACCTCGTCCACCCAGGCCCCGGCGGCATTGATCAAAGTGCGGGCCTCGTAGGTCTCCCCGGCCTCGACAATCCAGTGAGGGTTCTTGCGAATGGCTGTAACCCTGGCTTTGGTCAAAACCTCACCGCCATTACTTCGAATAACGCGCGCGAAATCCTGCAGCAACCTGTCCGTGTCGATGTCGAATGCTGTTTCGCCGACAGCTGTGAAGCCCAGCGTCTCGGGTTTCAAGATCGGTACACGAGCCTGCGCCTCTACCGTGGGGATGACCCGCATGTTCAGATCTTCAACGTCTTGTTCGAAGGCCTCGTTCTGATCCTTTCGGCCAACCAGCATCAACCCGCGCGGCGTCAGATAGCCACCATTTTCGGCGTGCAAGAAGTCGGCGCTGGCTTTGTTCAGCGCCACAACCGACGGCGGGCCGTAACTTTCTTCGAATAACGCGGCCGATCGGCCGGAGGCATGATAGCCAAGAGCATCCTCTGCTTCGAGTAGGGTAACAGTCCCGTGCTGCGACAGCCGTGCCCCAGCGCTCAGACCGGCGACGCCGCCGCCGATGATCAGAAAATCAATCATATTCATCCTTCCGGTCACGTTCCATGTGCTAAGGACGTAAGCGTCTGCAAACATTAAGCAGGCTTGAATTTGCGCATCAACCCATCCAAACAGGGATCAAACAGAAACAGGAGGGCAGGGTGAGTACCGCAGACCTACACCCGATGGCCACGGGGCATATTCCGTCCTACGTGACCCAGGCGGACGGCAGTGATTTTCTTTTGACGTTCATGTTCGTTTTTACCGTTGTCGTAATCATTCTGATCGGCGTGGGATATTTCACCCTGCACTCGATCCCCGAGAAGATCGCGCATGAATCCAATCACCCTCAGTTTCAACTGGTCGGCATTCTGGCCCTGTTGGCGCTGTTTACCCATAACGGTCTTTTCTGGGTTGCCGCCATTCTGGTGGCCGGGTTCCAGTTCCCCGATGTGGCCGCGCCGCTGAGGGCCATTGCCGACGCGATCCGATCTTTGGGCAAACAGGACCAGTCGGAACCCGCCCCGGCCCAGCCGACCGAACCCGCCGCGCAGCAGGAGCAGTAAGACATGCTTGAGACTTTGATGTGTGCGCTGGTAACGGTGCTGCCCGACTATCTGTTTCGCCGGTTTGTTCAGGGCAAGCGGATCGGTCATGAAATCACGCTGTTCACCATGTGGTATGAACTGCGCTGGGGCCTTACCACTTGTGCCATTCTGGCGCTGACGGTTATCACCACTCTGTTTTACTTCCACCCGGCCAGTAAGACAGCGGCATCCTATTTCCGCACGGTGACGATCCTGCCACAACTGGGTGGCCGTGTGTCCGAGGTGTATGTCTCCAATAACCAGCGGGTCGTAGCGGGCCAGCCGATCTTTCGGATCGAGGATTTCACCCAGACCGCCATGGTCGAAGCTGCCCATGCACAGATCGCGCAGGTTCAGGCCTCGTTGAAAGTTGCGGAAACCGATCTGGCCGAGGCCGAAGCAGGTATTGCCGGTGCCCGCGCCGCGCTGGATCAGTCGCTTGAGGATCTGGAACGCAATACCACGCTGCGCGACGAAGGGTCCAGCGCCGTAAGACTGGCCGAGATCGACAGGCTGGAAAACCTCGTGGCCGAGCGCGAGGCGCAATTGAGGGCGGCAGAGTCGCAACGCGCGGCTGTGGTTCAACAGATCGAAGAACTGATCCCGGCCCAACTGGCCAGCGCCAACGCGCAGCTGGATGCTGCGTTGACTGAACTGGACAAGACCGTGATCAGTGCCGGTGTGACGGGCCGGGTCGAACAATTCGGCCTGCAGGTTGGCGACTATGTCAGCCCGCTGCTGCGCCCGGCGGGTATCTTGGTGCCTTCGTCTTCGGGCCACAACCGATTCCAGGCCGCGTTCAACCAGATGTCGGCGCAGGTCATCAAGCCCGGCATGATCGGAGAGCTGGGCTGTATGACCAAGCCCTTCACTGTAATCCCGATGGTTGTGGTCGAGGTTCAGGACGTGATCCCATCCGGGCAAATCCGACCCTCGGACGAATTGCGGGATGTGCAAGCCAACACCAATCCGGGCTCGATTCTGGTCTATATGGAGCCTCTGTACAAAAACATGGCCGATGACATTCCTCCGGGCAGCAATTGTCTGGCCAACGTCTATACCGACAATCACGAACGGTTGGAGCATGAGGATTTGGGTTTTTGGCACAGCGCCGCGTTGCATGTGATCGACACGATTGGCGTCGTCCATGCTGCGGGTTTGCGGCTGCGTCTGATCCTGATGCCGGTGAATACGCTGGTTTTGACGGGGCATTGATCCTTCGGTCAGCGGAAATGAAGAAAACGCCTTGCCTTAGCGGGGCGTTTTCATTTGGTCGAGTCTTGTGAACTGGATGCCTCATTGCTCTTTGCTTCCAGCAAGTTGGGCACAAGCCGTTCACTGAACCCGGCCAGAATGCAGACAAATGACAGCCAGTAGGGGGCAGGTTGAATCTCGGTCTGCCCTGAGGCGCCCGAGCCAGAGAACAAACCCTGCAGAATCCCGGCCTTGATACCGAAATACAGGATCAAAGCACCAAGAGCCCCGACAGCGACACGCTGAAAAGCGTAGACCCAATGGATGTACCAATCAACGCGCGGGTCCACCTTCATGCTTTGCAGTCTGACGGTGGTCGAGAACAACGCGCCGATACTGCCCATCATCAACGCTAAGCTGATCTCCTCTGAGTCGAAATTGAATACGGATACGACGTTCAAGCACGCCAGTAAGAAGCTTAACAAAATTATCAGCGCAACCAGGATGATATTCACAGAAAGATGTATGACACGCCCCCGGTTGCTGAGCCGGGACGCCAAACGGTCGCGAAGCCCGTCAAGCGATGTCATTGCCGTTTCTTCCTGACCCAGAAGAGCCTGCGCAATGCACCTGGCAAGTTCGCGTTCGTAGAAGACCAAGTTCTCTGCTTTTTGGGCGGGCATAGGCCGTTCCGAACGCCACGCGCCGAACCGTGTTAGGATTTGGATAAGGTGATTGAACTCGGCAATTTCAGACCCCAGTTTCAGATAGGCCATTTTTTGTTTGCACGCCTGTTCCGGGGCATCGCAAAAGAACGGTGAAATACCAAAGCGTGTCTTGTAGATTTTGAACTCATTGACCGCCCAGAGGATATCCAGAACTTCTCGGCCTCTGGGGTCGAGCCCACCGGCTTTCAGGTCTTTGAGCTTGAATTCCATCTCAGTAAAACTGTTCGGATCGTTCAATGTGTCTTCTGGTTCGGGCTCCATAATATCAACCCAAATGACCAATTTTGTTAAATGCCCCGCTAGGATAGCACAGGTGCCATTTCCCGCCAAATTTGGCGAACGAGGCCGCATCAAGTCGCCTTTTGGGCGAGGTGATTTCTGGTTGCAAAAGATCAGCGACCAGCAAACCACTGAGGTCACCGGGTTTGGGTGCGAACGATTGAACTTAGCCAACCTCGTGCGCCTATCCCCGCCCTGTTAGCTCTTAATCAAGAGCAATAAAAAAGGGCCCGCCAAAAGGCCGGCCCTCTATAGTTTGGTGATCGGCAGATTACTGCGGGATCTCGCCTTCCAGCCCTTCGACATAGAAGTTCATGCCTGCCAGCGTACCGTCATCGGCGGTTTCGCCCTCGGCCAGCCAGTCACTGCCGTCCTGTTTTTTCAGCGGGCCGGTGAAGGGGTGGTATTCGCCGGCGGCCATGGCAGCCTTGAGTGCCAGTGCCTCTTCCTTGACGTCGGCCGGAACCGCGTCGGAAATCTCACCGATCTCCACCATGCCTTCCCGGATGCCGTCCCAGGTGTTCACGGTTGCCCACGAACCGTCCATGACGGCCTGAGTGCGTGCAATGTAGTATGGCGCCCAGTTGTCGATGATCGACGACACGCGCGGGAACGGAGCGTATTCGCTCATGTCCGATGCTTGGCCGAAAGTGATCACGTTACCCGCCTCTTGCGCCGCCGCCTGCGGCGCGGTCGAGTCGGTGTGTTGCAAGATCACATCCGCGCCCTGTTCGATCAGAACGGTGGCCGCGTCAGCTTCTTTCGCAGGATCGAACCAAGTGTAGGCCCAGACGATCTTGAACTCGACATCCGGGTTTACTTTTTTGGCGTGGATGTAGGCCGAGTTTATGCCGCGGATCACTTCGGGGATCGGGTACGAGCCGATGTAGCCGATGATATTGGACTTGGTCATCTTGCCCGCGATGTGGCCCTGAACGGCGCGGCCTTCGTAGAAACGGGCCGAGTAGACCGAGACGTTGTCGGCGGTTTTGTAGCCGGTCGCGTGCTCGAACTTCACGTTCGGGAATTTCTTTGCCACGTTGATGGTCGGGTCCATGTAACCGAACGAGGTAGTGAAGATCAGATCGGCTCCTTCCAGCGCCATCTGCGTCATCACACGCTCAGCGTCTGGGCCTTCGGGTACCGATTCAACGAACACGGTTTCGACCTTGTCGCCAAAATGCTCTTCGACCGCCAGCCGACCTTTGTTGTGCTCATAGGTCCAGCCGCCGTCACCCACCGGGCCGACATAGACGAAACCGACCTTGGTCTTGTCTTCGGCCATGGCGCCAGTGGCCAGACCAAGCGCTATGGCGGCGCTTGTCAGAAGTGTAGTGAATTTCATGTGTTACTCCCCAAGTTGATTTAGTTGGCCCCTAGTGCGAGGCGTGGAAGATCCGACCCAATGAGGCAGGTGCGCTGCTCTTGTCGGCTGAAAGGATCACAAGCACAAGGATCGTGATGATATAGGGCGACATTGCCAGATACTCGACTGGAATGGCAACGCCCGCCGCCTGCAAATTAAGCTGCAACACGGTGATTCCGCCGAACAAATAAGCACCCAGCAGTGCGCGCCATGGTTTCCAACTGGCGAACACCACCAGCGCCAGGGCGATCCAGCCAACGCCGGCTGTCATGCCCTCGGTCCACTGCGGGACGCGGATCAGGCTGATATAGGCGCCGCCAAGGCCCGCGCAGGCGCCCCCGAAAAGGATCGCCAGGATGCGGATCTTGATGACCTTGTAGCCAAGCGCGTGGGCTGCATCGTGGTTTTCGCCCACCGCACGCAAGATCAGGCCGACACGAGTGTATTTCAGTGTGGCCCAAACGGCTGCGGTCAGGGCAATGCCGACATAGAGGATCGGATCATGCTGGAACAGGATCGGTCCGATCACCGGGATATCGCTGATCAGGGGGATGTGGATATCCCCCATGCTGGGAGGTTTAACCCCGACATAGCTTTGCCCCAGTAGGGCGCTGAAACCGAGTCCAAACAGGGTCAACGCTAGGCCACTGGCGACCTGATTGGCCAGTGCAAACTGCGTTAGCAGCACGAACAGCAAGGACAGCACAGCACCGCCGATAGCCGCTGCGATGAAGCCCAGCCAAGGGGACCCGGTCTCGACCGAGATCGCAAAGCCACTGATTGCACCGACGATCATCATGCCCTCGACGCCGAGGTTCAGAACGCCCGCTTTTTCGACAACCAGTTCCCCGATCGCGGCCAACAGCAGGGGGGTTGCGGCGACCATCAGCGAGGCGACCAGAAGTACGGGGTTAATTTCGCCAAGGTCCATGGGTCACTCCTTGACCAGAAAGAGGAAGACAGACGCAGCGCTTGCCGCAAGACATACAAACATCGGGACGAGCCGGGTAAAGAATCCAAACTGCTCGGGCCAAGGGCCACTTAGGCGCTCCGCGAGTTTATTCATCGGGTGAAACAGGACAGCAATCAGCACTCCGGCGATTATTCTGGCCGTATCGAAATTGCCGGTTACCATCTCCATCAATATCAGGACGCACCCCATGGAAATTGGAAAGAGCAGTCCGAGACCTGCATGAATAGTCGTGGCGCGGCGATCTGCCTGAATGGCAGAGACTAAGGTATTCATCACGCCACCTCGCTGCGGGCCGCACGGATGCGGTAGTTTGTCAGAAGATCGAATGCCAGCAGGAAGAACAGCAGCATCCCCTGGAATACCTGAATGGCAGCAGCGGGCAGGCCCAGTTGCGACTGGGCGATTTCGCCGCCGATATAGGTCAGCGCCATCAGGCCACCCGCCAGCAGGATACCCACCGGATGCAGGCGGCCAAGGAAGGCCACGATGATCGCGGTAAAACCGTAACCGACGTTGAAATCGATGCTAACCACACCCGAAGGACCAGAGACTTCGAACATCCCTGCCAGACCAGCCAATGCACCGGACAGGCCCAGACAGAACAGAATCAGGCGCGCCGGGTTCACACCGGCGAACTTGGCTGCCCGGGGCGCTTCACCCGTTAGACGGATGTGGAAGCCCAGCATATGCCGGTTCAGCAGGACATAAGCAAAGATCACAGCGATCAATGCCGTCACCACGCCCCAGTGCATCCCTGATCCCGCAATCAACTCGGCGTTATGAGCGCTGTCATAGGATTGCAGGTTGCGCGAGCCGGGAAAGCCGAACCCTTCGGGGTTCTTCAGCAGGCCCAGCGAGACCGAGGCCAGCATCTGCTCGGCCACATAGACAAGCATCAGCGAGACGAGGATCTCGTTGGTGCCGAAGCGAACCTTGAGGAAAGCCGGGATCATCGCCCAGAGCCAGCCGCCGAACGCCCCTGCGATCACCATGATCGGGAATATGTAGAACGCATCCAGCGGGTAGAAGGCCAGACCGGCACCAGCGCCAAAAATGGCACCCATGATGTACTGTCCTTCGGCGCCGATGTTCCAGATGCCAGCGCGGAAGCCCAACGACAAACCGATCGCAATCAGCACCAATGGCGCACCTTTAACCAGCAGTTGCGGGCGGTAGTAAAATGCGAACTCACCAAACAAAGGCTCCCAGAAGATCGTACCGATGGCTTCGACCGGGTTTTTGCCCAAAATGGCGAACAGGATGCCGCCAAACACCATCGTTGCCAGTACCGCGACCAGTGGGGTGGCATAGGACCAGGCCTTGGACGGCTGTGGCCGTTTCTCCAACACTATCATCTGCTCACACCCCCGTTTTCAGCTCTTGTTTTGTATTAGACATGGGCCACCTCCATGCCATGCGCACCGCCCATCATCAGGCCGATCTCATCAACCGTCAGGCCGGTGGTCGGGCGCGGGGCACTCAGGCGGCCTTCGTTCAGGGCCGCGAAGCTGTCCGAGATTTCCATCAACTCGTCCAGGTCCTGAGAGATACAGACTACCGCCGTGCCTTTGGCCGCGAGATCCAGAATGGCCTGCCGGATCGAGGCCGCCGCTGCCGCGTCCACGCCCCAGGTTGGCTGGTTCACCACCAGAACGTCCGGGTTTTGCAGGACTTCGCGACCGATCACGAATTTCTGCAGGTTGCCGCCTGACAGCGAGCGCGCTGCGTTCTCCGGGCCCGGTGTACGGACGTCAAAGGCGCTGATGATTTTCTCGGCAAAGCTTTTGGTCTCGTTCCATTTCAGGAAACCGTTGTTCTCAAGCCCTTCGCGAACCGATCCGGTGAGTAGGGCGTTTTCGGTCAGGCTCATGTCTGGAGCCGCCGCATGACCCAGCCGTTCTTCGGGGGCGGTCAGCACGCCCAGCTTCCGCCGCGCAGTGGGGCCGAGTTTGCCGATGCGTTGGCCGTTGAACTTGATCGCATCAGCGGTTGTCGGGATTTCACCCGACAACACGCCCAGCAACTCGTCCTGTCCGTTTCCGGCGACGCCGCCAATGCCCAGAACCTCGCCCTTGCGGACCGTCATGTGGATATTGCGCAACGCCGTGCCAAATTCGGACGGCGAAAGTACTGAGAGTCCGCTGACATCCAGCGCCACCTCACCGAATTCACGGCCGGACCGTTCCGGTGTCTGTAGAGTTGAGCCGACCATCATTTCGGCCATGTCACGCGCCGAGGTCTCGGCCGGAACGCATTCGCCCACATTCTTGCCCAGACGCAGAATCGTAGCATGGTCACACAGGGTCCGGATTTCTTCCAGCTTGTGCGAAATATAAAGTATCGAGGTGCCTTCGGACCGCAACTTGTTCAGTGTCTCAAACAGGATTTCCACCTCCTGCGGCGTCAGAACCGAGGTCGGCTCGTCCATGATCAGCAGCTTAGGGTCCTGCAACAAACAGCGGATGATCTCGACCCGCTGGCGTTCACCTGCGGAAAGGTCACCGACGGTGCGGAAGGGATCCAGCGGTAGGCCGTAGGTCTCGGACACTTCCCGAATACGCGAGGCCAAATCGCCCATAGCCGGCGGGTTCTCCATTCCCAGGGCTATATTCTCGGCCACGTTCAGCGCGTCGAACAGCGAGAAGTGCTGGAACACCATCGCGATCCCGTCAGCCCGTGCCGCGCGCGGTTCGGGGGGGGAGAAGGACTGGCCGCGCAACAGCATCGTACCGCTGTCCGGTTTCACCAGACCATAGATCATTTTCACCAGCGTGGATTTACCCGCGCCGTTTTCACCCAGCAGCGCATGAACTTCGCCCTCACCGATGTCAAAGGACACCTGATCATTGGCCACGACGCCGGGATAGGCTTTGGTCAGCCCTTGCAAACTTAATAGCGGAGTAGTCACGCGCTCAGGTCCTTCTTCAACTCGTTCTGCCTGGCCGGGCGCAAAAGCTGCGCGGCGACGCCGACGGCGATCATCTGCGGGTGTTTGCCCAAGCCGGTATCACCGATCGGGCAGGTGATCCGACCGATCCGTTCGGGTGAATGCCCGAGGGCCGCCAGCCGTGAACGGAACCGCGCCCATTTCGTAGCCGAGCCGATCAGGCCAGCAAAGCGGAAATCATGCGAAAGCAGCCGGTTGCACAGCTCTAGATCCAAAGTGTGTGAATAAGTAAGCACTAGATGCTCGGCATCGCGCGGCGCATGGTGAACCAGCTCTCCTGGCTTGGCCGCTGGAACCGGCGTCACACCAGTTGGAATCTTATCCGGAAATCGTTCGGGGCCGGTATCGACCCAGGTAATTGCAAGACCGGGAAGGGGGGACAACACATCCGCCAACGCGCGACCTACATGACCAGCGCCCCAGATCCACAGATTACGGGATGGCTTATGCACCGGCTCAACCATCCATCCGTCGATCAGTTGCGGTTGGGGCGCGACGCCCTGTCCGCGTGCGGCCGCCAGCAGGCGTTTGACCGACAGGGGCATGTCACTGCCCGACGGGGAACGCGCGATAACAGTATCATCGAGCGCATTCATATCGTCTTGGTCATAGATCTCGCTCAGCAATGAGACCACACCGCCGCAGCATTGGCCCATGTCTGGACCAAGTGCGTGATGTGTCAGGCGGCAAGGCGTGATTTGACTCCGCGCGGCGTCAGTCGCCTGAAACTCCAGCGTGCCGCCGCCGATGGTTCCGCTTTGCCCGTCCTCCCAAACCAGCATTGCTGCACCAACCTCGCGTGGGGATGACCCTTTAATTGCAGCGATGACCACCCGGGTGACTCTCCCATGGATTCTGACCGCCTCCCTTAAAGCCTCTCGATCAAATCCCATCAGGCTCCTCCCTTTACCCTTTGGACACCGCGCCAAACCTCTTCTGCCGTGGCGGGGGCATCCAGCGCGGGATAGCAGTCACCGCAAGCCGCCACCGCGTTCGACAGGGCGAGCCAAGCGGATATGCCCAGCATGAATGGCGGCTCTCCCACTGCTTTCGAGCGATAGATCGTGTCCTCGCGGTTCGCGCCATCCCAAAGCGCGACGTTGAAAATGTCGGGCCGGTCAGAACAGGCCGGAATCTTGTAGGTCGACGGAGCATGGGTGCGCAGATTACCCTTGCCGTCCCAGACCAGTTCCTCGGTGGTCAGCCAGCCCGCGCCTTGCACGTAACCGCCTTCGACCTGCCCGATATCCAGCGCCGGGTTCAGCGACGCGCCTGCATCATGCAGGATATCGGTGCGCAGGATACGGTTCTCACCGGTCAGCGTATCGACTGCGACCTCGGTAACAGATGCACCGTAGGCGAAATAGAAGAATGGTCGACCGCGTCCAGCGATTCGGTCCCATTCGATCTTGGGGGTCTTGTAGAAACCAGTCGCCGAAAGGCTGATCCGACCCTGATAGGCCAATGCGGCAGCTTCGGCGAAGGTATAGCGTTCAGCACCAACCGAAACGTGGCCGTCCGAGAATATAACTACTGACGGGTTGGCCTGATGCCGCTCGGCCAGATACTCGGCCATCCGGTCGCGGAGCGTGTCGCAGGCGGCTTTCACCGCCATGCCGTTTAGGTCACTGCCCGAAGACGCTGCCGTCGCCGAGGTGTTGGGTACCTTGGCCGTATCCGTCGCGGTGATCTTGATCATCTCAAGTGGGATGCCAAAACGCGATGCAGCCACCTGTGCGACCTTCTGGAACAGTCCCTGACCCATCTCGGTACCACCATGATTCAGGTGGACCGAGCCGTCCTGATACACGTGCACCAACGCACCCGCCTGATTGAGGTGGGTCAGCGTGAAGGAAATCCCGAACTTGACCGGAGAAAAGGCGATGCCCTTCTTGATCACGCTATTCTCGGCGTTCCATTTCTCAATCGCCGCCTTGCGCGCAGTATAGTCGCTGGACTTGAGCAATGCCTCCGTCATGGCGTGCAGCTCAAAATCGGTGACTTCCATACCATAAGGCGTTGTATTGCCGCCTTCCGGCACCGGACGGACAGGCGGAGCGGTCTCAACCTGTTCGACAGCGCCCAAGCTTGTCAGATCCTCATGTGGATCTACACGTTCTAACGGACGCTTTTCCAGATGCTCGGCTTCTATGGTTGGCGCATGCGCGGGTTCATAGTAGTTCCGGCGGCGCAGTTCGACTGGGTCCATTCCCAACGCATAGGCTGCGTGGTCCATGACCCGTTCGATCGCGATCATGCCCTGCGGGCCGCCGAAGCCGCGATAGGCGGTCGCGGATTGAGTGTTGGTTTTCAGCCGGTGGCTTTCAATTCGCGCGTTCGGCAGCAGATAGGCGTTGTCGGAGTGCAGCATCGCGCGGTCGGCGACAGGTAGGGACAGGTCCTGCGCCCAGCCGCAGATGGCATGTTGCAGGAAGGATACCCCCTGTATATGGCCGTGCTCATCAAACCCGGCGCGATAGGAAATCCGGAACGCATGACGCTTGCCTGTGATGACCATGTCATCATCACGATCGTAACGCATCTTGCAGGCCTTGCGGGTCGCACGCGCAGCAACGGCACAGGCCACGGCCAACGCATTGCCCTGGCTTTCCTTGCCACCGAACCCGCCACCCATGCGGCGGGTTTCGACCCGGATGGCGTGCATCGGAACGCCCAAAGCACCCGCCACCTTGTGCTGAATCTCGGTCGGATGCTGGGTCGAGCTGTAGACCAGCATATCCGCGCCCTCATTCGGCACGGCTAGGGCGGCCTGACCCTCCAGATAGAAGTGTTCCTGCCCGCCGAGTTCAAAGCCCCCTTCAATCACATGGGCCGCGCCCGCAATGGCAGCATCCGCGTCGCCTTTGGCATAGATGCGCGGGCCTTCTTCGAACCGGCTGTCGGCGGCAAGTGCGTCTTCAACCGTCAGGATCGGGGTTTCTTCGTCATAGTCGATCTTGCCCAGCCGCGCGGCCTTGCGGGCGGCCAGATGGCTGGTGGCGACAACCAGAAACACGGGCTGGCCGATGTAATGAACGGTGCCGTCCGACAGCAATGGCTCATCATGGATCGAGGGCGAAACGTCGTTGGCGAAAGGTAGATCCTCGGCCGTCATCACCATCACGACACCTTGAGCGGCTTTCACGGCTGTCAGGTCCATCGAGGTGATCTTACCCTTGGCAATCGGGCTAAGGCCGAATGCCAGGTGCAGAGAGTCCTTGGGCGTCGGAATGTCGTCCACGTATCGCGCCGCGCCGGATACATGCAGCGGCGCCGCGTCATGGGGGAGGGGTTTGGTCACGCTCACGCCGACACCTCCAACACGTTGGTCACTTCGCCCTGATCTTCCAGGAAGTAACGTTCCAGCATCGCTTTGGCCGTTTCCAGACGATAGGTGGCGGAGGCACGCATGTCCGTCATCGGAGTGAAATCATCCGCAAACGCCGGGATCGCAGCTTGAATGGTCCCGCGCGACCAGGGTTTGCCGGTCAGTGCAGCTTCGACATTCGAGGCGCGCTTTGGAATGCCGGCCATGCCGCCGAACGCGATACGCGCATCGGTGACCACGCCATCCGTCACCGTGATATTGAAACACCCGCAAACGGCCGAAATATCCTGATCGAACCGTTTGCTGAGTTTGTAAGCTTTCAAACGATCTTCCTGACGGGCGAAACTGACCGCTTCGACGAACTCGCCCGGCGCGCGGTCCTGCTTGCCGTAGTCGACGAAGAACTCTTCCAGCGGGATCGACCGGCGCTCATTTCCCTTGCGCAGATGCAAGGTAGCGTCCAGCGCGATCAGGGCAGGCGGGTTGTCTCCAATGGGTGAGCCATTGGCGATGTTGCCACCGACGGTCGCGGCATGGCGCACCTGTACACTGGCATAGCGGCGGATCATTTCTGCATAAGAGGAGTGGAGATCGGCCAGCGCGTCGCCCATACGATTCATATCGACCATGGCACCGAAACGGACCTCCTCATCGGTAATCGAAATCTGTTTCAGATCATCACAACGATTGAGGAAAATGACCGGGTCCAGATCACGCAGTTGCTTGGTAACCCAAAGCCCCACATCCGTTGCTCCGGCGATCAGAGTGGCATCAGGGTTCTCGGCGTATACAGCCGCCAACTCGTCGGACGAACCGGGCAACATCGGCGATGCCTGCACTGTAATCGGATTATCTTTGACCCAAACCGGAACCGGCTGTTCTTCGGCCGCTTTCGCCGCACGAATGATCGGGGCGTAGCCCGTGCAGCGGCACAGGTTGCCGGCAAGCTGGGTGTCGTGATCGGTCGCGCCGTTCGCATGCCCGGTGACCATCGACATCACAAACCCGGGGGTGCAGAAGCCGCATTGCGAACCGTGCAGGTCTACCATCGCCTGTTGCACGGGGTGGGCCTCTCCATTCGGGCCGCTTGCGCCTTCGACGGTGCGCACCGCCTTGCCATGCAATTGGGGCAAAAACAGGATGCACGAGTTCAGTGCCTTTGCCCCGCCCTCATCTGTCACCATGACGGTGCAGGCCCCGCAATCGCCCTCGTTGCATCCTTCCTTGGTGCCGGTCAGGCCGCGATCCTCGCGCAGCCAGTCCAGCAGGGTCGCTGTCGGATCGACATCCGCCAGTTCCACGGTCTCTCCGTTCAGAAGAAACGTGATGTTCATTCGAGAAACCCGTCGCCTTACCCGGTTGCGCCCTTGGGTGCCCTCCTTCGATGCGACGTAGAAAGAGTGGCGGGCGAATAGCTTGCCGTCAGATGTTAGGAACAGGGCAGGTTCTCTGGCAAGAAAAACTGCCTATATAATATACCATTGGACCCGATCGGCCTGTGAATGCCACGTTTGTGTAGAAGGCAGTCGCTTGAAAATAAAGCTTTTTTAGAAAGGGCGCCGGATCGTGCCCGAAGCTCCTTCTGGAAAAGCCGAATAATCAACTTTGATTTTTTTGGCATTCCGAGGTGTCAGTTCCCGCTTTTGCCGCGCTGCTGGCTGGGATAGCGTACGGGGCATGAGCAGTACTCCTCGATTCATTCACCTCCGCGTTCACACCGAATATTCCCTGCTAGAAGGCGCTGTGCGGCTGAAAAAGCTGCCCGCCCTGTGCGAGAAGATGGAGATGCCTGCCGTCGCAGTGACGGACACCAATTCGATGTTCTCGGCGCTGGAGTTTTCCGTGACTGCCAGCGGAGCTGGAGTACAGCCGATCATGGGGTGTCAGGTGGATTTGACCTATCTGAAGGCACAGCCGGGTGAAAAGCCCAAAACCCCTGCGCCGCTGGTGCTGCTGGCGCAATCCGAGGTCGGGTATGAGAACCTGATGAAGCTGAGTTCCTGCCTCTATGTGGATAAGGGCGGGCAGTTGCCGCAGGTCGCATTGGAGGAATTGACGGACCGGTCGAACGGTCTGATCTGTCTGACCGGCGGACCGGAAGGGCCGGTTGGGATGCTGCTGCAGCAGGGTCAACGCCCGGCGGCTGAAGCGCTGGTGGACCGGCTGGCGGCGATGTTCCCGGATCGGCTGTACATTGAACTGCAGCGCCATCCGGGTGAAGACGGTCAACCAGAGGCCGAACGCCTGACCGAGCGTGGTCATGTCGAGATGGCTTATGCCAAGAACTTGCCGCTGGTCGCCACCAATGACGTCTATTTCCCAACGACGGACATGTACGAGGCCCATGACGCGCTGATCTGTATCGCAGAGGGTGCTTATGTCGATCAACAACAGGGCCGCCGCCGCCTGACTGCGCAGCATTATTTCAAGTCACAGCAGGAAATGGTCACTCTGTTTGCCGATGTGCCAGAGGCTATCGAGAACACAGTCGAGATCGCAAAACGTTGCGCCTTCACGGCCTATCGCCGCGATCCGATCCTGCCGAAATTCGCCGATGACGAGGTCGCTGAACTGCGCCGAATTGCCAATGAAGGCCTGCAGAAACGTCTGGCTGTAATCCCGCATGCGGTGACGCCCGAGGAATACCAGAAGCGTCTGGATTTCGAACTGGGCATTATCGAAGGCATGGGATTTCCCGGATACTTCCTGATCGTTGCCGACTTTATCCAATGGGCCAAGGATCACGACATTCCGGTGGGGCCGGGGCGGGGGTCCGGTGCGGGTTCACTGGTGGCTTACGCGCTGACGATTACCGATCTTGATCCGCTGCGCTATTCGCTGCTGTTCGAACGGTTCCTGAACCCGGAACGGGTCTCGATGCCCGACTTCGATATCGACTTCTGCATGGATCGTCGCGAAGAGGTGATCCGTTACGTACAGCAGAAATACGGGCGCGATAAAGTGGGGCAGATCATCACCTTCGGTGCCTTGTTGTCAAAGGCGGCCGTGCGCGATATCGGACGTGTACTGCAAATGCCTTACGGGCAGGTGGATCGCTTGTCCAAGATGATCCCGGTCGAGGGCGTAAAGCCAGTCTCCATCGAAAAAGCGCTGAAAGACGAACCGCGACTGCGCGAAGAGGCGCGCAACGAAGAGGTTGTGGATCGTCTGCTGACTTACGGCCAACAGGTCGAGGGTCTGCTGCGAAACGCCTCGACCCACGCGGCTGGGGTTGTGATAGGAGATCGTCCGCTGGACGCACTTGTTCCGCTCTATCAGGATCCGCGTTCGGACATGCCTGCGACGCAGTTCAACATGAAATGGGTCGAACAGGCCGGCCTGGTGAAGTTTGACTTTCTGGGCCTGAAAACGCTGACCGTCATCCAGAACGCGATGGATCTGATCTTCAAATCCGGGCGTCCCCTGCATGTGGCGGCGGATGGTACGGAACTCTATGAACCGGCTGAGGGGGCCGAGAATCAGATCAACGCAATCCCGCTGGATGATGAGGCGACGTATAAACTCTATTCGGCGGCTAAAACCGTAGCGGTGTTCCAGGTTGAATCCTCGGGTATGATGGATGCGCTCAAGCGCATGAAGCCCACCTGTATCGAGGATATTGTCGCCCTCGTGGCGTTGTACCGCCCCGGCCCGATGGAGAACATCCCGACCTATTGCGAGGTCAAGAACGGGCTGCGCAAGATCACGTCCGTACATCCGCTGATCGACCATATCCTTGAAGAAACGCAAGGGATCATCGTTTATCAGGAACAGGTGATGCAGATCGCGCAGGTGATGGCCGGGTACTCGTTAGGCGGGGCCGACCTGCTGCGCCGGGCGATGGGTAAGAAGATCAAAGAGGCGATGGACGCCGAGCGCCCGAAATTCGAAAAGGGCGCGGGTGAGAATGGCGTCGATGCCAAGAAGGCCAGCGAAGTCTTCGACCTGTTGGAAAAATTCGCCAACTACGGTTTCAACAAATCCCACGCTGCAGCCTATGCGGTGGTCAGCTATCAGACAGGGTGGTTGAAGGCGAACCACCCGGTCGAGTTTATGGCGGGTGTCATGAACTGCGATATCCATCTGACCGACAAGCTGGCGATCTATTTCGAAGAAATTCGCAAAGGGTTGGAACTGCCCTATGTGCCGCCCTGCGTGAACCGCTCTCTAGCGACGTTCGATGTGGTTGAAGGACAACTGGTCTATGCGCTGGGCGCGCTGAAAAACGTGGGCGTCGAGGCAATGAAGCTGGTCGTCGATGGGCGCGCTGATAAGCCGTTTGTGAACCTGTTCGACTTCGCCCGCCGGGTAGACCTGAAGAAAGTGGGCAAACGCCCGCTTGAGATGCTGGCGCGTGCCGGGGCGTTCGACCAGCTCGACAAAAACCGCCGCCGCGTCTTCGAAAGCCTTGACCCGCTGGTGCAGTATTCTGCAGCGATCCACGATCAGAAGAACTCGAACCAGGTGTCGCTGTTTGGTGAAGCCGGAGATGACCTACCCGAACCCCGTTTGTCGCCCACGCCGGATTGGTTACCAGCAGAAAGGCTCAGCGAAGAGTTCAAGGCCATTGGTTTTTACCTGTCCGGCCACCCACTGGACGATTACATGCCCGCGTTGAAGCGCAAAGATGTTTTGACTTTGGAGCAGGTTAAGCAACGCATGGAAAAAGAGCGCATCGGTATGGTGAAGTTGGCAGGGGTCGTAGCTGGCCGGCAGGAGCGAAAGTCGGCGAAAGGCAATCGTTTCGCGTTTTGTCAGCTTTCAGATCCAACCGGTGCGTATGAGATCACGCTATTTTCGGAGACGCTGGAGAAATCACGGGAGTTTCTGGAAACCGGGTCGCATGTGGTTGTTACAGCCAAAGCGGAAATGGAAGCAGATCAACTCAAACTGCTAGGGAACTCTGTCGGGCCGGTAGACTCGGTTGTCGCAGAGGCCGGTGCGACGGGGCTTCGCATCTTTGTTGACGCAGCGCCGGCGGTTACAACCGTCGCCAAAGTGCTGGAAGACGCAGCCAGTGTCGCCAAAAGCGCATCGAAAGGCCCGATCCATCTGTGCCTGCTTGATCCGGGCCTGCCGGGCGATGTCGAGATGGATCTGGGTCAGGATTTCCCGATCAACCCGCAGATCAAGGGCGCAATCAAATCGCTGGACGGCGTCACCGAGGTCGAAGAAATCTGAGCCAGCCTTTTGTTGCCACAGCGTTTTTGCGCGGCTAGGCTGTGATCATTGCCTCATTTGGGGCGTGTCACAGGAGGGCACCGGTATGGCAATTTCTACTTTTGGAGTAAGAACTCTGACCTTTGCGGCGGCAGCGTCGCTGGCATTGGTCTCGGCGTCTGCGGGATTGGCAGATGACAAGGATGACAAAAAGAAAAAGACGATCGAAGGCGCGCTGATCGGAGCGGGCGTCGGGGCGTTGGTCGGCGACGGCAAGGGCGCTGCGATTGGTGGCGTGGCAGGGGCAATTATTGGACACAACTGGAAGTGATGTTGATGCGATTTTTTAGACACAGAATATTCGCTTGCGCCGCAATCCTGGTGATTCCGTGTGTGACGTCGGCCGATGATGCGGCTGATCAGATGGTTCAGGACGCCTTGCCTGTGATGCACTATACCTGCGCCTCGATTGCTGAGGAGGCAAATGGTGATGAAGCTTTTGTTGTCGCCGTCGTTGAAAAGATGACGGCCCTATCTCTCCACAATCGCCAGATCAATATCGAAGATCATGCGGCGACTGACGAGGAAAAGGCCCAACTGCGTGAAACATTCATAGCCGCGCTGTCGGAAGGCTGCGCCGCGGATAAGGATGCCCTTTTGGGCGGCGTGGTGGATAACGCTGTGAAAACGACGCTGGGATTGTAATTGGCTTTCGGATTGGGCGTGCTACAGCGAGCCCACCGCACAGCGGACCAGCCCCCAGCCTTTGTCCATCCCGGCGGATTTAAGGCCGGTGACGAGTTGGTCGGACAGAAACAGAAGCGAGGGGACTTTCGGGTCCAGCCAGATATCCGGCCCGTTAAGGGCTTCGGGGACTACAACGAGTTCACCTTCTTGGTGGTGGTTCGGCAAATAAACAATTCCGTGTCGGTTTCTTAAAGGGGCACGGCTGTCGCCCTCCGGCCCAAGCACCTCGTAATTGCCCATCGACCGTTTGTTGCCGACATTCAGAAGGTAGTACGGCTCGGGCGTCGTTAACCGCGTTTCTTCTGAGTCCATGAGTGTGAGCGGGTGAAAAACTGTTTCTCCCAGTTCGAACCGTTCAAGAACAGCTTTTGCAGTTTCCGAAACCAATGGGTAGCCACCTCCTGAGATGAACGGAGGGGGAATAAATTCGGGATGTGCGTTGAAATACCAAAGGTCGCCGACCTGCTCTTCGGTCAGGATTTCGCCGCGTTTCCAGCCAAGAGAAGATTCATCAACCATTCTCTTCGACCACTCAACTTCCTCTTGTGAGTTCAGCGCCCGCCACGCGTCACCAAGCTCTCTGCGACTTGCAGCTTGCACATCGTTGATATTGTTGACCGTCGTAGAAACCCACGCACAGGGTTCAACGCTCGCGTCGTTCGCCATCCGTCAAACCTCAATAATGTGGCGGGCGTTCGTCTCCGAAAATGACCCCGCCTGATCCTTCCTGCGCCCGTTCGGCCTCGCGCTGCAACAGCATCTCGACGCGGCGGGTCAGGCGGTCGATCTCATCCTGCTGGCGGGTGACGACCGTGTTCAGCTCTTCGACAGTGCGGGTCAGGTGGGCGATCTGTTCTTCCAGATGCTGCATGGGTGAACTCCTGTTCCTGCGACGGTCATAGCGACCCTGTGACGCCAAGGCCAGCGAAAGCGCGCCTTGCCCCGATGCGGGCCATGGGATAGACCGCGCGCGGAACAAGGATACTCCCAAGGACGCCCCACATGGCCAAGCCCAAGAAACAGCCCCGCCCCAAGGCAATTACGCCCAAAGGGTTCCGCGACTATTTCGGCCAGGAAGTCTCGCAGCGCACCGAGATGCTGCGGGCTATTGCGGACGTCTATCATCGTTACGGCTTCGACGCCCTGGAAAGCAGCGCGGTTGAAACCGTCGAAGCGCTGGGCAAATTCCTGCCCGACGTGGATCGCCCGAACGAGGGTGTGTTCGCATGGCAGGAGGTTGACGAAAACGACAAGGGCGACTGGATGGCCCTGCGCTATGACCTGACCGCGCCTTTGGCGCGTGTCTATGCGCAGCATCGCAACGATCTGCCCACGCCCTATCGCCGTTATGCGATGGGGCCGGTTTGGCGGAATGAAAAGCCGGGGCCGGGGCGCTATCGCCAGTTCTATCAGTGCGATGCCGATACTGTGGGCACGGCGTCGATGGCCGCGGATGCCGAGATCTGCGCGATGCTGTCGGACACGCTGGAAACCGTTGGCATTCCACGCGGTGATTATCTGGTGCGGGTTAATAACCGCAAGGTTTTGAACGGTGTGCTCGAGGCGATGGGGCTGGGTGAAGACGTCGCGGCCCGCGACAATGTTCTGCGTACTATCGACAAGTTCGACAAAGTGGGTGAGCAGGGCGTGCGAGAGTTGCTGACTAAAGGCCGTCTGGATGCCTCGGGGGCGTTTATTGATGGTGTCGGTCTCAGCGACGATCAGGCCGAGCCGGTAATTGCATTCCTTACATCGAAAGCTTCGGATACTGCCGGAACGCTGACCAATTTGCGTGCCGCCGTTGGCGATAGCAAGACCGGCGTGGACGGGATTGCTGAACTGGAACAGATCGGCGCATTGCTGGATGCCGGCGGTTACGGTGCGGGCAGGATTGAGATCGATCCCTCGGTCGTGCGTGGTCTCGGCTACTATACAGGACCGGTTTACGAGGCCGAGCTGACCTTTGAGATTTTCGACGAGAAAGGCCGTAAGCGGCAATTCGGGTCGGTCTCGGGCGGCGGTCGTTACGACGATCTGGTCAAACGCTTCACCGGGCAGGAAGTACCCGCGACCGGCATCTCCATAGGGGTGGACCGTCTGCTGGCCGCCCTGCGAGAAAAGGGCCGGATCGCTGCCGAGGCCACCGGCCCCGTGGTTGTCACCGTCATGGATCGGGACCGCATGGCCGACTATCAGGCTATGGTCGCCGAGCTGCGCAATGCAGGCATCCGGGCCGAGGTTTACCTGGGCAACCCCAAGAACTTCGGTAACCAGCTGAAATACGCGGATAAGCGCAACTCTCCGATCGCGGTGATCGAAGGTGGTGACGAAAAGGCCAACGGGATCGTTCAGATCAAGGATCTGATCCTTGGTGCCAAGATCGCCGAAAGCGCGACGCTGGAAGAATGGAAAGAGCGCCCCAGTCAGTTCGAAGTGCCACGCGGCGATTTGGTCGCCAAGGTGCGTGAAATTCTGGACAGTCAGGACTGACCCATGCCCAATCGTTCCCAGATACAAGCCCGCGCCGCGATGATGCGCGTCCGGTTCGAGGCTGCAGGTGCGCAGGTCGTCGATCCACCGCTGCTGCAACCGGCCGAAACATTGCTGGACCTCTACGGCGAAGATATTCGCGCGCGCGCCTATGTGACCTCTGACGCGCTTCGGGGCGAGCAGATGCTGCGCCCCGACTTCACCATGCCGGTGGTGCAAATGCACATGAGCGAGGGCGCAGAACCCGCGCGCTACACCTATTCCGGTGAGGTGTTCCGCCGTCAGGAGCACGATCCGGATCGGTCGAACGAGTACATTCAGGTCGGCTATGAGGTGTTCGACCGCGATGACCCCTCGGGTGCCGATGCCGAGGTGTTTTCACTGTTCGCCCTGCAACTGCGCGGCCTGCCCCTGCGCGCGGCGACCGGGGATATCGGTATCCTGACCGCGGCTGTTCAGGGCCTGCGCACGACCGACCGTCGCAAAGCGGCGCTGATGCGGCATCTGTGGCGTCCACGCCGGTTTCGGGTTCTGCTGGATCGCTTCGCCGGACGCAAACCCGGCCCGGAGGGGCGTGACGCTCTGTTGAGCGCGGAAAACCCGTTGGACAACGACATTCCCATGATCGGCAAGCGCCGCGCGTCCGAGGTTGAGGCGCGGATCGAAGCTCTGCGCGAGGATCGTGATACGCCGCCGATTTCCGATAGCGAACTGGCCGGGTTGGAAACGCTGTTGAACGTGCGCGAGACCATGCCCTTCGCGTTGGAACAACTGCGCGACGTGGCGGTGGACCTGCCGCAGATTACCCCTGCATTGGACCAGCTCGAAGCTCGGATAGCGTCTCTGCAAGCGCGCGGTGTCGATGTGGATCGACTGGATTTCGAGGCCGCCTATGGCCGGACTTCGATGGAATATTACGACGGGTTCGTTTTTGGTTTTTACGCCGAGGGCCGCCCCGATCTACCGCCGATTGCCACCGGCGGGCGCTATGACGCGCTGACCCGGCAACTGGGCAACGGCACCGAAATCCCCGCTGTAGGCGGCGTCATTCGCCCCGACCTGATGCTGGAGATTGAGGAGGGCGCGCAATGAGGCTGAAACTTGGTGTACCCTCCAAGGGCCGGTTGATGGAGAAGACCTTCGGTTGGTTCGAAAAGCGCGACATCATCCTGTCGCGCAGCGGATCGGACCGAGAATATGCGGGAAAGGTCGAAGGGATCGGTGGCGTTTCGCTGGTCCTGTTGTCCGCCGGGGAAATCCCGCGCGAACTGGCCGCGGGGCGCATTCACTTGGGTGTCACCGGGACTGACCTCGTGCATGAGAAACTGCCGCGTTGGGAACAGCAGGTCGAAGAGATCTCACCGCTTGGGTTTGGCAATGCTGACCTGATCATCGCCACGCCTGCCTGCTGGGTGGATGTGGACACGCTGGACGATCTGGATGCGGTAGCGGCGGCGTTTCGGAAGACCCACGGCCACCGGCTAAGGATTGCCACCAAGTACCACCGGCTGGTGCGCGAGTTCCTGACTGATGCAGGCGTGGCCGACTACACTTTGGTTGACAGTCAGGGTGCAACCGAAGGCACAGTAAAGAACGAAACCGCCGAAGCGATTGCCGATATTACTTCGACGGGGGAAACGCTGCGGGCTAACCACCTGAAAATCCTGTCGGACGGGCTGATCCTGCAATCACAGGCGACGCTGTGGCGCAGCCGGGTGGCGAAATGCGATGCAGAAGAGAAGGCGGTACTGACCGAGTTGCTGGATCGGTTGGGTTAAAGCACGCCAATTTCCGCCAACGCGCGGTTGAGATCATCGGGCAGGGCGTCGTCCTGCTCGCGTCCTTTGGGCAGATCGGCGGGAGTGTCCTCGGGTTTCAGATAACGCCAGCCCTGGAAAGGGCGTTTCAGGGCGTTCTGGGTGCGGTGGACCTCGGGGCTCAGCACGATGGCGCAGCGGCGAATGCCGTCCTCGCCGCGCACCTCATCCAGCCGCCGGATGCGTTGGCGGCACTGGATCACGCCCTTGATGACCCAATAGATTGATCCACCGTTCAGAATCTCGGCCTCGCGCTTGGGCCACATGCGGGTGACGTGGCGCGGGCAGCCGTCCTCAAAAAGCGGCCTGCGGCTTTCTTGCCACGCGATCAGCGAGTCGACGCTCTCTGATCCGACCGAAAGTTTTATGAGGTTTACGTACTTATCCACAGCTTTCCCACAGAGTCGCCCCAAGGTTCATCTTTATATTGTAGCTTGGTCTTCGCTGCTATCAAGGTGTTGTGGTTGGGGTGTGAATTGGGGTAGTCTGTATCCCTCTTCTAACACAGGGAATCGCCAATGAGCCGCTTTGCCGCCCCCATCGCCGAGCAGATCTGGGATATGAAATACCGCTTCAAAAAGGCGGATGGCACGCCCATCGACCAGACGGTCGAGGACAGCTGGCGGCGCATCGCCCGCGATCTGGCGCGGGTCGAGAATGACCCGGCCCATTGGGAAGAAAAGTTCTTTGCGGCGCTGGAAGATTTTAAATACCTGCCCGCTGGTCGCATCACCGCAGGCGCAGGTACCGCGCGGCAAGTGACGCTTTTCAACTGCTTTGTCATGGGCACGGTGCCGGACAGCATGGGTGGCATTTTCGACATGCTGAAAGAGGCCGCGCTGACGATGCAGCAGGGTGGGGGGATCGGTTACGATTTCTCGACCATCCGACCGCGCGGGGCGGATGTGCACGGGGTAGCGGCTGATGCTTCGGGGCCGCTGAGCTTTATGGACGTATGGGATGCGATGTGCCGGACGATCATGTCCGCAGGTTCGCGTCGCGGGGCGATGATGGCGACCATGCGTTGCGATCACCCGGATATCGAACAATTCATCACCGCCAAGTCTGACCCGGCACGCCTGCGCATGTTCAATATGTCGGTACTGGTGACCGATCCGTTCATGGAGGCGGTCAAGGCTGATGGCCCGTGGGAGTTGGTCTTCGGCGACAAGGTCTATCACACCGTTCAGGCCCGAGATCTGTGGAACAAGATCATGCAAGCCACTTACGACTTTGCCGAGCCGGGTGTGATCTTCATCGACCGCATCAATCAGGCCAATAACCTGAGCTATGTCGAGACCATCGCGGCGACAAACCCCTGCGGTGAGCAACCCCTGCCGCCCTATGGTGCGTGCCTGCTGGGCTCGATCAACTTGGCTCGCCTCGTGACCGAGCCGTTTGGGGACGCCGCTCATCTGGACGAGGCGGCGCTGCAGGAACTGGTCGCCACCGCAGTTCGTATGATGGACAACGTTGTGGACGCATCGAAATTCCCGCTGCCGGAACAGGCCGCTGAGGCGCAGGCCAAACGCCGGATCGGGTTGGGTGTGACCGGTCTGGCGGATGCACTTCTGATGCTGGGCCTGCGCTATGGGTCCGACGAGGCGGCGCGTCAGACCGAGCGCTGGCTGAAAGCGATCGCCCGCGCCGCGTATCTGGCGTCGGTGGACTTGGCGAAGGAGAAAGGCGCATTCCCTCTGTTTGATGCCGAGAAATATCTGGCCAGTGGCACCATGCAGCAGATGGACGAGGACGTGCGTGATGCAATCCGCGAGCATGGTATCCGCAACGCTCTGCTGACTTCGATCGCGCCGACTGGCACAATTTCGCTGTATGCCGGCAACGTGTCCTCGGGTATCGAGCCGGTCTTTGCCTATGCCTACACCCGCAAGGTACTGCAGAAAGATGGTTCTCGTACCGAAGAGGAAGTCGTGGACTACGCTGTGCAAATGTGGCGCGACAAGTTTGGCGACAAGGACCTGCCGGACTATTTCGTCAACGCGCAGACGCTGTCTCCGTCGGATCACGTGAAGATGCAGGCGGCGGCGCAGAAATGGATCGACAGCTCTATCTCGAAGACGATCAACTGTCCCGAGGATATCAGCTTTGACGCCTTCAAGGATGTCTACATGCAGGCCTGGGACCAGGGCTGCAAAGGCTGCACCACTTATCGCCCCAATGACGTGACGGGATCGGTTCTGACTGTATCTGAAAGTGCTGACACCGCGCCGGGTGAAAGCGTGGCGGCGCCGCATGAAGTTGACGGTGGCGAAGTCGTCTATATGTCCGAGCCGCTGGACCGCCCGCAGTCGCTGGAAGGATCGACTTACAAGCTGAAATGGCCCGATAGCGAGCACGCGATCTACCTGACCATCAACGATATTGTAATCGGCGGTCGTCGCCGTCCGTTCGAGGTGTTCATCAACTCGAAGAACATGGAGCATTACGCCTGGACGCTGGCGCTGACCCGCATGATCTCGGCCGTATTCCGTCGGGGTGGGGATGTGTCCTTTGTGGTCGAAGAACTGAAGGCCGTATTTGATCCGCGCGGCGGTGCCTGGGTGAAGGGGAAGTACATCCCCTCGATCCTGGCGGCCATTGGCGGCGTGATTGAACAACACCTGATCAACATCGATTTCCTCGAGGGTGAAGGGATGGGGCTGAAATCTGATCCTCAGGCGCAGGTGGTCAACATGGATGCCCCCCGTGGCAAGCCGTGCCCATCTTGCGGCCAGTTCGACATGGTGATGATCGAAGGCTGCATGACCTGCCGTAGCTGCGGCCATTCCAAATGTGATGGATGATGCTTTATGTAAATGCTCTTTTTGAACCGCCAGGCAATACGAACCCATTTCGGCGGTTTTGGCGCCCATAAACAAGGTCATTAGCGCCCACAACTCGCAAATCTAAGGATTTATAGGGAAACAAGGCGCCGGATCGTTGATCAACGGCGCTTTGTTTTTTGCGAGATTGGGAGTGTACGCAGAAGTCTTACGAGAATTGATGGCAACAAGCTTAGGCTCCAGACTCATTGATTTACAGCCAGAATAGGACTGTAGCAGCGAGAGCGATAGCTGAGAGGAATACTTTTGGGCATCGGTCATATCGGGTGGCAATCCGCCGCCAGTCCTTCAGGCGAGCGAACATGATCTCAATGCGGTTGCGGCGTTTGTAGCGACGCTTGTCATACCGGACAGGCTTGTCGCGTGACTTTCGATCTGGGATGCAGGGCCTAATTCCCCTGTCATTAAAGGCTTCGCGGAACCAGTCTGCGTCATAACCTCGATCTCCCAGCAGCCAGTCAGCCGATGGCAGACTGTTCACCAGAGCCTTGGCGCCCGTGTAATCGCTGACCTGGCCCGCGGATATGAAGAAGCGGATGGGGCGCCCGACACTGTCAGTAACAGCGTGCAGTTTCGTATTCATGCCGCCTTTGGTTCTACCGATCAGCCTGCCGCGCCCCCCTTTTTTAACCGCAGGCTGGAAGCCGTGCGGTGTGCTTTGAGGTATGTTGCGTCAATCATGATGGTCTTGTGATCCGGGCCTTCAGCAGCCAGCCCGGTCATGATCCGAGCGAATACACCCATATCGCTCCATCGTTTCCAGCGATTGTATAGCGTCTTTGGCGGCCCATATTCACGTGGCGCATCGGACCAACGTAACCCATTGCGGTTGATGAAAATAATCCCGCTCAGTACACGACGATCATCAACCCTCGGCCTGCCATGGCTCTTTGGAAAGTAAGGCCGAAGCCGCGAAATCTGCTCGTCGGTCAGCCAAAATAGATTGCTCATGATACACCCCTGAAACTCAAGGGGTTGAATCAGGCAGCCGAGTTGACGGCAACCAATTTAATGGGTCCAGAACCTAGGTTTACACAAAGCAGCATCAGAGGAAATTTTAGTGACGGTCGTTCTGTTGATGATCTTGTTGCGGGATTGAGAAACGGTACAGTTGATCCGTTGTCGTTGCCGCCAATTCGAACTTTCGAGGTGAACGGGCAGCTTTATTCTTTAGATAACCGTCGATTGTACGCTTATAGACAAGCGGGAATTGAAGTTCCGACAAGGCCAGCGACGACGGCAGAAATTAAGCATGATACCTTCAAGTTCACTACGCCAAACGGGGGGCAAGACATCGTGGTCAGGGGACACTAAGAATATGAATGACATCAAATCTAGCGCGGACTTCGCTGATGCACTTTCGTTCTTGTTGGACGACGAGAGTTTTCCGGCTGAGAATACCGACACACGTAGATTCGTTGAAGCGATGCAGGCTTGGCTGAAGGACGTCGAGGGCAACAATAACTGGTTTGATAAGCCCAGCGATGATTACATCACTTGGTCGGATTTATATAAGCTTTTGCAGGCGGCGTCAGTCTATGAATAGATCATCACGTCTCCAGTTTCCGGCGAGATCGATCTACTTCAAGTACGAGCGATCAGACTTGTAGTTTCTGGGTGAATATCTGTGAACTCTAGTCGATTTGATTGGGCGCTGTGGATTATTGGACGCTGGAAGCAGTTGGATGTTTCAGCAATATGGTCTCAGTTTCACTACACAGGTATCCCAGATGAAACATCGGTCTCATTTAGATCGGCTGACATCAATCGGACGTCTATAAGAGCATCCAAAATTGAGGAGATTCTTGACGGTGCTCATGTTCCATCATTTGAAGTGTTGGGAGACGGGTTCAGCTTCAGTTATGGACAAAACGCTGGTCAAAATTACGATCACGTGTTCATCAAGTCTAGCTTGGCAGTCTTAACCCCTGAGTTTTGCGACGAATTAATCTCATCAACACTAGCGGACGATCAAAATTTCACGCAGGCGCATTTAGTTGATGAAAACTATCAGTACTATCAGAATATTTGTGATCCGCTTGACTTTAAGGCGCTCGGTCTGTCGATTGAGGGCTTGCCCATGAAATCCAACGGTTTGCCATTCCAACTTGAGCAACAGATAGTCGATACCAGCCAAAATCCTGGCCGCTACCGGCTCTGCCAAAATTATGTAGAAGTTGCTGCAGGATACATGTGGTTTGGAGACAGTTTTTGGAAGCTCATAGGGCGTTCTTCACAATGCGTTCGTGAACGTTTGCCTGCAAAGGTATCTCTAGTACACGCTGAGTGCTGGAAGCTGCGCTCTCAGGTGGACGTTTTTACCGATAGCTGTACAGCTGAATTGCAAGAAGGCGTACGTTCAGCTCTGTTTGATGACGTTCCGCCAAATGGTTGACGCACGTCAAATGACCAACAAGAGAAGTGAGTAACCGTCACGATCATACCAGATTGGGGCAATCGTGTAATTTTACATAGTCAAATGTTCTCGACTTGCCGATCTTCGGAGCAAACATGATTGGCAGGTCGCAGCCCTAAGCGGAAATACCCAACTAAACTTTGCAAATCCTGACAAGCGGACAAACCTGCCATTTGACACTTGGCGCCCAATGTTCGGTTCCTATTTTTTGCGATGCAGCCAAAATTAATTCAGCACGAAATCAAAGCTCTTCTTCGACGAGAAAAAACAACTCGATTGGACGAGCAAGGCCACGAACTTCGTGAAACCCACAAGGCAAAAACAGATCAGGTGAGGCGCCAGCAATCGCAGATGTTGCCAGCACTCTTCGGCCAATAGATTTAGTTAAACCTTCAATTCGACTGGCAACGTTCACTGCGCCTCCGAGAACCGTGAAATCGAGTCTTCCAGGACTGCCGATGTTGCCATAACTGACTTGCCCAACATTGATCCCGATCCCAACATCCAATGACGGCTTATGGGCCTCAACGCGGCGACGGTTGAGCGTCGTCAAACCGGCCAATACACTTTGTGCGGCTTGCGCAGCCTTTCGGCATCGGTCGGCGTGATCAGCCTGAGTTGCGATGGTGAAGATCGACAGAATTCCGTCACCCATGAACTTGAGAACATCGCCACCGTTATCTTCCACAGACTGAACAACCAGATCAAAGTATCCGCTCAACGCGTCAAAAACATCTGCCTCGGGTGCGACTTCAGAAAGTGCCGTGAAACCTCGTAAATCAGAAAACATGACGACTGCTTCAAGGGTCGTTCTTTCGCCTCGCTTGATCCGCCCGTTCCACACGGCATCGGAGGGTCCATCGCCAAGATATGTTCGTAGTAGACCTTTGGCTGACTTGCGCATTGTGACAGGTTCCAAAGCGGAAGACAGAGCAGGCAGTGCTGCTTCAATCAACTCCAGATGCCGTGGTAAGAAGCCTTCTGGTTCTAGCGTGACAAACGTGCAGCCGTGCAAGGATCCATCACCATAATACATCAGAGTCGCATAGTAATCTGTGCCACCCAACTCAGCGAATTCAAGATACGAAGAATGCTCAGTCTTTGGATCCAGTTGTCGCAGACTTTTGTGCAGAGGTTTTCTGTGTTCCAAAATGTACTCAAATGAGCTGCCAACATACCCTTCCGTCAACATAGTTTCATGAGTTACGTCGTAGCTGTCGGTTCCGTCAGGGGTCCAAACGACCCCCCATGCTATGAGTAAAGGATTGGCGAAACGCTGACCGATATTGACCCGCCAAAGCGGAACACCTTCCTCAATTAATGACGAGCAGAAATGAGAAACTACTTTCACGGGGTCGCCTGAGCGGCGTCCTTCGGTAATCATCCAGTCGGTCAGTTGTGCTACGGAGGCCATGTTCTCAAACTAGTTGCTTGGGCAAGATGATCAAAGAACCTTGGCTCTATTTTGAGCTGTATAATTCCAACTTGTTTCTAAACGCGCTTACCCGCTGACCCGCTTACAGAAGCGTGAAGCGCTAGGGTGAAACGGCCTAGTATAATTAAATCGTTGACTCATCCTGGCACTAGTAGTTCCGTATTCGGGACTTAAGTTGCGAGAATTCGAACGTTAGCCAAAGAGAGAGCCGCATCGTGATGCTCAAAAAACGAGTGTCGAAAATGGGGAAGCCTTGAAACGACCGGAAGCACATTGCCTCAATCTACACAGCTTGTCTGCTAACCAGCTGCGATAGTTGCCCGCATAAAAAGTTCCGGTCAGATTGACTACTAACGCGGTGCGGGCGAGCGCCTGTGCTCAAAAGTTGTTTTCAGGAAACGAGACGAGACCGACGCCAATGGCAGTCAGCAGTTCTTCATCCGTCACGAAACCGTCATCGTTTGTATCGATTTCGGCGAACAACTGTTCCGTGAAATCGGGATAGAAAGCCGCCAGTTCATCTAGTGACGCCAATCCGTCACCGTCCACATCCAGTGCAGCAGGCATTGCTACGACTGAGATAGCGCAGAACTGTCCCAGAAATGCGCCAAGCACCAGTTTGAACATAGTATTCCCTTGAATGGGTCGGGAACACAGGCCAAGCGCTCCCGACTAAGTGAGGCAGTTCGTGTAGCATGAAAGATGCTTTGCACTGCCGGGAGTCTTTCTTCGACACTCGCTTCGAGATTGGGGGACTCTGATACCCTGGGGTCGCAATCGGGACAGCATCAGCAGTTTCATGCTACCAGCCGAATTTGCCACATGCTGTTTTAGTTGAAAAGCGAATTTACTTCATGCAAAATATTGGAAAAATTAATAGATAAGCCATGGACATTGAACTCGCACGAACATTTCTGGCGATCGTTGAAACGGGCAGTTTTTTGGAGGCTGCCAACAAGGTCTATGTCACACAATCAACAGTAAGCATGCGAATTCGATCACTGGAGCAACAGCTTGGGAGGCCAGTGTTCGAACGTGGAAAATCTGGCGCCACCCTTACTCCGGCCGGGCACCGTTTTCACAAACATGCGCAAGCACTTGTCAGGTGTTGGACACAGGCTCGAATTGACGCCGCCCTGCCGGATACTGTTGGAGCTGCTTTGGAAATAGGTGCCGTGCCCAGTCTGTGGGATGGGTTCCTGATTGACTTAATTCCGGAGATGATGCGGGCGTTCCCTAATGTGGCGATTCACGGATCAACAGTTTCCACTGAATCACTGTTAGGCCAAACCACTGCGGGCGCGCTGGACTTAGCTGTGATGTATGATCCACGGAATACGGTCGGGCTGACGGCCCTTCAGCTGTTTGAGGATGATTTTGTACTCGTTAGCAGCGATCTGGATATCTCGCGAAACCCATTTGAAGACAACTATGTTCTGATCGACTGGGGGCCAGAATTCCGTGCAGATCACCTGTTGAACTTTCCAGACATTTCGACGCCGATGTTGCAGCTCGGAATCGGCACGCTTGGCCTGAATTTCCTGAGAACTCGACCGGCCGCCGGGTATTTCCCTTGGCGGATTGTGTCGCGGGAAGTGGAAACCGGTTGGTTGAGGGTGATTGAGGATGCTCCGCGGTTTGCTTATGCCGCCTATGCCGTTATTGCAGATGATGACCCCGAAAACCTACCCTACAAAGCCGCACAGCTTTTGGGTGCCTTCGCAAAAAAACAATTTCCCGTCACGGCCTGAGATGTGAGACGCTTTCGCAGGTGATCATTTAGAAGGCGAAATATTAGTTTTCAGAGGCCTCTAACATATCGGTCGCTGCGGGCTGATTGTGGACTGACTCGAAAACTAGAACTGCGGTTATCCCAGCCACCAAAACACCGCCCAAGATGGCCCAGTACCTCCAACCAAAAGACGTTCTCAAGCGCATTTCTCTCTCCACGACCGTCAACCAGGACCTGAAAAGTATAAGACGGGAAAATAATCTGCCAATTCTCGGCGCTTGAACCTCGAAGATATAACATTTTGAAAATAAGTACCTATTCCAATTTTCGATAGCACGGTTGAGAAAAAATCTAAGGTTTTGCACTCCGAAAAGGAGTTCCGATCACCTAAAATCAAAAAGAGACCGGCCAAATCTGTGAATTGGAGGGAAAGGAGGTATCAATGGAAAAGCGTTGGATCAATCACGTTACTAAGCACATAAGGCGGTTCATAACGTCAGACCGGTTCGGAATTGTGAAGGACCCGGCAGCAAAAACGCAGGAACTGAAAACCCGGCAGGATTGGGATGATGCCGCCGAGATATGGGATCCGTCCGAATTCGATCTGGAAAAAGAAAACCGGGAACGGCGCTTGCGCCCGAACGACTACGAATGGGAAGCAACCGGCGAATTTCCTTGGCGCGGGCACAGGCGCCGAATTAGAGGAGGATGACTGGAAGCATAAAGCGTGAAGATAGGATGATTCAGCTAAAGCCGACTTGATTCCCATATTCCTGGATCAGTCAGTGTCAGGAAATGAACAGCACAATGAGTGAAAAATGCCTTGTCAGTTCATCACCAGGCAGGGTTCTTCTTTCAGCGCTCGGTGACATCCTCCAACCGGTCTCCTATTCGAAGGATGCAACCGTGCTGGTGTCTGAATTTCTGTCCTGGTTCATCAAAGATGCCAGGCCCAGAACCAAAGGCAGCCTTCGAGATCACCCGGCCACGAAAACAATGTACCCGTATAGATCAGTAGACGAATTGATACCGGTGTCCCGCTGATCAAAGGCGATTGCAGGTGTTTTGTTATTGTTTCACCTTTGTCGAACCGGGGTATCGCTACAACGCACTACAGCTTCGGCCCCGTGAACGTCGAGCATGAAATCCTGCCCGTGATCGATTGAAAACAATTGAGATTACGTAAAGTTTTACGTCGCTTTAGACCTCTCAGGTCGAAAACAGCGCAGCACCATCAGCGCGTTTTGGCAAAATTCAGCACCAAACAAAAATGGTGTACAGAATGTTGGAAGTTCATTCGATTCCCGGTGTATTTACCACGCGGGAATGTGAGCAGATTGTTGCTGCATCAAAAACAGCCCCGACGAACGAGGCCTTGCTGGTCGGGCAGAACAAGGATCACAATCTGCGCAGGGCAGAGGTGACCTGGCTAGATGACGTCAGCGGCACTGGTTGGGTGATGGCACGACTAATTGATGTGGTCCGTCGCTCCAATACCGACAAGTTCGGCTTTGATCTGCGCGAATTTGCTGAAAGCCCACAGGTTGCATGCTACAAAGCGTCAGATGGAGGTCATTTTGCGTGGCATTCCGATATAGGGGACGGGCCAGCCGCTCGAAAAAGAAAGTTGTCGCTGGTCGTTCAACTCAGCAAACCTGGGATGTACGACGGTGGCGATCTGGAGATTATGCCGGGCGCTTATGCGGTAACCGCTAGCCGGTACCAGGGCTGCGCGACCATTTTCCCGAGTTTCCTGCTCCATCAGGTGACACCAGTAGAACATGGTCAGCGACACTCGTTGACGGTCTGGGCGCATGGCCCGGAGTTTCGGTGATGATGTCAGCCGTAGACTGGCATTAATCCGGGCTCAAAATGAGTTCATCAGATCAAAAGCGGCATCATTGCCGTCGCGAGGCTCAGAACAAGGAAGAACCCTGCCATGTCGGTGATAGTCGTCAGCAAAGGGCCGCTGGCCACCGCGGGGTCCTGGCCGATACGCTTCAACAACAAGGGCAGGACACCACCGATTGACACAGCGACGATTGTATTGAGCCCAAGCGCCCCGCCGATCACCAAACCCAGAAACGGATTGCCTTTCCACATCCAGGCAACGACGCCGATCAGAAGCCCCAGAACGAACCCGTTGATCAATCCGACCGACACTTCCTTGATCCAGACCCGCATGGCATCAATCGGACGGGCAAGGCCGAGGGACAGTTCGCGCATGCTGACGGCGACCGCCTGATTGCCCGAGCAGCCGCTCATGTCGGATACCATCGGCAGGAACACGGCGAGCGCGATCACAGCAGCGAGGGTTTGTTCGTAGGCGGCGATCACACTGGCGGCGATCACGTTTAGAACGATATTTGCCGAGAGCCATTGTAGGCGCCGCCGCGCCCGAAGTGGCAGGGGCATCGACCGAAGTTCATCGCCGAAGACACCCTGACGTTTCAGGCTGGACGACTCCGCGCGTTTCAGCAGAGCTTCATCGACGGCAGACCTGGAGACGACACCCACCAGATGCCCGTCTGCCTCGACGACCGGCAATCCAAGAAACGGGTTTTCATCGAACAAGTCTTCCAGTTTCTCCAGCGGCATGTTGGCCTGGACGGTTAGTGGAGGCACCATGATCTCAGTTAGACGCGCGCTTCGACGCGTGGATACAAGACTGCGTAAAGAAACGACACCAATAGGTGCGCCTTTCGAATTCAATACGTAAGGATGCTGACCCCGATAACGTTCAAGGTCATATTCTTCGTTTGCGAACCGCCGCAACACCTTTCCAACTGTGTCGGTTTCGGAAAAAGTGAAGGCTTCAGCAACCATAAGGCCGCCCGCGACATCGTCCTCGTACTCCACCAAACGACGAACATCTGCGGCGTCTTCGGGATCCATCCGAGTAAGGATCGCTTCCGCGTCCGCGTCCTCAAGCTCTCCAATGACATCAGCCTGAACATCCGAATCCAGTTCTTCGATAATCTCTGCGGCCTGCTCCGACTCCATGCGCTCAACAAGATCGACTGCCAGCGCATTCGGCGCCTCTTCTACAAGTTCGGCAGCCAGTTCCGGTGGCAGCAACGACAATGCGACGCTCCGCTGTTCTACCGGCAGATTGAGTAACTCACGCAATGCATCGCTCAACGGAAGAGGATCAAGCAGGTTTGCAAGTTCAGCCCCGTCACGCTCTGACAAAGCCTGCTGCAACTGCATTTCCAGTTCCCTTGGGAAAGTGTCTGTGTCGCTCATATTCATTTCTTTGGTGGGGATTCTGGTCAATGCCGGGCTTATAACAGATTTTTTTTGCCTATAGACAAATAATTCTTGCCAATATAGGGAAAGTCATGCGTGAAAATGACTGGATATCTATGACCGCTGAACGCTTGGCGGACCTTTACGATCAGGACTTTGGCGGTAAGGCAAATGGACGTTATCGAATCCCGGACAAGCTCGTGCGTCGGATCGCAGGGCGTAGACGTTTATACGAAACGGACATCCGCGGATTGTCAGTCGCGCTCTTTGAACTTGGGTACGTGTTAATCGATATGGACACGTTTTATGTTGTTATGAGCGCCAATTCGTTTGTGAACTACAGGCGTGCCAACGATGAATGCACAGAGTAGATGCCATGGTGAAGCGTGCCGCACACCCAGAGATTATAGGTTGGCGTGAACGCATCAGCCTGCCCGACTTTGGAATAGAGAATATACCGGCTAAGATAGACACGGGCGCGAGAACCGCAGCGCTCCATGCTGTGGATCAGTCAGTGTTCGAGATTGACGGCGAGCGATGGGTCGAGTTCATGATACCAGTCCAAAACCGCCGTTCGCCAAACCGGGTTCGAACCAGGGTTGTCGACGAACGCGAGATTAAGAACACCGGAGGTGTCCCCGAACGTCGACTGATTGTGAGAACGCAGCTTTTGCTCGGGCGGCATCGCTGGCAGATCGACGTCTCTCTGGCCAACCGTGCGAAGATGGAATTTGATCTGATCCTTGGCCGCACCGCTATTCGCAGGCGGGGGATTCTTGTCGATCCGGGTCACTCCTATCTGCTGGGTTCCGGAAAAGCTCCAACAGGGAAAAAAAAGAAAGCAAGAAGCAGGGACCCGGAGGGACAACGCCAATGAAATTTGTCATGCTGGCCCGGAACCCGGGCCTTTATTCGCACCGTCGTCTGAAAGAAGCCGCAGAGCAGCGCGGACACGAGCTGGATATCGTGAACACTCTGCGCTGCTATATGAACATCGCTTCACGCCGACCCGAGGTCTATTACGATGGTAAGAAGCTTGGGCGTTATGACGCTGTGATCCCCCGGATCGGAGCATCGGTCACTTTTTATGGATTGGCCGTCCTGCGGCAATTCGAAATCATGGGGGTCTTCCCGCTCAACGAGTCAGTGGCGATTGGCAGATCGCGCGACAAGCTGCGTTCAATGCAGCTCATGGCGCGGGACGGCATTGGCCTGCCTGTTACCACCTTCGCCCATGACCCGAAGCAAACCGGTGAAGTCCTCAAACTTGCGGGCGACGCGCCACTGGTGGTCAAGCTGTTGGAGGGCACGCAGGGTATTGGGGTGGTTCTTGCCGACTCAAACCGGTCGGCAAAATCCGTGGTCGAGGCATTTCGCGGCGCGAAAGTTAACATCATGGTGCAGGAGTTCATCAAGGAAGCGGGCGGCGCGGATATTCGTGCGCTCGTGGTTGGTGGGCGCGTGATTGCAGCGATGCAGCGGAAAGGGGCAGAAGGAGAGTTCCGATCCAATCTACACCGGGGTGGAAGTGCCCAACCCATCAAGATCTCACCCGAGGAACGCTCTACCGCTGTGCGCGCGGCCAAGACAATGGGGCTCAACGTTTGCGGCGTGGACATGTTGCGCGCCAATCATGGTGCCGTCGTCATGGAGGTGAACTCCTCACCCGGTCTGGAGGGAGTTGAAAAGGCAACTGGCATCGATGTTGCCGGCAAGATCATCGAGTTTCTGGAAAAGAACGCCGCCAAGGGAAACACCAAGACCAGAGGGCGCGGGTAACGGCCATGCGCGAGCCATTTGAAATCGGGGGCTTCAGCGTCCCGGCAGGTACGCGGGCTACGCTGGACCTGCCGGTGAGCGTGATGTCCGATCATACCCCGGTGAGCATGTCAGTGCATGTGGTTCATGGCCGCCGCCCAGGACCAGTCCTGTTTGTCAGCGCTGCAATTCATGGCGATGAGGTGATTGGTGTCGAAATCGCACGGCGGCTGCTACGGGCACCGCAGCTGGACAAGGTCGCAGGCACTTTGCTGGTTGTGCCCATCGTAAACGCGTTCGGCTTCATGACCCAATCGAGATACCTTCCGGACAGGCGCGATCTGAACCGGTCGTTTCCCGGTAGCGAGGGCGGATCATTGGCGGGCCGCCTCGCACATATCTTTATGACCGAAATTGTTGAGCGTTCCGATCTCGGTATCGATCTTCATTCTGCCGCGATCCACCGCACAAACCTGCCTCAAATTCGAGTTTCGCCAGCCTCGGATGTGACGATCAGATACGCCGATGCGTTCGGTGCACCGGTCGTCATGATTTCCAAGCTGCGCGACGGGTCACTGCGAAAGGCGGCCCAAGAGCGGGGCGTCGATGTGTTGCTGTTCGAAGGTGGTGAAGGGCTGCGTTTCGACGAACTCTCGGCACGGGCGGGTCTCGCTGGTATCCTTCGGGTTATGAACGCGATGGGCATGGTCGCCAAGCGCGGCATCGCTGCCGTACGTGAGGCGCCGGTTCACGCACGGACGAGTTCCTGGGTACGCGCACCCGCCGGTGGATTGCTAAGAACGTTCAAGGCAGCGGGCGAATATGTGAAGGTAGGCGACTTGCTTGGCCGGATCTCGGACCCGTTTGGTGAAATCAGAATGGATGTTCTTGGAGAGTCTGACGGCATCATTGTGGGCCGCACCAACTTGCCATTTGTGCACGAGGGCGACGCCTTGTTTCATATCGCCAAAACGACGAGCGCAGATGTTGAAATGCGGGTCGACATGATCGCCAATCAGCTCGATGGTGATCCAATGTTTGATGAAGATGAGATCATTTAGGTGGCCTGATTGTGAGAGCGCGGGGCAGTTGCCCGTCCCGCGCCATTTTATGAGATTGCACGTAATCCGCGGCTCGCCATTACCTCCCATACGGCGAGCGCGATCAGCGCCGATCCTGTTAGCCATGCGTTGGCCGTTGCCACAATGTGGCCGGTGAAGTTCAGCGCCGCAGGTGCGGCGATCAGAGAAATCCCCAGTGCCGAAACCGGAGCCACCCGTGCGAGAAGGTGGCTCCGGCCGTCAGCGCCGGACATGACCAGGACACTAATGCCAATGGCCATGAAGGCGAGCGCTTCAAGTTCAGCCATGCCCTGTAAAAGAGCTTCCTCACGGAACAGGACAAATGGGGACAGAACCAACCAGATACCCATCGCGGCAAGCAGCCATTTATGGGGCGGGATGGGCTTCCTCATAGCCGTGACGACTTTTGCTTACTGATCCCCTGCGGGACCAGGGAGAAGTTCTGCATCAACAGCGGCAGTCAATTCGTCGTCATTGACGAAACCATCGGCGTTTGCGTCGATCTCCAGGAACAGATCTTCCGAGACTTCAGGATACTTCGTCTGAAGCTCCGCCAGCGATGCTAGGCCGTCACCGTCCATGTCAAGATCAGCAGGCATGGCGAATGCCGGAAGGGCAAACAGGGATGAGAGCAGAGCAACAGCAGAAACTCGACTCATTTTGTTCTCCATCAGAAAATGGGTGTTCAGCCCATAGTGGGGTTGGTGTAGCGCTTGGGCGTCGGTGGCATTTCTACGGGTTTCAGGTTGCAACAGTTCCTCAGATCGAGATCTCCACTACAAAATGAGAAATTTTGATTGGCGTTCCGATCTGGTGGGGCACTTTCGCGCTACGTGGGGAATATGGCACAATCACTTCATGCTGAATATCGAATTTTTTTCGTGGATAGTATCGGAAAATCGAATAGGAAGTTTTAGGTGCAAAGGGCTGTCCAAACTAGCCTCGATACGGTGGCCAAGCTCCACCTGCGATCCAAGAAGTGCGAGCGGGTTTCGGCAATCTAGAATCCGTTCTGATGACGATTGGGCGGCACCCTTCTATGAATTGCTTAGGGTTGGCTGCTTTCGCAGACACGAATACACCTTTGCGCGCGCCAAATCCGGCAGATCAAAAGCTCCAGCCAAGCGGTCACTCGAAATAGCGTACCAAACAATGATTAAGTTCTTCAGCCTTCAAGTTCTGGAGCTAGTCAGCGAAGAATCCGTTTCGGAACAGTTAAGATGGCTTGGCCTAAATGACCGCTCTGACGAAATTACTGCGACCGAAAAATACACATGGTGCAATCATTCGGGTTCAATCTGGTGATACTGTGCCGGGTTTTGGATAGCGCTGGTGCAACTTGCGTTGACCGGGTTTTGGACGATACCGGCACTTGCAACATTACCTGAGTACCTTTGAGTCACTGCGATACCGGTGGGATGGGATTTGGATGCCCTTGCCTCCGCAACCTTGATCTACGCAGCAATCATCGGATTGAAAGCCATCGGCCTACCAGCCGTGAAAGCGCACATGGTGAAAGAAGACTTCATGAAGTCCGATTCTTCGAAAGAAGGTGCCTGAACTTCCGAAGAGTATGACTGCAGTTTGCGGGCAAAGTGAGTGTCCGCAAACGACCCAACCTTCAAACTCTTGTCGGTCTGTTAGTGACAGGTTTGTTGCGCATCTCGGAAGCTGCAAAGCTTGGTGGTGAAGGCCCGCTACGGGCTGTTTGTTCTGGTCGCTTGGTTCAATCGGCGAAAAACGCCGCTGGGAAGCGACCTAATAATTACACCTCAGTAGCCTCCGCGATGGCGAGTGCTTCTTCTATATCCAAGCCTAAATAGCGAACTGTGCCATCCATCTTGGAGTGTCCATTTAGCAGCTGTATTGCCCGCAAATTGCCGGTTTACCGCAGTAAATCCAAGATCATTGAGACGCGTTTTCCGGAACTCCCAATTTTCGCAAATCGTCTAACCAACGGTTGTGGAACTCTTTGTCGGTGAACGGAGCAGCTCCCGCTTCTTCAATATCGTAGTCGGGATTGTCTACTAGAAACTCGCCCATCATGGTGCGGGCCTCGTCATCCCGCCCCAACCGCAGCAAGATCGGAGCAAGAGTACGCCTGAGGCGATCCGGGACCCCGTTCATCTTCTCGATCGAAGCGAGCGCTCCTTCGTATTCCTCCGCGAAGTACTGAGCCCAACCCAGATTCCACAGATACCAATCTGGATGATGAGGATTGAGGCGTATTGCAGCCTTCATCCGATCAACGGCTTCATCTGCCCTTCCGCTGTAGATCAAAGGATCAATAGAGTCGGCAAGTACCTGAGCAGAGTTCGGGTTTAGGGATATCGCCTTCTCATAAAGTGATGCGGCCTTCTCAAGATCGCCACTTTGCACTGTAACATTCGCCAAAACCTGATGAGCTTTGAAATTGAACGGCTCCAGTTTTATCGCTTTTCTGGCCATTTCAAACGCGAGCGCCAAAGATTCTTCACGCGATGTGATTTCAGTCCACCCCCAACGGTAGCCGAAGTTATGGGCCCAAGCGAGTTCGATGTATGCACTTGCGAAATTCGGATCCAGTTCGATTGCCTTCTTGCTCAGCTCCATCGCAAGAATGTTGCCTTCTTTCGTGAAGGTGAATGATTGTTCCTGCGCGCGCTTAAAAAGTTCGTATGCATTCAGGTTGTCAGTTGGTTGGTGTTCCAACCGGTCATACTCCGCCAGGTCGATGTTCTCGTTGAGAGTCAGGGCGATGGTTCGCGTAACATCGTCTTGTACAGCAAAAATGTCCTCAAGACTGCGGTCGTAGCTTTCTGCCCAAAGATGTTTGCCGTTTGTTGCGTCAGTCAATTGCGCTGTGACACGCAACTTGTCGCCGGAAATTTGAACACTGCCCTCGACAATGTAGCGAACGCCCAGCTCTTCGGCCACCTGTTGTACCTTTACCGGTTGATCCTTGTAGGTAAACGTCGAATTGCGCGAGATTACGAAGAAGTCGACAAATCGGGAGAGCGCAGTGATGATGTTTTCGCTGAAGCTGTCGCTGAGGTAATCATGTTCCGGATCGCTGTTCAAATTGTCGAACGCCAGTACGGCGATAGACGGTTTGCCAGCTAGTGGGACGCCGGTTGGACCGGTCGTGTCGGATGATTGGTTCGAAGCAATCCAAGTTTGCCACAAGACCATCCCCCCGACCGCAACTGCAACCGCGACCAGAACAGCTACTAACCATGAGCGACGTGTCGGCGTCTCGGGTCGGGGTATAGTGGAAACGAGTGCCTTTGCTTTGTCATCAAGCAACAGGCTGAAAACACGTATAGGTTCTTCGATGTTTTTGACCTCATGCAACCCAAGGTCTTCAATGTTGAGGTCGAGTTTGTCCTTTACCTGATCAAATACGCTTGCCGCCATATAGATGCCATCAGGCACAGCCAGACCTTCCAGTCGCGAAGCAACGTTTACACCATCCCCGTAAATGTCATCGTTTTCCACGACGACGTCGCCAACGTTGATTCCAATTCGGTAGTGTATCTGGTTGTTTTCCAGAACGTCCTTATTTTTCAGTTCGACGTAATGTTGAAACTCTATCGCGCATTGTACTGCTTCAACGGCGCTGGCAAATTCGATTAGCAGACCATCGCCCATCAATTTGACGATGCGCCCGTTTCGGGCTGCTACGATAGGTTCTATCAGATCTTCGCGATGTGCCTTTATGGACGCCAGAGTACCTGCTTCATTTTCCCGAATGAGGCGGCTGTAGCCCACAACGTCGGCAGCAATTATTGCCGTGAGGCGTCGTTCCAATACCTAACCTCCCTAGCTTAGCCAACAGGCTAGCCAAAAAGTCAAACCTAATCCAGATACGAGGTGAACCGCCACATCTCGTCAACGAAAGCAACCAATTTAATATTGGTCGAGAGCGGTAGCTTTGGTGCGCTTTGCTGGAACCGCAAAGCACGGTTTTGACAGTCTGCTTTAGGCCGCGAACAGCCGGTAACACGATTTGCAGTGAACGTATGGAGTGAGCCCAGAGCCGACGAAAAACGCATGTCAACTACACTGGTAGAACCATGTGGTAGTGTGTACCAACCCCATGGTTTTTGTCGAGTTCTGGCACGCGAGTTTCCACGGCAATCCGCATTCCGATATTCTCGTAAAACTGAACGGCGTCATTATCCGCCGCAACGTCAAGGCAAATTCGTTTGCAACCGGCGTCCTGAGCCTTTGCCTTAGCAACATCAATCAGTCGCCGGCCGATTCCCATGCGTCGAGATTTTGAAGAAACAGCCAGATCGAACACGAAATAGGACCCGTCCAATCCGGGTGGAAATAGCTGTTCCATGAGGTCGAATGCGTGGTCAAGGTGATTTCGGAACTCGGGGCTTTCGTTCCGTCCTTGCCGCGCTCGGGTCTGGACAAAGTGTTCTTCAAACTCATCAAGTGTGTGGGAGACGAGGACCCCGAGAACTTCGTCACCCTGCATCGCAAGCGTGGTCTGCTTGTGGCAAACAATGCCTTCCATTTCCGACCAATCATATGCGAAGATTCGTTTCCAGCGCTCCTCGTTTCCAAAAAGGAACTGCATGAGGGGTGGGTCGACGGTCCAGATAAGATCAGCGACAGGACCGGGCGGATGACTGGCCTTTGCTGCGAGAATTGACAACTCCATAGCTAAGAGGACCTCTCGGTAGATCGTTATCCGTCCAAGCATGGTTCAAACGAGCGCGAGTTTCCAAGTGATTTTTTGTGTTGGTTAAACAAGCGGGCCTATGCGTCGTCGAACGGCAAGTTCGTCCGCTATCCAGAATAGCGAGTTTTCCTTGTGGCTGTCGGATTTGGCTGTGACCTGCCTCATCAAGCCTATACCTGACACTCCGATAGCGAGAAATTCTAGATCTTTTCACCGCAATAACTAACCGGCGGCCTCTGCAAAGACTTCGACCGGTTCCCTAATGCGCTTGTTCTTTTCCTCGCCCCGGCTTTCAGCTTCAAGCGCACCCTCAAATGCGGCCCAGGTTCGAAGAGAAATAAGAATCTCATCGTTATCCGCCATGTCGCAGAGACGAGCAGCTGTGTTGATCGATGTTCCGGAGGCAGTGTAGTCGAAACGACTTTCGGAGCCGACGATACCGACCGTGGCATAGCCGTAGGAGATCCCGGTACCAAATTCTCTGCTCTGTGACCCCAATGGAGGGTTCCACAGTCGAGACTGTTGACTCGTTGCGACAAGTTGTACATTCTCTATATCAATACATATGTGCTGAAATACAGAACAACAGTGGAGTGAAGAAAAATGCATGTCAAAGGTATAGTGGCAAGTATAGCTGTTGCCGCAGGGTTCGCTTTCCCAAGTTTGGCACTTGCGGAAAGCCCGACCATCAAAGCAATCCAGGAGCGTGGCAAAATGCTTTGCTCAGGTCACAACGGCTCATATTTTGGTTTTGTCGAAGTGAATGACAAAAATGAGTGGAAAGGCTTGGACATTGACCTTTGCCGAGCGATGACCACCGCCTTGCTGGGTGATCCGGACAAGGCACAGATTGTTCCGCTCAGCTGGGCGCAGCGTTTCCCGGCCCTGCAATCGGGCGATGTGGACATCATCATCAAGGCCACCGGCTGGACCATGGGCCGTGACACCGAACTGGGTCTGCAGTTCTCGATCCCCTACTTCTTTGGTGGCGCACAATTCATGGCGCATGGCGATCTGGGGATCACCGAAGCGAAAGAATTGGAAGGCGGTACGATCTGTGTTGAGGCGGGTACGACCATTGAGCGCATCGCTGCTAACTACCTTGAGAGCCTTGGCGTAGAGCACACGATGGTGAGCTACGAAAAAGCATCGGAACTACGCGCGGCTTATCTGGCCAACAGATGCGATAGCTTCGTCGCCTGGGGTCCATTCCTGGCCGTCCTGCGCGCCACCGAGATTGAAAATCCAGATGCGCACGTGATCTTAAACGATCAACTTTCGAATGAACCGATCTCAGCCGCGATGCGTCAGGGCGACGAGGACTTTGTCGACTTTACCAACTGGATGCTGGCCGCTCTGCTGATCGCCGAAGAAGAAGGCATTACATCGGAGAATGTCGAAGAAATGGCAGCAAACCCGCCGAACCCGAAGATCGCTCGGCTGTTGGGTGCGGAGCCAGGCATGGGCGAGCGTCTGGGGATCCGTGATACATGGGCCAAAGAGATGATCGCAGTCGTAGGCAACTATGGCGAGATTTATCACCGCAACCTTGGTGACAACAGCCCATACAAGCTGGAACGCGGTCTGAATAACCTCTGGAGCCACGGCGGTGTTCTGTACGCCCCGCAGCTTGACTAAGAGCTAACTTAGACACGGGGGCCGCGTGACATTGCGGCCCCGCATTCTCCCCTAAAATCAGAAGATTAAAAGCCATGGACGCATCCGAACTGAAGGCGCGCGCCAACAGGCGCAAATTGATCATCCAAAGCGCACTGATCGTGTTTACTGTGCTAGTTGTGATTAGCGCCATCCAAAGTGCCAAGGTCAATCTGAATGCGCTGGGTCTGGCCAGCGGCTTTGGGTTCCTTGAACGGTCTACGGGCTGGTCTTACTCTTTCTCGCTGATCGACCGGGATATCAATGACAGCTATGCCCGGACCCTGACGATCGGGTTCCTGAACACTGTTTTCTTGGGCTTTCTGACGATTGTGCTTTCCACTGTCTTTGGGTTTCTCATCGGGACGTTCCGAGACGCGCGGAACCCGGCGCTGAAAACCGCTGCAACGGTCTATATCCAAACCTTCCGGAACATTCCGCTGATCCTGCAGGGCATCTTCTGGTACGCCGTTGTGATCCACCTGCCGGGACCAAGGCAGGCGATGAACCTGGGCGAAGCGATTTTCCTGTCCAATCGGGGGTTGATGATCCCGCTGCTGAACGTATCTCTGACCGTCGCTCTTGTCTTGGTATTGGTTCTGATCGCTGCGGCATTCTTTCTGTCGCGGATGAAGATCAGCCTTGCCAAGATCCTGCTGGCGCTGATCGGCCTGGGCTTTTTCATGGTTCTGGTCGCAACCGGCTTGACAGTTCCGGCGGGTGAGGGGGCAATCTCCTGGCCTGCGCTCAAGGGCCTGCGGTTTGAGGGCGGCCTGACGATCTCACCAGAACTGCTGGTCATGATCATAGCCATCACGCTGTATGGTTCGGCCTATATCGCTGAGGTCGTGCGCGGTGGCCTTGCCGAAGTGCCCAAGGGTCTGATCGAGGCTGGTGAGGCGCTGGGGCTGACCCAGCGTGCGATTTGGGCGCGGATCAAGATGCCCATGGCGCTGCGGACGATCATTCCGCCGCTTGGCAACCAGTGGATTTTCATCATGAAAGCCACAACCATTGGTGTCGCCATCGGGTTCTCTGACCTGTTCTACATCGTCTCTACCTCAATCACGCAGTCCGGGCAGACACTGGAACTGATCGCCATTCTCATGGGCGCGTTCCTGCTGGTCAATTTCTCGATTGCTCAGTTCATCAACTGGCTGAACGAAAGCCTCAAACTGAAGGCGCATTGATATGGCTGACGCGGTACTAACCAATAAATTCGACTGGGAGAAATTCCGCCGCCGTTCGTTCGCCACGCCGACGGATTCCGTCATCACAGTTGTTGTCTTTGCGGGCCTCGCTTGGCTGGTCTGGCAAGCGCTCAGCTGGGGTGTCTTCCACGCGGTGTGGAGCGCAGACAATGTCGAGGAATGTGGCCATGGCGGAGCATGTTGGTCCGTTATCGACGCCCGGCATCGGCTGATCCTGTTTGGTCTTTATCCGTATGATGAACACTGGCGCTCAGCGTTAGCTTGTTTGTCGATTGTCGGCACGGTTATCATCTCGTGCTTTCCATGGACCTGGACAGCCAAGCGCCTGTCGACCATTTGGATAGTGGGTTTCGCCATCTACTACCTGCTGATGGAGGGCAGTCTGCTGGGCTTGCCGAAGGTTACCACGGATCAGTGGGGCGGTCTGGCGCTGACATTGTTCCTGTTCTCAAGCGTAGTTCTAATCGGGATGCCGATGGGGCTTGGTCTTGCGTTGATGCGTCGGTCAGAGATGCCCGTCGTGCGCGGCTTTGCCTCGCTGGTGATCGATATGATCCGGTCTTTGCCGCTGCTGACAACGCTGTTCACCGCCGCCGTTGTGATCCCGATCCTACTGCCAAGTTGGCTGGAAGGAGATAAGATCTGGCGCGTGATCATAGCGTTTGGTTTGTTTTTTGCTTGTTATCAGGCTGAGGTTTTACGCGGCGGGTTTCAGGCTATCCCAAAAGGCCAGTTCGAGGCTGGCAAAGCACTGGGTTTGACCTATTGGCAAATCCTGGCACGCATCGTTCTGCCACAGGTGTTCCGTCATGCCTTGCCCGCGACGGTCAACAACGTTGTCGTGACCTTCAAGGAAACCGCGATCGTGATCATCATCGGGTTCTTTGATGTGCTCGCCTCTGCCAATGCGGCCTTCGGGACGGGCGAATGGGCCCCATATTACATCGAAGTGCTGGCCTTTGTGGCGGCGATCTACTGGGTCTTTCTGTTCGGCCTTGGTCAGTATGGAGAATATCTAAAGCGCCGCATGAAAGTTGCAGAGCGGTAACCTCCCCGTCTTCCATAACCGTAACTGCACCAGAAGCCGCTCATCTGATTTCAGATGGGCGGCTCATTTGTGAACTCTTGTTTGGGCGGGATATTGGTCAAAGCTTGTTGATAGGGGTTCTGAGCATCATGTTCCCTTGGTCGTCTTCGGGAATCTCACCAGCGCGCATGTTTACTTGCAACGATGGAAGAATGAGTTTTGGAACGGCCAGTTGCGCGTCGCGTTCCGTGCGGAATTTGATGAATTCCTCGCGTGATTTGCCGCCGCCAACATGGATGTTCTTGGCCTTCTGCTCACCAATGGTGGTTTCCCACGCAATCGCGCGCCCTCCAGGGCCATAGTCGTGGCAGATAAAAAGCCTCATCTCGTCGGGGAGTGAAAGAACCCGCTGAATGGAATCGTAAAGCTGCCCTGCATCGCCGCCCGGGAAGTCGGCGCGTGCGGATCCGCCGTCCGGCATGAACAACGTGTCTCCAACAAAAACGGCGTCACCGATGACATGGACCATGCAGGCCGGTGTGTGACCAGGTGTGTGAAGCGCAAAGCAGGACAGGCTGCCCAGTTGATATGCTTCGCCGTCGCCAAAGAGGGCATCAAACTGCGAGCCATCCCGCTGAAACTCCGTCCCTTCGTTAAAGATTTTTCCGAACGTATCCTGAACCGTCTGGACATGTTCGCCGATGCCAATTTTACCACCCAACTCCCGCTGAAGGTAAGGCGCTGCTGACAGGTGGTCGGCATGAACATGTGTTTCGATGATCCACTCAAGCGTAAGATTGTTTTTGCGGACAAATGCGATGATTTGGGCAGCGCTTTCAAATGTCAGACGGGCCGCTGCAAGGTCGAACTCCATCACAGGGTCGACAATCGCGCAGGCCGTCGAGTTTGGGTCGCGCACCACGTAGGTGATTGTGTTCGATCCCGGATCAAAGAAACCGGTGACGTCTGGCTTTTGTGTCAGGTTGACCGATGGGATCGACATGGGACACCTCTTTGTTAGTCGAGCGTAACTGTCCCGTTTGGGCTTTCCAGAACAAATGAAAGCGCAGTGGGACCTTCGCAAATCTCAGCCAGATGCGAGATCCCCAGTTTTTCAAACACGTCCTTTATGCGTGCAGCATCCGGTGTTTGAACCTGAACTTTCGACAGCGTCACCCCAAGGTTCTGCTGACCTGTGGAAGGGTGCGGACCCGGAGACCATTCGATGAAAGCAGGCAGCAGACCGCCTTCGGGCAGGTGGCCGTCTTTCGGCACGGTCAGACGCCAGGTCCGATCACCACGCTGAAAATTGACAACTTCGCCCAGGTCAACCGGGCTTGCGGCGATGACGGCATCCAGATCATCGGTGTTCACCACCCAGCAGAGCGCCCGCGGGCGGGCGCTCAGGCGGTCTTGTGTGCGGGGATCATCCAGAGTGAACCACCGTACCCGGCCCGGATCCGCCGCCTCGGGGTCGATTGCGATCAGTTCAAAGAAGCTCTCGTTACCCGCCTGCATAACGCAATTATGCGTGCTCATAGCATCGTGTTTTGATCCTTGAGGCAACTCGACACCCAGCGCGTCTTTCATGGCCGCAACGCCTTGGGCCAGAGTGTCGGCGCCGATGGCAAAATGGTCGATCTTGTTGAGCATTCTCAAATCCTTACTGATCAAGCAGGGGGATGGCGTTGGCGACGTCTGCTTTTAGGCTATCAAGGTCCTCCAACCCGATATTGAAACGGACAAGCTGGCCGGTTTCTGACCACTCGGTCGCTGTGCGTACAGGCGTGACCGGCAGGGCGAGGCTTTCATATCCGCCCCAGCTGACCCCTATTCCGAAATGGTGCAGCGCGTCGACAAAGCGATGCGCGGCGCTTTCACTTGTGGTGTGGAAGACGACGCCAAATAGCCCGGCAGCGCCGGTAAAATCCCGCGCCCAGTTCTCATGTCCTGGACAGGAAGGCAGCGCCGGATGCAGAACGGTTTTGACCTGAGGTTGGTCCAAAAACCAATTTGCCATCTCGCGACCAGCTCTATCGAAATACTCCATCCGCAGCTTCAGTGTTCTAAGTCCACGCAGGGCTAGCAGGATTTCCTGACCACCGGTTTTATCGCCGATCTGCATGACCGCCTTGCGAATGATCTTAGCGTAAGCAGCGTTGCTGGCGGTTATCCCCAGCATGCAGTCTGAGTGGCCTGAAATGTATTTGCTTCCCGAGTAGACAACGATATCAACGCCCCAGGACAGCGGTTGGCTAAAGATGGGCGTTCCCCACGTGTTGTCGAGGACGGTCGGCACATTTGCCGCTTTCGCTGCTTCCGCGGTAGCCCGGATATCAGGCATCTCGAAAGTTCCCGACCCCGGGATTTCAAGCATGATCGCCGCTGTTTCTTCACGTATCAGATCGCTGATCGCGCCACTAATCAGCGGATCGAAATACTCAATCTGCACCCCTTGTTGAGTGAGCAACCCATCGCAAAAGGCACGCGTGTTACCATAGACGTTGTCCGCGACCAATAGATGGCTGCCGGGTCGGGTTAGCGCCATCAAGGTGGTCGTGATGGCGGCCACACCGGAAGATGTCAGCGTGATCGAGTCGGCCCTTTCGAGCTTGGCGAGTATCAACTCCAACTTACGGGTCGCAGCGTTGCCATAGCGGCCATAGTAGAGTGTGCCGCTTTCGTACCGCGCGTCGCGCGCGGCCTCGAATTCCGAAAACGTATCAAATACCATCGTCGAGCCCAGCTCGATCGGCATATTAACGTGCCGCCCTTCTGCACGATCAGGCCGCCCATCCTGCACAAGGCAGTCTGATATATTAAATGGTGTGTCCTGCAATTTTATGCCCTCTGTGTTGATCGGCATGATGACAGTCCAGTTAAATTGTGTCAATATTCGGAAAGAGTGTTTTTCATATCGGAACAATAGACGTGACCGCAGATACTTCTCGGACCCTTACAGGAAATCATTGGGGTGCAGGTATTTCCGAAGCCAAAAACGGTAGACTGGTGGCGGTGCATCCGCATCCAAACGATCCGAATCCTTCAGAGATCAACCGCAATATCGCTTCAAGTCTGAATGGACGCGCCCGCGTGTTGCGCCCGGCAATTCGCCGCGGTTGGTTGGAGGGTCAAGGTGTCCGAGGGCGAGACAGTTTTGTAGAGGTAAGCTGGGATGACGCGCTGGACTTGATTGCCTGCGAATTGAATCGCGTGCGGGACACTCACGGCAACAATGCGATCTTTGGAGGGTCGTACGGTTGGTCCAGCGCGGGGCGATTTCACCACGCGCAAAGTCAACTCAAGCGATTCCTAAACGGGCAGGGAGGTTATGTCCGTTCGGAAGGCAACTACAGTTACAACGCTGCACTGGTGCTGATGCCACATATTGTCGGACCGTTTCGAACCCATGTGGCGCAGGCGACGCGATGGCCTGTTGTTGCTAAACATACCAACCTTGTGGTGATGTTCGGGGGCATGGCAACGCGCAACACACAGGTCAGTGATGGCGGCGTTGCGCGCCATCGGATGCTGGACAATCTGAAAGCCTGTCGTGCGGCCGGCGTTAAGTTCGTGAATTTCAGCCCTTTGCGCACGGACGCTGCGGACGAGATTGGCGCCGAATGGCTGCCACCCAAACCCGGCACAGATACTGCTGTTATGATGGGGCTGGCACATACGCTGCTGACCGAGAACTTGCATGACCGAGAGTTCCTTGATCGCTATACGGTCGGGTTCGACAAATTTGCGGCTTACTTGCGCGGTGATGACGATGGGATTGTCAAATCAGTAGGTTGGGCGGCGTCGATCTCGGGCATTTCTGCCAAGCGCATTGCAACCTTGGCGCGGGAAATGGCTGCCGGGCGAACAATGATAACCTGCGCAGCGGCGCTTCAGCGTGCCGACTACGGCGAACAGCCGTTGTGGATGACGGTCACTCTGGCGGCGATGCTCGGGCAAATCGGATTGCCCGGTGGCGGCTATACGGTCGGCTATGGAGTGAACGCCAATATTGGCAATATCGAACGACCGTTCCGGTGGGGTACGTTGCCACAGGGCAAGAACCCGATTTCTGATTTCATCCCGGTGGCAATGATTTCAGACATGCTTCTGAACCCAGGTGGTGAATACCAGTACAACGGCGAAACCCGCGTGTTTCCTGACATTCGGATGATCTGGTGGGCCGGAGGAAATCCATTTCACCACCATCAGAACCTACGGCGCCTTCACAACGCGTTTCAAAGCCCTGAAACCGTGATCGTGAACGAGCTCAACTGGACCGCAACGGCGCGACATGCAGATATCGTTTTGCCAGTGGCCGCGCCGCAAGAGCGTACGGATTTCGGCGGCGGCAAATCAGATAATGCGCTGGTGCCCATGCCTGCCAGCACTGAACCACGCGAGGAGGCACGGATCGAGTTTGAACTATACGCTGACCTCTCCAAGCGAATAGGCAACGCGGACTTGTTCACTGACGGGTTGGACCAAGTGGGCTGGTTGCGTCGAATATGGGCTCAGACACAAGAGGCGGCATTGGCAAGTGGTGAGCGCTTGCCGAACTGGGATACTTTCATCCAGGGCGACGTAGTGGAATTGCGCGATCCATCCCCGACGCAAGTATTCATGGCTGAGTTTCGGCAGGATCCGGATGCCAACCCGCTGCCAACGCCCAGTGGCCGAATTGAGATATTCTCTGACAGAATTGCAAGTTTTCAGTTGGACGATTGTCGCGGGCATCCGACCTGGTTCGAGCCGCGCGATACTGCTGCGGGCACGCAACCGCTGTATCTTCTTTCGGGTCAGCCGGGCACCCGGTTGCATTCCCAACTAGACAATGGAGACTATAGCCTCAGCCTGAAGGTGCAGGGGCGGGAACCGGTATTGATCCACCCGGAAGACGCGGCGGACCGAGGGATCTCGGATGGCGATGTCGTTGAGCTCTACAATGATCGCGGTCGGTGTTTGGCCGGAGCGCGCATCACGCCCGACATCCTGAAAGGCTGTGTTTTCTTGTGGACGGGTGCCTGGTACGACCCGGACTACGATGCTCCGCAACAACGAGATCGACATGGCAATCCGAACGCCTTGACTCACGACTTTCGCACATCGAGCCTGACGCAGAGCCCTGCGTCGCATTCGACAATGTTGGACGTACGCCTCTTTGACGGCGAAGTGCCCGAACTGACGGTTCATGAACAGCCTGCATTTGAAGCTGTTTCGCGTTCTGTTATACAGAACAAGTTGCGAGGAAAGGACGAGCTTTGAACAAAACACCAAAAGCCCCGAAAGTGGATTCAACCCTGTCTAAAGGGCTGGCTATACTAGAGAATCTCGCGGCACATCAGGGTAGTAAGGGTGTTACTGAGTTATCACGGGAACTGGAGCTGACGAAATCAAACACGTTCCGCCTACTGCAAACACTGATCACGCTTGGGTATGTAAAGCATCTGGACGATAAAACCTATGCAGCAACCCTTAAAACCTGGCAGGTTGGGCGCAGTTCAGTTGAAAACCTGAACCTACGGGCGGTGGCAGCGCCCGAGATGGCATTTCTGAGCCAGGAGACGGGTGAAGCGATCTATCTCGCCGTGCCAGAGGGCCTAAGCGTCATCTATATCGACAAAGTTGAAAGCTTAAAGCCGATCCGGTCCTGGAACCCGGTTGGTGGTAGCGCACCCATTCATTGTGTTGGAACAGGTAAAGCTATTTTGTCGAGCAATTTCGAGCAACTGCGAGAAAAGCTGGATGGTCAACTGGCCAGGTACACCGACAAAACCCTTACCACGCTGGATGAAGTGACTGCTGATGTAGAAGAAACGCGCAAACGGGGTTATGCCTATGATCGTGGCGAATTCCGCGATCGCATTCTGAGCTTTGGCGCTCCTATCCTGTTGCCTGACGGTGAGGCAATCGCGGCGCTTGGTATCTCACTGCCTGATATCAACATGAGCGATGGCGGTGAAGAACGGTTGGGCATGTTGGTACACCACGCTGCGGAAGGCGTAACCCAGAAACTGCGCCAACTCTGAAGCGCAGCTTCCGGTTCGAACTCAATCCTCCTTCTCGACTGGTCCACCGGATTTTTCCCAGGACCCGAAGCCGTCCTTCAGATGTGCGGCTTCAAAACCCATATCCTGCAATGTGGCTACAGTAAGGGCTGAGCGCCAGCCTGAGGCGCAATGGAAGACGTATTTCGTGCCTTCCTGCGCAAAAATGTCCTTGTGGTAGGGGCTGTCGGGGTCGACCCAAAACTCGATCATTCCGCGCGGCGCGTGGAAACTGCCCGGGATGAAACCGGTGCGCTGACGCTCGCGCACGTCGCGGATGTCCACAATAACAACATTGGGATCGTCGATCATTTCGATCAGGTCTGCTGTTTCGATCTCTTCGATGCGATCGCGAGATTCCTGAACCATCTGGGCTGCAGTTTTTTTGAGTTGGGTCATGCTGTATTGTTCCGATATTTAAAACACGTTTTTCATATATTGACACATTGAGGAGATCGTTGCAACGTTAGTTAACAGGAATCGCCGGATAGCTGGTGTGTTCTTTGCTTCAACACAAGAGGGTGCCCGCGCATGAATACAGACAGCCCGATCTCTCTTTGGGATATGTCAGCTGAAGAACCGGACCTTCGGAACCCGATGACAGGCGACGCGGAAACGGATGTCGCCATTGTTGGTGGTGGGTTCACCGGTTTGTCGACGGCGCTTCATTGTGCAGAGCAGGGATTGGGTGCCCACGTGCTTGAGGCCAAGCATATCGGGTTTGGTGGCTCAGGGCGCAATGTGGGTCTGGTTAATGCAGGGGTTTGGCACCCGCCAGCTGCGGTCCGCAAGAAGCTGGGTGACACTTACGGGCCTCGCTTTGTCAAGCGGTTTGGTGAGGGGCCCGCGCAAGTCTTTGATCTGATCGAAAAGCATCAGATCCGCTGCGAGGTTACCAAAACCGGAACAATTCACGCAGCGCATGCACCGTCAGGCTTCGAAGACTTAAAGGCGCGCCATGCGGAATGGGCACGTCTGGGCGAACCCGTCGATTTGCTATCCGCTGAAGAAATGATCGAAAAAACAGGAACAAGCGCATTCCATGGCGGCCTGTTGGACCATCGAGCGGGCACCATCAATCCGATGGGTTATTGCCGAGGCCTGGCGCGTGCCGCAAAGGGTGCGGGAGCCGAAATCAGCACAGGCGTATGTGCAACCAACCTGCGGCGAGACGGTGAAAAGTGGATTGTCGAAACCGACAAAGGGGCGGTCAGAGCCAAGTACGTTGTGCTGGGTACCAATGCCTACAGTGACACACTTTGGCCGGGATTAAATCGCGTGTTCACAATGATCCGGTACTTTCAGTTGGCAACGAAGCCTCTGACCGCGGATATGTCGCATATCCTTCCGGGTCGTCAGGGCGTCTGGGACACAGGCCAGATCATGTTCAGCATACGGCGCGATGCGCATGACCGCCTGGTGATCGGTTCCATGGGAGCGGTCGTCGGATCAGTCGGTCGAGGATTGTCGCACCGCTGGGCCAAGAAACAGCTTGCGCGCCTCTACCCAGAACTCGGTCCGGTAGAGTTCGAGGAAGCGTGGCATGGGAAAATAGCCATGACCCCAGATCACCTGCCGCGTATCTATCAGTTGGCACCCAATCTGCTTACTCCGATCGGCTACAACGGGCGTGGCATCACCACCGGAACAATTTTTGGCGAATGCATGGCCAAACTGATCTCGGGCATGGATCCTAAGGACCTCCCGCTTCCCATGACCGAGTTGTCGACTGTGCCGTCGGCCCCGATCATGTCCCGCCTCTACCAAACGGCTTTTACTGCCAACCAAATCTTCAAGAGCCTTTAGAGATCCATGAGCAATTCAGAAATACGCGTCGGCGTCGATATTGGTGGAACCTTTACGGATGTAGCGCTGCAACATCCCGGCGGTTTGTCCACCTGCAAGGTTCTGACAAATTACAGTCAGCCGGAACAAGCCATACTGGATGGGATTGTTAAGGCAGCGGATCAGGCGGGTGTAGCACCCGGTGAAATCGGCCAGGTCATCCACGGCACCACTCTGGTGACCAATTCACTGATCGAACGGCGCGGCGCAAAGACTGCCTTTATCACGACCGAAGGGTTCCGGGACGTGATCGAGATGCGCTCGGAAAACCGGTTCGAGCAATATGACCTGAACTTGAACCTGCCGAAACCTCTGGTGCCGCGTCAGGACCGGTTCACCCTGAACGAACGCATGGGGCCGGACGGGGAGGTTCTACTGGCGTTGGACCTGTCTGAGGTCAACGCGATGGTCGACACGATCAAGGCAGGTGGGTTCGAAGCGGTCGCCATCGGCCTGATACACGCCTATGCCAATGACGCGCATGAGATCGCCATGGGCGAGGCGCTACGCAAGGCGATGCCAGACCTTTCGATTTCGTTGTCTTCGGTGATCTCGCCGCAGATGCGAGAGTTGCCGCGTTTCAACACGGTGATTGCAAACGCTTATGTGCAACCGCAGGTCGCCGACTATCTGGGCCGTTTGGTGGCGCGTCTGCGCGACACCGGGGTGACGGCGCCTGTGTTTATGCTGCACTCCGGTGGAGGTCTGATCTCGGTCGAAACCGCTGCGGAACAACCCGTGCGACTGCTGGAATCCGGCCCGGCCGGCGGGGCAATCTTTGCCGCCGATTTTGCGCGGGCGCACGATTTGGACAAGGTTCTCAGCTTCGACATGGGCGGGACCACAGCCAAAATCTGCCTGATCGAAGATGGTGCGCCCAAAACCGCCAACACGTTCGAAGTCGCGCGAACTTATCGGTTCAAAAAGGGCTCGGGCATGACCGTGTCGACGCCTGTCGTGGAGATGGTCGAGATCGGTGCCGGAGGCGGTTCGATTGCTTCTCTGGACAGCATGGGACGACTTCAAGTTGGTCCGCGCTCGGCGGCGTCCGAACCGGGACCGGCCTGTTACGGGCGTGGTGGGACAGAGCCAACAGTGACCGATGCCAACCTGTTGTTGGGCCGTTTGGATCCAGACAACTTTGCCGGCGGTGCGATCCCGCTGCACACGGCGCAGTCCGAAAAAGCTGCTGCTAAACTGAACCTCTCCGCCAGGGACGCTGCCTTCGGCATTACTGAGTTGGTGGATGAGAATATGGCCAACGCCGCGCGCGTTCACACAGTCGAGAACGGGCGCGACATTGAACATTTCACCATGATCGCCTTCGGAGGCGGTGCACCGCTGCACGCCTGCCGCCAATGCGAAAAGCTTGGGATCAAGGCACTGATCATCCCACCGGGTGCGGGTGTAGGCTCGGCCATCGGGTTTCTGAAAGCTCCGTTCAGTTTTGAGGCGACACGCGGGCTGTTCCAGCGACTGGACGATTTCGACGCTGGCGCGGTGAACGCTGCGCTGATCGAGATGGAAGCCGAAGCGCGTGCCTTTGTGGACGAAGGTGCCAAGGGTGCTGAAACCGAAATCCGTATGACCGCGCAGATGCGTTATTCCGGCCAGGGCTGGGAAATACCTGTGGTGCTGCCCCACAAACAATTTGAAGACAGCGACGTATCGCTGATCCTCAATGCCTTCGAAGATGCCTATCGAACGCTGTTTGGCCGGATCATCGACGGATTGGCGGTTGAGATCACCAACTGGCTTCTGACAGTTTCCACGGTTTTGCCGGATGCCGAACCTGTCGTCGGTCATAACAGCGGGTCTGGCGCGGATGTCGCACGGATGCGCGGGTTTTTTGATGCCGCCCTACGCAAATCCGTCGAGGCACGCGAGGTTGAACGGTCGAGTATGACACCAGGCAAGGCGGTTGAAGGCCCGGCGATCATCGTCGAATCCGAAACATCAACCGTAGTCACTTCGGGCTATCGCGCGGTGGGGCAGGGCGATGGAAGTTTGCTTTTGCTGGCGAAGGAGGCTTAAGCTATGGGTGCGTCAGATATCGATCATCAGATCATGTGGAACCGCCTGATCGCGGTTGTGGAGGAACAGGCCACAACGCTGATCCGCACGGCCTTTTCAACTTCGGTCCGCGAGGCGGGCGACCTGTCGGCGGGTCTGTTCGACCGCGAGGGGCGGATGATCGCCCAAGCCGTGACCGGCACGCCGGGCCACGTGAATGCCATGGCGGAAAGCGTCACGCATTTCGCTGCCCAGATCGGACCGCAGAACACTTTTGATGGCGATGTGTTCATCACCAACGATCCGTGGCTGGGCACCGGGCACCTGCATGATATCACCGTTGTCACGCCGGTGTTCCGCAAGGGGGCTCATATTGGGTATTTTGCCTGCACCGCTCATGTGGTGGACATCGGCGGGCGCGGCTTTGGACCGGACGGCAACGAGGTGTTCGAAGAGGGCCTCTTGATCCCCATCACCAAATTCGCTGAACGCGGACAGGTCCAATCCCTGCTGATTGAAATGATCCGTGCAAACGTGCGGACCCCGGATCAGACCGTTGGCGACATGTACTCGCTGGCCGCCTGTAACGAGGCGGGCGACCGTCGCCTTCAGGCGATGATGGATGAGTTCGGTATCGACGACCTGCAATCACTGTCGGATTTCGTCATCGAAACAAGCCGCAAAGCGACACTGGAAGCCATCGCCAAAGTGCCCTCGGGTACCTATCACGAGACGATGCAGGTCGATGGCTATGACGCCCCGGTGCATATGGAGGTGACGCTCAGCGTCGATGGCGATCAACTTCTGGCGGATTTCGCGGGCACATCGGGTACGAGCCGGTTCGGCGTAAACTGCCCCGAGGTTTATACCCGTGCTTATGCCTGCTACGCGCTGAAGTGTGCGATTGCGCCGGAAGTCCCGAACAATACCGGCTCGCTTGAGCCGTTTCGGATCACCGCGCCCGAGGGTTGCATCTTAGCGGCCAAACGCCCCGCGCCAGTTTCGGTGCGCCATGTGATGGGACATCTGGTGCCCGATGTTGTGCTGGGTGCGTTGCACAAGGCGCTGCCGGATACGGTTCCGGCCGAGGGGGCAAGTGCGCTGTGGAACATTCAGATTTCCGCCCGGTCTTCGGACCCGGAAAGCGGCCTGCCGAACCGAGAGGTGCTGATGTTCAACTCGGGCGGCACCGGCGCACGCCCCGCCTTTGATGGGCTGAGCGCCACGGCCTTCCCCTCGGGTGTATCGACCATGAGCGTCGAGGCGACCGAACACGTCGGGCCAATCACTGTCTGGCGCAAGGACCTGCGCGAAGGCTCCGGCGGGGCCGGGGCCCTGCGGGGCGGTCTCGGTCAGACCATCGAGATCGAACCACGCGCGGGCTATGATTTCTATTTCAACGCCATGTTCGACCGTGTGAAAAACCCGGCGCGCGGGCGCAACGGCGGCCTGGCTGGTGGTGCGGGTGCTGTTGAGCTTACCGACGGGACAAAATTACGCTCGAAAGGGCGGCAATTGGTCAAATTCGGCCAGCGGTTGAAACTCAGCCTGCCAGGCGGCGGGGGCTACGGCGCGCCGAAACAGAGAGATCGTGCCGCGGTAGCCAACGATTTGGCGGCCGGTTTCATTACGCCAGAGCAGGCAAAGAACGACTATGGATTCGAAGGGTAAACGCAGATGGCTAATACTCCAGTTGCAGTTGTAACCGGTGCCGCTCAGGGCATTGGACTGGCCTGTGCCGAGGCGCTGAAAGAGGATGGCTTCAAGGTCATTCTGGTTGATATTCAGGACAGCGTGCACGAGGCGGCCGCCGTCCTTGGCGGGGTCGGAATGGTGTGTGACATGGGCGATGTGGACGCCATCAGAGCAATGTTTGACACGATTGAGACCGAACACGGCCCGGTGTCGGCGTTAGTGAACAATGCGGGCATCGCGATGCCGGGGAATTTCCTGGATTATGATCTGGCCGCCTATGACCGGGTGATGGATATCAACCTGCGCGGCGTGTTCGTGGCGATGCAACGGGTTGCGAACACGATGGTCGAAAAGGGCATTGAAGGCGCGATCGTGAACATGTCGTCGATCAACGCGCAGGTCGCGATCCCTGCGATCCCGGCCTATTGCGCCTCAAAAGGCGGGGTTATGCAGTTGACCAAGGCGGCTGCACTGGCGCTGGCTCCGAAAAATATCCGTGTCAATGCAGTCGGCCCCGGCTCGATTGATACCGAGATGATGGCAGGTGTGAATGCCAATCCCGAAGCCTTCAAGATGGCGATGTCGCGCACGCCAATGGGCCGTGCAGGCACCGCGCGGGAGATCGGAGATGTGGTGGCATTCCTCTGCTCGAAAAAGGCCAGCTATGTCACCGGCGAAACGATCTATGTCGATGGCGGGCGCCTCGGCCTGAACTATGTGATGTCATGAGCTACGCAGACGCATATGCAAGCTGGCAGGCTGATCCTGCGGCGTTTTGGGGCAAGGCCGCCGAGCAGATCGACTGGTTTATCCCGGCGGAAAAGGTCTTTGACCCGGATATGGGCGTCTATGGGCGCTGGTTCGCCGGGGCCACCTGCAACACCTGCTGGAACTGCGTCGACCGCCATGTCGAGGTCGGGCACGGCGACCGCAAGGCGCTGGTTTATGACAGCCCGGTCACCGATACGGTTCAGACCTACAGCTTTGCTGAATTGCAGGCCGAAGTCGGCGCGCTGGCCTCGGTCATGCGGGCGAATGGCGTCAGTAAAGGCGACCGCGTTGTCATCTATATGCCGATGGTGCCGCAAGCGGTGTTTGCGATGTTGGCCTGCGCCCGTCTGGGGGCAATCCATTCGGTTGTGTTTGGCGGATTTGCGCCGCACGAACTGGCCACCCGTATCAACGACGCCGCGCCCAAGATGATCATCTCGGCCTCCTGCGGGATCGAGCCCGGACGGATCGTACATTACAAACCGCTGCTGGACGCGGCCATTGAGGAAGCCAGCACCAAGCCCGAGCATTGCCTGATCCTGCAACGCGACATGGAACCGGCCGAGATGATTCCGGGCCGCGATCTGGATTATGCCGAACTGGTCGGCGCTTCAAAAGCAGCAGGGGGGACCACGGAATGCGTGCCGGTTGCGGCGACCGATCCGCTCTATATCCTCTACACCTCGGGAACCACCGGCCAGCCCAAGGGCGTTGTGCGCGACAATGGCGGGCATATGGTGGCGTTGAAATGGACGATGGAGCACCATTACGGGATCAATCCCGGTGAGGTTTTCTGGGCCGCGTCAGATGTGGGCTGGGTCGTGGGGCATTCCTACATCTGCTACGGGCCGCTACTGCATGGGTGCGCCACCGTGGTCTATGAGGGCAAGCCGGTGGGCACGCCCGATGCGGGCGCCTTCTGGCGGGTCATTCAGGATCATGAGGTTGCCGCGCTGTTCACCGCCCCGACCGCTTTCCGCGCGATCAAGAAAGAAGACCCGAAGGGGCAGTTGATCGGGCAGTACGACCTGTCGAAATTCCGTACGCTGTTCCTGGCCGGCGAACGCTCGGATCCGGCGACGATCCAATGGGCCGAGGAAAAACTGCAGCGCCCGGTTATCGACCATTGGTGGCAGACAGAAACCGGCTGGGCGATGTCGGGAAACCCGGTCGGGCTGGGACAGTTCCCGGTTAAATACGGCTCACCCGGTAAGCCAATGCCGGGCTACGACATTCAGGTGTTGGATGATGAAGGCCATGAGGTCCCGCCCGGCACCTTGGGCAACATCGTCTGCAAACTGCCGCTGCCGCCCTCGGGCTTTCCGACGCTGTGGAATGCGCCGGAACGGTTCCTGTCATCATATATGAACGAATTCCCCGGCTACTACGCCACGTCTGATGCCGGGATCATTGATGAGGACGGATATGTCTTCATCATGGCCCGCACGGATGACATCATCAACGTGGCCGGGCATCGCTTGTCGACCGGCGCGATGGAAGAGGTGATCGGGGCGCATCCCGACATCGCGGAATGTGCTGTGGTCGGCGCGGCGGACGCTCTTAAAGGTCAAATGCCGTTGGGTTTCTATGTGACCAATGATGGCGCTGACCGGGATTCGGGTGAGCTGGAAAAAGAGTTGGTCGCGCTGATGCGGGAACAGATCGGGGCCGTCGCAGCATTTAAAACAGCCATTCCGGTCAAACGGTTGCCGAAAACACGATCCGGCAAGGTATTACGCAGTACGATGCAAAAGATTGCCGATTGCGTCGAATTCAAAATGCCGGCCGCCATTGATGATCCGGCCATTCTGGATGAGATTTTCGATGCACTGAAGGGCCGGGGGTTGCTGAAATGATTGAACGTCTCCACACCAGCGAGCGGATGTCGAAAATCGTCAAGCACAATGGTGTGGCCTATTTGTGCGGTCAGATTGGCGCTGGAGAAAGTGTCACCGACCAGACGCAGGACTGCCTTTCGCGTATCGATGCCCTGTTGGCCGAGGCGGGTTCGGATCGAGAACACATCCTGCAGGCCATCGTCTGGCTGCGGGATATGGCGGATTTTGCGGAAATGAACGCCGTCTGGGATGCCTGGGTGCCTGAGGGACACGCGCCAGCACGTGCTTGCGGCGAGGCCCGGCTGGCGCGGGATGTACTGAAAGTCGAGATCATCATCACAGCCGCAATAAGAACTTGAAGGGGAGATTGCCATGTCCGAAACACCAGCCGTCAGACTAAGCAAAGTGGAAAAATACTACGGATCTTTCCATGCCCTCAAGAACATTAATCTGACCGTGACCAAGGGCGAGAAAATCGTCGTCTGCGGGCCGTCGGGATCTGGTAAATCGACCATGATCCGAACAATCAACCAACTCGAGGAACACCAGTCCGGTCTGATTGAGATCAACGGCCACGCGATCAGTGCCGAAGATCCGAATATCGACAAGATGCGGCAGGAAGTAGGTATGGTGTTTCAGCACTTTAACCTGTTCCCGCACATGACGATCCTTGAGAATTGTACATTGGCCCCGATGCTGGCCCGCAAAATCTCTCAGGCTGAGGCGGAAGAGACCGCGATGATGTATCTGGAAAAGGTCCAGATCGCCAATCAAGCTCCAAAGTATCCCGGCCAGCTGTCCGGCGGCCAACAGCAGCGCGTAGCCATCGCGCGAGCGCTTTGTATGAAGCCCGACATTCTGCTGTTTGACGAACCTACTTCGGCTCTGGACCCGGAGATGATTGGCGAGGTTCTGGACGTTATGGTGACACTGGCCCAGGAAGGGATGACTATGATTTGCGTCACGCATGAAATGGGTTTCGCACGAAAAGTTGCGGATCGGGTTATCTTCATGGATGCCGGCGAAATTATCGAGGAAGACGACCCGGAGAGTTTCTTCAACAACCCCAAGAGCGAACGCACAAAAAACTTCTTAGAGCAAGTTCTAGTTCATTAGGGAGCAAGAACTCACTCTTGCGAAAGTCCTATCAGTTTGGCGTGGAGCTATGGCACTCTTCGCTGAAATTCTTGGTGTGGCCGTTTCTTCCCAAGTATGAGGCAATATGCCCAATGAAAGCTCTTATTTTTGCTCATGCTCAGTTTAGGCTTGCATTCGAGGTGCTCGATAGAAATGGCTATGGTCCATTTCTTTTTACAAACTGAACGCTCGGAGGGTTTAAGGCCGCGTAACAAAAGGCCAAGAACTCGGAGGGACGAAGGGTTTTAAACTGCTCATAGCGGTCATGGTGCCCACCCAAGCTTTGGTTGGTATGCAAATTTGAGCACAGGCGTTGCAATCCACTGGTTTCTGTAAACAGATACATAGAACCTGTCTCTGAGTGTTGCAGTTTTGCTGAATTGACGCTGACGGCACTGTGGGAAGATGGCAATGAAGGATAAAGGTCTCAAAAACAGACCGAAAAAAGAGGCATCTCCCCAATGCTCAGCAATTCTGATCTGATCGAGTTGACCGCGCTTCGTCGCAAGCTTCATAGCCGTCCGGAGTTGTCTGGCCAGGAAGTCGAAACCGCAAAGACCATTGCCAAGGAGGTGGCGCTACTAGGTCCTACTAAGGTTCTGAGGAACATCGGCGGGCATGGAGTTGCCGCTGTGTTTGATAGCGGTGAAGAAGGACCAACAGTGTTGTTTCGCGCTGAACTTGACGCTCTTCCTATTCAGGAAAAGTCCAATGCTCAATGGGCATCAGAAATTTCAGGTAAGGGGCATATGTGTGGTCATGACGGTCACATGATGTTCTTGATGGGGCTAGGGCGGTTGCTTTCGCGCAGGCCGGTAGCGAAAGGTCGTGTCGTATTGATGTTTCAGCCGTCCGAGGAAGACGGGCGCGGAGCACGCGCTGTAATTTCAGATCCGGCCTATGAGGAAATAAGAGCTGACTGGGCATTCGCAATTCACATCGAGCCCGGACGGCCGTGGGGTTATGTGTCCACTCGCAAAGGATTGATCAATTGCGCCTCTCAGGGGTTGAAGATCAAACTGTCTGGAAAAACGGCGCATGCTGCGGATCCCGAAGATGGCATCTCGCCGTCACTGGCAGTTGCGAAAATCGTTCCGGCGCTCGACGCTCTGGGTCAAGGTGGCAAGCTAGACGATGACTTCCGCCTCGTCACGGTCACTCATTTTCAGGTGGGGGAGCCCAATTTTGGAACGGCACCAGGAGATGGGGTGATTTTCGCCACACTTTGGTCTGTGAGTGACGATGCACTGGCGGGCATCGCAAAAGATGCGCGTAACTTGGCCTCGAAGGCAGCCGGCGAAGCTGGGCTTGAAGTAGACTTTGATGTGTTTGATCACTTTGCTGCTTCAATCAACGATGTTGATGCTACCGATGTTGCTATTGCCGCTATGGACAAGCTGGGAATCCAGAATGGCGATCTTGGTTTGCCAATGCGTGCGTCCGAAGATTTTGGTGTTTTCGGTTGGGATGCTAAAGCGGCCATGCTGTGCCTAGGGCCCGGTGAAGACTATTTCCCTCTCCACAGTCCAAACTATGATTTCCCGGATGACTTGTTGCCAACCGGCGTAGCGATCTTCGAGCGGATCGCAAGAGATCTCTTGGGTGGATAAACGGCTGAACTAGTACATTGTAGCAAGACATAGTCGTGTTGAGTAACGTGAAGCGCGCTAAGAGCAGTCATCTGCTGCAATTCCCAAGGTAACCGTTTTGTCGACAATGCTGCGGGACTCAGAGTGTGCGGCATAGATAGGGAATAAGCAGCAGCTAGCGAACGGGTGAAACCATGTCGTTACACATCCAGAAGCTTGTAGTTAGCTGAACTCTGCCATGTCTATTTTGCTCCTCGCCATTGAGTGGAAGTTTTCCATATTGAACTCAACTTCATCCCCGGTGGTCCAGTCGAACAGTGAGCGGTCAACTTTTGTCAAGCCCACTGCTTCCAGCGCCTCTCGCGCTTTGTCGCCTCCCGTGCCGAAATAGTAAGTGTGGGGCACTTCCGGCCAATCACGTGACGTGACGGGGCCGGTCAGGTGAAAGAAGCGGGAGTCATCGTCAACACGCCCTTCGGACGGCATGAAGAAAGCCAGCCATCCATCGCGCGGTCCCAAGCCGCCCCAAATACCCTCAGGCAGTTCATCAAGGCTTACAGCAAGTATTCCCGTCAACGACTACCCGGAATTTGCCAAGAACACCGTCAACCTTGGCAAGCGCCTGGCTGCGGATAACTTTGACATTTATGCCCCTGAGGGCGCGGCAGAGGTGAGAGCCCGGGTCATTGGCGTCATTGAAAACCAAGCCCCGACACGGGCGCTGGAGGCCAATCTCAGCGTCGAGAACGGGTTGGTCAGCATGGATGCCGGAAAAGATGTCTGTCAGATAGCGCTGGCCGAGCGCCACCGATGTACCGGCGGTGTGGTGAATGGCTTCGTATCCGGTTTCGGCTATGACAAACCCTGTGCGGTGGCCTCAACTGTCGCACATGACAGCCACCATGGGATTGTTGTTGGCACCTCCAAGGAGGACATGGCGGCAGCGGCCAATCACCTGGGAATAGTCGGCGGGGGTATCACCGTCTTCTCCGAAGGCAAGGAGTTGGCAACAGTTGAACTGGCCATTGCCGGTCTGATATCAGAGGAACGCGCGGAGATTGTCGCCGAGAAAGCCGCGGCGATGGTCGCCGCTATGGGCACATGCGGCTGCAAGCTGAACAATGCCTATATGCAGCATTCGCTGCTGGCGCTGATTGTGATTCCCGAAATCCGGATTTCAGATTTGGGGATCATTGACGTCTCAAAGTTTGAAAAGGTCGATCTGTTCATCTGAATCAGGAGGAGAACGGTTACCGTAACCACCCTTCTGGAACCTTCAGCGAATACTCACTTGGTTCTCTGTTCTATGAGATTGGCTTCTGGTTTTCATTGCGAAGGAAATAAACTGCCGTATTCCCTACCGTCGCAGCGCGAATTGAGAGCGGGTGCAGCAAACTTTCGCTGCGCCTGTGATCAACGAGAATTCAGCGTGAGCTGCTCGCCTCAAACGTCTGCAGTTTGAAGTTAACCTGTTCTCCAAGCCAGGAGACAAACAATGCTCATAAACCGTTTCAGAGAAGTGCAGATTACTGGCATCCTGAAAAAGCATCAGGTTGAATGACCACAAATGGGAAATTGGCAGCGCTGAAGGCCACGTGACAGAGGGCGTAAGGTGACCGTCTTGCCATTTTGTTGGACGTGCATTGGTCGAGAGTTTCGTGACTTGCAGATGCACGTCAGATGCCCCGGTTCAAAACTGTGGAAAGCACTTTGGACGCTCTGCATCTCCGCGCCGGGTGAACCACAAAATGCTGCGATTTGCTGAAGAAGTTCAATGACCGCTTTGCCCGCGTTTCGCGAATTGGATCTATGTGTGTATTTCTCTCACGGCGAATGTCCGGAAGGAGGGCTGAAATCGCAGCGTCTGGGGTAATGCGCCAAGGTCCGCAGAGGGCCGCGCTTATCAAATGCTACAGATTGAAGTAGCCTTTTCCGAAAGCGTATCCGGGATTGAAATTTAAGATGGAAAAAGTAGTAGGAATTGGGGGGTTTTTCTTCAGGGCAGACGATCCCGTCGCTTTGGCGGCATGGTATCGTGATATATTGGGCATTGATCTCGTACCAAACGACTATGAAACACCGTGTTGGACGCAGGAAGCAGGTGAGACTGTATTCGCCCCGTTCGAAAAGGTGACAGAATACTTCGGGAACCAAGAAAAGGCATTTATGCTGAATTTTCGTGTTCGCGACATTGAGAAAATGATCGCACAGCTCGAGTCTAAGGGTGTTGAAGTCCGCCGGGATCCAGACTCGCCTTATCCAAATGGCAAGTTTGCTTGGCTCAATGATCCAGAAGGTAATCCAATAGAGCTTTGGGAACCCGCTTAGCCTGAGTCTGGAAGGCTGCATTTTGTGTCTTGGTGATCCAAATTGCTATCTTATGACCCCGCATTCTGGGTCCGTTGTCGGATTTGCATGTTTTCGCGCGTCCTTGCACCATGTGACTGAAGGATGGAGGCGAAAATGATTTACGCAATCACAATCTATGGGGAACCTGGCGTGTTCGAGGCGCTACCCAAGGAACGCCAGGACGAAGTGATGTTGGGCCACAGCGAACTGCAATCGGCGTTAACGGGCCGCGGTGATTTCGTCACTATGAAGCTGATGCCGCCAACTTCTGCAGTGATGGTCGAGCCCGCCCAGACCGACGGCGCGCGGCCACTGATCACTGACGGTCCGTTTGCCGAAACAAAGGAAAACTTCCTTGGGTTCTATGCTGCCGATTTCAAAGATCTTGAAGAAGCGCTGGAATACGCAAAGATGATCTCATCTCCAGTTGCACGGCTTGAGGTGCGACCGGTCGCCTGGGCCGGCGGTGTGATCTCGTCGGAATAGGCCATGTCGGACTGGCTTGAGGCCACATTCGCCCTGTACCGCCCGCGTGCGCTTGCGGCCTTGACCCGGTTGTTCAGGGATATCGACATGGCCGAAGAGGCTTTTGCCGACGCTTGCCTGAAGGCGCTGACGGTCTGGCCGGAAGATGGGGCGCCGCGCGATCCGTTGGCCTGGCTGCTAACCACCGCGCGCAACGCAGGTCTTGACCATGTGCGAAAATCACAGCGCCGCGCGGCAATCCTGTCGCGTCACACCGAGGAGTTTCAGCCTGTGCCTGCCGAAACACCGGATCCGGACGAGATGCGAGATGACGTTTTGCGGCTGCTGTTCATCTGCTGTCACCCGGAACTTGATCGTCGGGACCAGATTGCCCTTGCCTTGCGGGTCGTCCTGGGGTTGAGCGTGGATGAGATTGCCAGCGGATTTCTGATCAAGTCTAAAACCATGGAGCAGCGGATCACCCGGGCGAAAAAGAAAATAGCGCTCAGCCCGGTCGCCTTTGAAACGCCAAGCCCGGCGAAAAGGGGCGCGCGATTGAGCGAAGTGTCCCTGATGGTCTACCTGATGTTCAGTGAGGGGTGGTCGACCTCGGCCGGGCCAGATCAGATCAGGCTTACCTTGTGCGAAGAAGCGATCCGATTGGCGCGTCTGCTTGCGACGCTGTTTCCGGCGATGGGGGAACAGGCCGCGTTGCTGGCGCTGTTGCTGTTTCAACACGCCAGGCGCGGCGCGCGCATTGATCCCGAGGGTAAGCTTGTCGCGCTGGACGATCAAGATCGCACTCTTTGGAACCGCGCGGACATAGCCGAGGCAACCGGTCTTTTGCAAAAGGCCCAGAGGACGGGCCATCATGGTGTCTATATCATCCAGGCTGCAATCGCTGCGACGCATGCTCGGGCAGCGTCGGATCGGGATACGGACTGGGCGTCGATCGAAAGCCACTATGCTGCCCTTTACGCCTTGCAGCCGACGCCTGTGGTGCGTCTCAATCAGATTGCAGCGCAGGCCAAGCTGCACGGTTCGCATCATGCGCTGAAGGCGATGGAACCTTTGGCGCAGGAGCTGTCCACCTATCGCTGGTTTCATGCGATGCGGGGCGGGCTTTTGCAGGACACAGGCGATCACCGTGCGGCCATTGCGGCGTTTGAAACCGTGATGACGCTTGGCCCGACAACCCTTGAACGTGTTGCGATTACGGAAAAAATCGCGATCAGCCAAGAAAATTTGCGCCGCGTGTAGGGATCGCGTCGTTTCGTGCGTCCTTGGATCAGACCCGTATGTGGCGGGCGCAACCAAGGGAGAAACACATGAGTATTCTTGAGATGACCACCGTCGGAAACTCCGGCTGGATCGGACATTCCGGCCCTGATCAGGGCAAAGCCAAGGCGTTCTATCAAGAGGTGCTGGGCTGGACGATCAAAGACATGCCCATGCAGGACGGGTCGAGCTATTCTGCTGCTGTCGTGGGGGAAACCGCTATCGGTGGGTTTTCTCCGATGCCCGAGGATCAGGGAAGTTGGACGATCTTTTTTACCGTGGCTGATGTGGATGCCAGCGTCGCCAAAGCCCAAGCCAAGGGCGCCACGATCACTCAGCCTGCGATGGATGTGCTGGGGGTCGGCCGTATGGCCACGCTGACTGACCCTCAGGGAGCACGGTTTGCGCTGATCACCTATGAAAGCATGGCGATTTAAGCTCGACCAGACAGGAGACATCAAATGGAACAGGTTCCCCAAATCGCGCTGGCTGTCACAGCCATTTTTGTTTTGATGAGCATTCCGATGGCGATTGCCGTAGGCGTGCGGCGTACCAGAACCGGGATCCCTTTGCTGCATGGCGAAGATGAGAGCCTGCTGCGGCTGATGCGGGCGCATGGCAATTTTATCGAATATGTGCCGCTTGCCCTGCTGGCGCTGGCGGGGGCAGAGATCGCGGGAACCCCATCCTGGTTGGTCGCGGCCTGCGGTGGCATACTGCTGCTGGCCCGTCTTGTCCACTATTTCAGCCTGAGCGCCTCGGTGGATGGTCAGGGGCGTTCGGTTGGCGCGGCGCTGACGACACTGACCATGCTGGTGCTGGCGCTGGCGATCCTCTGGCACCTTTGGGCTGCCAATTGATGTCGGTGGATGAAGCCCTCAACGCCCGCATGCGAGAGGCATTGACCGCGCATGTGGGCATTTCCGAAAAGCCGATGATGGGCGGCCTGTGTTTCTTTTTGAACGGCAACATGCTGTGCGGAGCGCGGCGGCACAAGGACGGCGTGGGCCGGTTCATGTTCCGCGTCGGTAAAGTGAACGAGCCCACCGCATTGCAGAACGTCACCGCCCGTGCCGTGATCCACGGAACCCGTAAGCTGGGTGGTTTTGTGAACGTTGACGAAACAGATTGCGATGATTCCGCTTTACTGCGTTGGCTGCACCTTTGCCTTGAGCACGCCGCAGCGCTGCCGAAGAAAGACTGAACGGAGGACTCCATGGCTCAATTTGACTGTTTCTCGCCTGAGGCACTTGGCTTCCTGCAAGGTCTGAAGGCCAACAATACTAAAGATTGGTTTGCGGCGAACAAAGCGACTTATGAAACCCACCTGAAGGCACCCAGGAAGCTTTTCGCCGACGACTTGGCGTTGGTCTTGCGTGACCTAACCGGTCAGGATCACGGCAGCAAGATCTTTCGGATTTATCGCGATGTTCGGTTTTCCAAAGACAAGACACCCTATAACGCGCATTTGCACCTTGCGTTCATGCCGACAGGGCAGGGGGTTCAGCCGCCGATGTGGTTCTTTGGGCTATCCCCGGAAAAGCTGTCCCTCGGATGCGGGGTTTTTCAGTATGGCAAAGCGGCGTTGGATGCCTTCCGCGATGCGATGGCAGGCCCATTGGGAGCAGAGTTGATCCAGACCACGACAGAGTTCCGAGAACGCGGGTTCCGGATTGGTGATCCGGAATTGAAACGCGTTCCGTCCGGATTTGACAAGGATCATCCCCATCAGGAGGCGCTGCGGCGCAAAGGCTTCGCGGTTTGGGTGGACGCTGAGACTCCTGACTTTGTTCTTGAGCCGAACCTGACAGAAAGAACAAACGCAGTGTTCGCCGAACTCTTGCCGGTGTTTCGCCTGCTTTCCCGGATCAAGTGACCCCAAATTTGCGAATGCAGCGAATGGCGTCTTTTTCAGCCCGCATTGCGGCGAAAGTAGAAATCGGCAAAAGTCGGCTTTGAGCCGTAGGCGATTGCCGCTAAGTAGCGCATGGGCTTGCGGACTTGGCAATAACGCGCTGTACTACTTTGTGGTACTCTCCCCGAGAAATACGAGACCAACTGTTTGCGCTCTAGCCCAAACCTTCCTCTGCTTCTATCGCAAAGCACGGTCAGTCATCACATTCGGCAGTTTAAAACGATGCGCGGAACGCCGCTTTTCGCACGGCATGCCCACAGCATCTCTTTGACACCTGAAGATAAGCGTTATCTCGTCGAAATTAACGCCGCATTCCGTACGATCACGGATGCGACTGCGGAGCTTCGGGCTGAGGCAGGACGAGAGACGCTTCGCGTAACGGCGCTGCCGTCCTTCTGCTCAATGTGGCTCATGTCGCGTCGTACCTCTTTTGCGGCTGTTCATCCAGGGATTGAAATTGACCTCGACCCGACACTTGAGATTGTCAGCTTTGCTCGCGCCGAGGCTGATCTGGGCGTGAGGTTCGGAACCGGCCCTTGGAAGGGTGTGGATGCCCGACTGCTGCATGTCGAAAAAATTGCTCCCGTAGCAAATTACAAGCGAACCCTCACGCTCACAGACCTGTCTGACGAAAAACTCCTTGCGAGCCTTAAGGAGTAGGAATGGCAGTCTTGGGCGGGGTCGCGCGGAATAGATATTGCGGGTGCAAAACGGATGCAGCTCAACGACTATAATGTGGTGATCCGAGCCGCAATCAATGGCGGAGGTGTGGCGATCGGTCGTCAGTTACTCGTTGAAACATTCGTGCGTGAAGGACGGCTAATTTGGCTTGCAAAACCCGAGTGTGTTTTTCGCCTAGAACAATGATCAATTCGCTTAAGTAAAAATTTCGTTAATGTTGCGTTAACGTCTCTTTTCCGCCTCATTTTGCGTTGATAAGAGAAGCCTAGTCAGTAGTGAAATGTTGAAGGTGCAGGCGGGTACAATGAGAGCCGGAGAAAACGGTCGAACGGCAGTATTTTGGAGTCAGACGGAAATCGATGGACTTGAGGCGGCGCCTTTGTCCTTTCTGTATATCGGAGCCGCGTGGTCATGGCGCGGACAGACGCGACGCCTGGTTGAGACGGCCGAACACGCGCTGGAATGGACCGGACATGCCCGTGGTAGTGCAGCTGCAACTCTTGATCGTTGTGCTCAAGTCGAAAACCTGCCGGACGAAGCAAACGGGCTGCTTGTTTTGACCAACGGCGCACAAACATTCACAGCAGCCTTGTTCCCTGTAGCCGGAGAATCGGTTCCGATGCTGGTTTTCGAAGGCGATTGCCCCGAGCGGGAACAGGATTTCTGGATCAGCGAAATTGCTGAAAGCGGACATCAAAGCCGCACTTCCTCCGGGATGGCGAACACCGTTGTCGCGTTTCCGGTCCGGTCAAGGCAGGATGTGGATGAGGCCGACCTTCGGGTTGCGGTTTCCGCCGGGCGCAGGGCCGAATAGTTCTCAGTTTTTTTCGGAAAATCCATTGCTGCACAGCGGGGCGTGTTGACTCTGCTGGTTTCGCGGATATAAGCGCGGCTTCATTGGTGTTGGTGGCCCCCGCAAGGGGATGCCTGTCATGGGGGAAACCTCAAGAGGACAACGCCCTTCATAGTGGCCCGCAGGGCCTCGACCGAAACGAAGGAGATCAGCCGTGACCAAACGCACGTCTGCCAAGTACAAAATCGACCGCCGAATGGGCGAAAACATCTGGGGCCGTCCGAAATCCCCAATCAACCGCCGTGAATATGGTCCCGGCCAGCACGGTCAGCGCCGCAAGGGTAAACTGTCGGACTTCGGTCTGCAGTTGCGCGCCAAGCAGAAGCTGAAAGGCTACTACGGCGACCTGACCGAGAAGCAATTCCGCCGCATCTACGCAGAGGCCGAGCGTGTCAAAGGCGACACCGGTGAAAACCTGATCGGTCTGCTGGAACGCCGCCTGGACGCCGTTGTCTACCGCGCCAAGTTCGTGCCGACCGTCTTCGCTGCACGTCAATTCGTGAACCACGGCCACGTTAAAGTGAACGGCAAGCGGGTCAACATCCCGTCTTACCGTGTCAAAGAAGGCGACGTGATCGAAGTACGTGACAAGTCCAAGCAACTGGCTGTCGTTCTGGAAGCTGTCGGTTTGGCCGAGCGTGATGTTCCTGACTATATCGACGCCGACCACTCGAAAATGACCGCGACTTTCGTGCGTGCACCGGGCCTGAGCGATGTGCCTTACCCGGTCATGATGGAACCGAACCTGGTTGTCGAATTCTACGCGAAGAACTAATCTTCGCTGATCCGACTGGAATTCAGAGCCGCACTGAGAAGTGCGGCTCTTTTTTGTTTTCACCCAAGCAAAACGATGTCCGATGCACCGGTGCTGCGGCGCAGATCATGTAGGTCTTTCAGTTCCGGGTCGTTGATCCAGCCAAGGGCTGCCTCTCTGTCCGGAAAGGACAAAAGGGCGGCAACGTCCGGAAGATCGGGGGTGCCATCCAACGCCGTTGTTTCGGCTGTGGCCTGTTCAACCTTGCCGCCGTGACGAGCCAAGGCAGGGCCCGCCTGCTCGCGATAGGCGGCCAGAGATTCGGGATTATTCACGGTAAGCTTGGCGTATGCGTAGATCATGGTTCTTGTCCTTATTAGTGTAAGGCAAAGCTAGGTCGAGCGGGATACTGCGAAAACGCGTGCGGTTGCATCCAATACATGCAAATTTGCATGCATGGAGATTCACTGGGATGATTATCGGGCGGTGTTGGCAGTTGTGCGTCGGCGGACCTTGTCTGCAGCGGCCAATGAACTGGGCGTAAACTACACTACAGTTGCACGTCGCATTGTGCGGGCCGAAGCGGCAACGGGGGAGATCTTGTTCGAACGTTTGGCCGATGGGTATCGGCCAACCGAGGCTGGACAACTGGTTGCCCGGCATGCGGCCGAGATGGAAAGCGCTGAGCACGCGATGCTGCGCGGGCTTACTGGGCGGGACGAAACGCTGGAAGGGGAGCTAACCCTGACGGCCCCACAATTGCTGATAGCGCATATGCTTGCGCCAGTGCTGGATTCCTACAGCAGAAAACATCCTTCGGTCACACTTCGGGTCCGTGCGGCAAATGAAATCCTCGACCTCAACAGGCGTGAAGCGGATATCGCCATCCGTATCAGTCGGAACCCCGGCGATACCTTGAAAGGGTTGCGCCTGGCCGAACAGCATGCGGCCAGCTTTGCCACGCCTGAACTGGCCGAGCGAATTGCCAATGACCCAGAGGGCGTTGTGGATTGGCTGGCCTACGAACGCCAGCAGGGCCTGCCAGACCATGTTCGCACGTCACGCCCTGGCTCGCGTATCAAGATGCAGTTTGATGACATGGTTGCTATGGCCGCCGGTGCGCAGGCAGGGTTGGGCGTGGTCAAGATGCCCGTGTTTCTGGGGCGGTCACTGCCGGGACTGGTGCAGGTGCCTGAATTTCAGACGCAACCCTACGCGGATATCTGGATCGTTGCCCATCCGGATGTCTGGCCCTCGGCCAAACTCGAGGCGTTTCGCGCCATTGCCGTTCCATTCTTCCGTGAAAAACGCCCGTTGTTCGTGACATGATCAAATCGGCAGCGGGCGGCTTTCGGCGATCGCTTCCATTGCAAAATACGAGGTCACGCTGTCCAGTTCGACTTTTTCGATCAGGCGTTGATAGACCTTGTCATACGAGGCCATATCCTCGGTGACGACTTTCAGCTGATAATCGTAATCACCGCCAATGCGGTGATAATCGACCACCTCTGGGATAGTCAACACATGGCTGCGAAAGGCTTGCAGCCATTCGGCGGAGTGGTGCCGCGTGCGCAGCATGACGAAAACCACAAGGCTCAACCCCAGTTTCTCGCGCGCGATCCGTGCGGTCGAGCCGGTGATCACCCCATCCTCGTTCAGTGCCTTGAGCCGCCGCCAGCAGGCATTCTGCGACAGCCCGACCCGATCCGCCAGTTCACGCTGAGATAGGGTTGCGTCGGTTTGCAGTTCGCGTAGGATGCGTTTGTCGATATGATCTATTTTTTTCTCCATTATTGATCATATGACACAAAAAATGACAAATCTATCGAAATAAAGGTGATGTTTTCCCACACCTAATCAATCACATTGGAGGGGCAATATGGAGACCACGCCATGACCCTGTCCAAATTTCGCGCAGAAATCCAATCCACCACTCGCAATTCAAACCTGCGCGACGGGCTGATCGGAGAGAATGTTCTGATCCCGGGTCTGCATGGGGATGTACCGCTGGTTTATGCGGATTATGTCGCCTCGGGGCGTGCGCTGCGGCAGGTTGAGGATTTTGTTGCCGAGCAGGTGCTGCCTTTCTATGCCAACAGTCATACCGAGGCCTCCTATTGCGGATCCTACATGACTCATCTGCGCCGAGAAGCGCGCGCAGAGATTGCCCGCATTGTCGGTGCAAGGGAAGAAGACGCGGTGATCTTCACCGGGTCTGGCGCCACTGCGGGCCTGAACCGGCTGGTCAGCCTGTTGGGTGTGGATGCGACTGACCGGCCGGTCGTTTTGATCGGGCCATACGAGCATCATTCGAACATATTGCCTTGGCGGGAAAGCAAGGCCCAGGTGATCGAGATTCCCGAAGCCGCCGGGGGTGGCGTTGATCTGGATGCGCTGGAGCGGGCTTTGGTCGAGAACGCCAATTCTGACCTGATCATCGGGTCATTCTCGGCAGCATCGAATGTCACAGGTATCATCACCGAACCGGACCCGATCACCCGGTTGCTAAAAAAGCATGGGGCGGTGTCGGTCTGGGATTACGCAGGCGGTGGGCCATACCTGCCGATGAATATGGGGCCTGCGGATGCGCGCAAGGATGCCATCGTTGTTTCACCGCACAAGTTCCCGGGCGGGCCGGGCGCGTCGGGCGTGCTGATCGTCAATCAGACCGGCGTGAAACGCACATGTCCCAGTTGGCCCGGTGGCGGTACGGTCAGTTTCGTCTCACCGTGGCGGCATGATTACAGCGAGGATCTGGCCACCCGCGAAGAGGCCGGAACACCCAACGTGATAGGCGACATCCGTGCGGCGCTGGCCCTCATCGTCAAAGACGTGGTTGGCACCGATGAGATTGCCCGCCGAGAGGCGAAGTACAATCGCATGGCGCGGGAGGGGTGGGGCGACAACCCGAACCTGACCTTACTGGGGACGGAATACTCGCATCGCCTGCCGATCTATTCCTTCCTCGTGCATGATAACTCGGGTCAGCCTGTTCACCAGCAACTGTTCACCCGGATGCTCAGTGATATCTACGGCATTCAGGCGCGGGGCGGTTGTGCCTGTGCCGGGCCGTATGCGCACCGTTTGCTGGGGATCGACCGGGATACGTCGGACGAGTTGCACGCGGCATTGTCTGCCGGGGAAGAGATGAAAAAACCCGGTTGGGTGCGCCTGAACTTCTCGTATCTGATGAGCGAGGAGACGGTTCAGTTCATCATCGACAGCGTCAATGACCTGTCCCGCCGGACTGAGAAATTCGCGCCCTATTACAACGCTGACCCGGCAACCGCCCGCTTCAAAGCGGCGTGACGGAATTGCCGCTTTTCTCAACGCGTTGAGACGGGTATGAGAGGCACCAATCAACGGAGCCTCTTATGAACAAGATCACCCCTCAACCCGGCATTATGGACATCGCGCTCTACCAGGGCGGTCAGTCGCATGTGGCCGGGGTCGAGCATGTGATCAAACTCAGCTCGAACGAAAACCCGTTTGGCCCCAGCCCGAAGGCGATTGAGGCGGTGCGCGACAGTGCCACGACCCTGCATCGCTATCCCAGCACCGACCACGCCAGCTTGCGCGAAGCGATTGGCGCGCGGCACGGGCTGGACCCGGCGCGGCTAATCTGCGGTGTGGGCAGTGACGAGGTGCTGCAATTCGTCGCTCAGGCGTATGCGGGGCCAGGGGATGAGGTCATCTATACCGAGCACGGGTTTTCCATGTACCCGATCATCGCCCGCATGGCCGGTGCGACGCCGGTCATGGTGCCTGAGCGTGACCGTCACGTGGACGTGGACAACATCCTGGCCGCCGTTACCGGGCAAACGCGGATCGTGTTTGTGACCAACCCGGGCAATCCGACCTCGACCATGATCCCCGAGGCGGAGCTTGCGCGGCTGGCTGAGGCGCTGCCGCAAACCTGTCTCATGGTGATCGACGGGGCCTATGCCGAGTTCGTTGACAGTTTTGACGGTGGAGCGTCGCTGGTGGATCGGTTCGAGAACGTGATCATGACGCGGACCTTTTCGAAGGTCTACGGTCTGGGCGGAATGCGTGTCGGTTGGGGATATGCCGCGCAGTCGATCATCGATGTTATGAATCGGGTGCGTCAGCCGTTCAACCTGTCTTTGACGGCTTTGGCGGCAGCCGAAGCGGCGGTGAAGGATATGGAGTTTCTGTCTTTCTGTCAGGCAGAAAACGCGCGCCTGCGGGTGTGGCTGTCGGCGGAATTGGACAAGATCGGAGTACCGTCGGATGCGTCTTGCACCAACTTTATCCTCGCCCGTTTTGCTGATCAGGCCGAAGCCGAGGCCTGTGACGATTACCTGAAGACCCAAGGCCTGATCGTCCGTCGCGTGGCGGGGTACAACCTACCCAACGCCCTGCGGATCACCGTTGGCGACGAAGAGGCCTGCCGCCGTGTCGTTGCAGCCATCACTGCGTTCAAAGGGGGGGCCGCATGAGTCAGGTTTACGATCGTGTCGCTCTGATCGGGCTGGGCCTTATTGCGTCGTCCATGTTTTGGGCCATCAAACGCTCGGGCCTCGCGGGTGAGGTCATCGGCTATGCTCGGTCCCAGGCCACCCGAGACACTGCGCGCCGGATTGGTCTGTGTGACCGCGTTTGTGATACCGCGCAAGAGGCGGTTGAGGGCGCGGATCTTGTCGTGCTCTGTGTCCCCGTAGGTGCGATGGGCGCTGTGGCGGCAGATATTGCTCCGGTCCTGAAGCCGGGCGCGACTGTGACGGACGTTGGATCGGTCAAGCGTCACGTCATTGAAGCGGTATCGCCACATATCCCGGAGGGTGTACATTTCATCCCTGCGCACCCTCTGGCAGGGACCGAACATTCTGGCCCGGAAGCCGGATTTGCTGAGTTGTTCGACAATCGCTGGTGTCTGCTGGTTCCCGTCGAAGGCTCAGATACGGATGCGATCGCTCGTTTGCGGGCACTGTGGGAAGGAATGGGCGCGAATGTCGATGAGATGGACGCGGATCACCACGATCTGGTTCTGGCTGTGACATCTCATGCGCCGCACCTGATTGCCTATACTATGGTGGGTGTCGCCGATGACCTGCGCCGTGTGACCGACAGCGAGGTTATCAAATACTCCGCCGCCGGTTTCCGGGACTTCACGCGGATCGCGGCCTCGGACCCGACAATGTGGCGCGATGTGTTCCTGACCAACAAGGATGCAACGCTGGAAATCCTTGGGCGCTTTACTGAGGAGCTTTTTGCCTTGCAGCGTGCCATCCGGACCGGTGATGGTGAACACTTGTTCGACTATTTCACCCGCACCCGCGCGATCCGGCGCGGGATCATCGACGCCGGACAGGATACGGATGCACCAGACTTTGGACGAGGCAAAGCAAGCTCATGAGACGTAGCTGGAGGTTTCTGATGATTGGATGCGTGGCGGTCAGCGCCACATGGTCCAACGCGGCGCCTCTGGAACAGTCACTGGTTCCAGTCACGCGACCATCCGAGGCCCAAGTGCTGGCCTTTGCCAGCCCGGTACCCGGTGATATCCGCCCCAAACTGAGACCTGAATCACAAATCACTCTGGCCGCAGCCGCTCCGCCGGCGGGTGTAACGGCGTTGGGGCAAACTTCGCCAATCCGACCGCTCCTGCGACCGGAAGCCCTGGAGCTTGAAGTGCTGTTCAAGAAACGCAAGCTGCGCAAAACCTCGGTGTGCGGGGACATCGACATTCAGGGAAAGCCGGTGGGCAACGTTCCGGGGCGAAACAAGGCGTGTGGTATCAAGGATGCCGTACAGGTCACCTCGGTTTCGGGCGTGTCGCTTAGCCGCCCATCGACGATGGATTGCGGCACCGCCATTGCGTTGAACAAATGGGTCGACAAAACCGTCAAGCCCACGTTCAAACGGCGCGGGCCGGTGGTCGAGCTTAAGGTCGCGGCGCATTATGCTTGCCGGACCCGCAACAATCGCAAAGGCGCGAAGATATCCGAACATGGCAAGGGTCGGGCGATCGACATCTCGGGCTTTAAGATGGCCGACGGCGAAGTGGTGACGGTCCTGAACGGCTGGCGCAAGAACCCGTCAAAGCGGCAGTTGACCAAAGTCTGGCGGGGGGCGTGTGGGCCGTTTGGCACCGTGTTGGGACCAAACGCGGATCGCTATCACCGGGATCATTTCCACCTGGACACGGCACGCCATCGCAGGGGCCCGTACTGTCGTTAACGCAGGATTAGGCGCGGGGCGGGGCCGAGTGGCAGAGGGCCAAGCGCCACATAGCCATCGCGGAAATTCAGTTGCAAATCCAGAGCGTTGGGATTGCCGCCCAGCCCGGCCATGAAGTTTAGCGCGCGGGTCACCGGATCGACTGCTTGATCAGGCAGGGCACCTGCCGCATTGGCCATCGCGATCATGTCACGCCAGTTTTCGGCCTTGACCGCAATCTCTCCTGTGGGAATGCCTTGTTGATCGACTTCCAGCTCTCCGGTGGCGAACAGCCGCAGCGCGCCCCACTTCATCTCAGCCAGGCGCAGATCGATCTTCACCGGCTGTGGCCTGCTTTCTTCCAGCGCCGAGCGATCCCAGGTCTTGTCGAACGTCACGGTCATATCCAGCTCCAGCGTCTCGAAAGCCTGAGGCAGGGTCGTGGCCGAGCGCATCAGTTCGCGCAGGTCGTCGCCGGGGGTGAAGCCGTCAATCCGGGCGCCGATCACATATGCCTCGGGGGTCGGTGTCTGTTCCATCACGAGGGCAATCGTATCGCCGCCCGCCAGCGCCTCGGCGTCGTCAGTGATTGACCACGGCCCGGCTGTCAGCGCCATCTTTTCCAGCACCAGTGCGACACCGGGCTGCAATTGCAACTCGGCCTGCAGGTCGCGGGCTTTGATGGTGGCCGTCTGGTCATAGTAGGACAACCGCTGCGGCGTTTCGGCAAAGCGCAGCACCTGTCGGCCAGGCCAGATCGCGGGGCTCTGGAATTCGATCCAGTCGGCACTCCAGGCGGTGCCGTTGACTGGATCGGCCAGCGCAGGGCTGCTCAGGCGGGTCATGTGGTGGAACGGATAACCGGCGGTTTCAACATCGGCAAACTCGGCCTGCCAACCTCGTTCCTGCTGTTTGTCGAACCATGTCGTGATTGCATTGCGCAGACCGAAACCGGCGATGAACCAATAGGCGCTCCACGCGACAATGATGAAAATGATAACCCGCACCAGACCGCGCATGACAGATGGCCCTTTTTCCCGCCTCGGAATTGATGTTTATAGGCGCAAACGGGCAAGGACCAGTGCTATGACGATGTGGGTTTTCGGATATGGATCGCTGTTGTGGAATCCGGGCTTTCCGGTGGCCCGAAGAGAGCGCGCCACGCTGCACGGCTATGCACGATCCTTCTGCATGAGTTCGATCCATCACCGCGGCACCGAGGACCATCCCGGCCTCGTTCTGGCGCTGGATGAACAGGCCGATGCCCATTGCAAGGGCTTGGCTCTGGCGGTCGAGGTCGGTCACGAAGACCGCACGCTGCACGATCTGCGTGAACGCGAGCTGATCTCATCAGCCTATGTTGAAAAGATGCTGGGTATTCGACTGGACAGCGGTGAGGTGGTGACTGCGGTGACCTACGTGATTGACGCTGACCATGTGCAGTATTGCGGGGGAATGCCGCTGGAAGAGCAAGCGCAGATCATCGCCCAAGCCGTAGGCGGGCGCGGGCCGAATACCGAATATCTGTACAACACAGCCGAACATCTGGCCGAGATCGACCTGCGCGATCCCGATCTTGAGTGGTTGGCGCAACGGGTCCGCGCCATCACCGCATAAACCCTTGGCGTCACCGGTGTGTTTTCGTTAGTTTCAGCGTAGAGCAGGCAAAACACCGGGAACCACGCGCATGGCGCAGGCACATCAGGGCGCGAGACCGCATTTCTCGCAACCCATTCGTCAGATCGTTACGATGCTGGTCGCGATCGCCTTGGCGGGGTTTGGGGTATTTATGGCGCTGCCCTACGTCATGCCGGTGGTTCTAGCCAACCCTTATCTAAATGGATTTATCATACTGGTCTTCGTTATCGGTGTGTTGGCCTGCTTCTATCAGGTGACACAGCTGATCGGTTCAGTTCGCTGGATCGAGGCTTTTGTCGGAGGTGTCGTCCGCGAAGACGCCCGGACGCCACAATTGCTGGCACCGTTGGCGTCGCTGTTGCGTGAAAGGGGCGCGCGGTCGCAGATTAGTTCCACCTCGACACGGTCCATTCTGGATTCGGTGGCCGAGCGGGTCGAAGAAGAGCGCGAGATCACTCGATATATCACCAACGTTCTGATTTACCTTGGCCTTTTGGGTACATTCTTCGGGCTGGCAACTACCGTTCCAGCCATTGTAGACACGATTCGCAGTCTAAATCCGCAAGAGGGTGAAGAGGGGCTAGCCGTATTCAACCGCCTGATGGTCGGATTGGAATCACAGCTGCAGGGTATGGGCGTGGCCTTCGGGTCCTCGCTGCTGGGTCTGGCAGGGTCGCTGATTGTCGGCTTGCTGGAACTGTTCGCAGGCCACGGACAGAACCGGTTCTACCGCGAGCTTGAGGAATGGTTGTCCTCGATCACCCGTGTGGGATTTGCCGCAGGGGACGAAGGCGGCGCTGAACTCGCCGTGCTGGCCCCTGTGCTCGACGCCATGTCCGAACAAATGAACGCACTACAGGATCTGTTTTCAGCGCAAGAGGCGGACAGCGCGGCGGTATCGACCAAGTTGGGCCAGTTGGCGGACTCGATTGGCGAAATGAACGCACGACAATCCGACAACGATGGCGTAACAGCCGCATTGGAACGCGTGGCTCTTGGGCAAGACGCGCTTTTGGATCACATGCGAGAACAGGGTACTGGCGACGGTATCGATGCCGAAAGCCGGATGCGCCTGCGCTCGATGGACGTGCAGCTGCTGCGGATTCTCGAAGAGATATCTGCCGGGCGGCAAGAGAGTATGAGCGAGCTGCGCAAGGATATTGAACTGTTGGTCAAAGCCCTGACACTGCCCCGAGGCGCCGTGCGTACTGCTCCGGAAGGAGAGTAACCTATGGCCCTGTCCCGCCGCACAGGTCAGCGTTTCCAAGGCTCAGTCTGGCCCGGCTTCGTGGATGCGATCACCGGGCTGTTGATGGTGCTGACCTTTGTGCTGACCATCTTTATGGTTGTGCAATACGTGCTGCGCGAAACAATTTCGGGGCAAGAGGACGAGCTGACAGCGTTGTCTGACGAAGTTGCAGCCCTGGCCGGAGCGTTGGGTCTGGAAGAGCGGGAAAACAGCAGGTTGCAAGCGCGGTTAGGGGTGTTGAGCTCTACCCTGACACAGGTCGAGACCGAATTGGTGCAGGCGCAGATTCAACTCACCGATTTTGAGGACCAGGTCGCAGCCCTGTTGCTGGATCAGGCCCGGTCACAAGGTGAAATCGCCGAATTGCAGAGCGAGCAGGATGCATTGAACCTGGCTTTGGCGCAAAGCCGGACCGAGATCGACGAACAGACCGAGGCCGCCCGTCTCGCCGCCGCTCAACGCGAGGCGCTCGAGGCATTGGTAGCCGATTTGGAACAAGCGGACGCGGCGCAGACCACCCGGATTTCCGAACTTGAAGAACAACTGACTACTGAAGAGGCCGCCAGGCTGGCCGAGATCGCTGCTGCCGAAAACCTGCGCACCCGACTACAGAATGCAGATGCTGAACTGACCGCCATGACCCTTGCGCTGGAAGCGCAGCGCAAGCAAGCCGAGGACACATTGACTCTGCTGGCTGCAGCGCAGGCCGCGAAAGCGGAACTGGAACGCCAGTTTGGCGACCTGAACGCCGAAGACCTGCGGGCCCAACTTGAAGCTGCTCTTGCCGGGCAGACCGAGGCACAGGCCGAGGCACAGGAACAACGCTCATTGGCTGAGGAGCGCGCGGCCCTGCTCGCCGTGGCGCGTGACACGCTGTCGTCCGAGCAGGCGATCTCGGAAAAGGCGCAACGCGAAACCGCGCTGCTGAATCAGCAAATGGCCGCGCTGCGCGAACAGTTGGGCGGGCTGCAGGCACTGCTGGACGATTACGAAGAGCGTAACGCTGCTGCTGACATCCGCATCCAGTCGCTGGGGCAGGACCTGAACGCCGCGCTGGCGCGTGCTGCGTCAGAAGAGCGTCGCCGTCGATTGCTGGAAGAAGCCGAACGCACCCGCCTAGAGGCCGAGGCGCAGGACCTTGCCGCGCAGGCTGAGGACCTGCAACGGTATCGCTCGGAATTCTTCGGTCGCCTCCGTGATGTGTTGGGTGATGAAGAAGGCGTTCGGATCGAAGGCGATCGCTTCGTGTTTTCCTCCGAGGTGCTGTTCGATACCGGTTCGGCCATTCTGTCTCCGATCGGTCAGCAAGAGGTTGCCAAGGTGGCCGCTATCCTGCGCAGTGTGGCTGCGGAAATACCAGAAGGCCTGAACTGGGTAATCCGGGTGGATGGCCACACGGACAATGTGCCTTTGGCCGGGACAGGGCGTTACCGCGACAACTGGGAACTCAGCCAAGGGCGGGCGCTGTCTGTTGTGCGCTACATGGTCGATGCGCTGGGTATTCCGCCAAACCGCCTGGCCGCCAATGGGTTTGGACAGTTCCAACCCGTCAATCCCGCTGATACCCCAGAAGCCCGGGCGCAGAACCGTCGGATTGAGTTGAAGTTGACCGAGCGGTAGATCCGCGACCTAATGCCGGCATTCGGTCAGTTAGGGTCGCCCAATGCGGAAGCTACCGTCAGGTGTGCCGGCAAAGCATCTGGGAACTACCGGATAGTCCTCGGTCAGGAAGTATGCGTATGTGCCCGATGGGTATTCAGGCGATGTCGTGAAGGCGCCATTGCATACATCCAGATTTCCGGTTCCCGATGCGTACACAAAATCCTCGTTGAAGGTGCCATCGTGTTTTCCATCTGGCGCCCGTCCGCCCGGACGATTGCCGTTTTTCAACCTGTAGGACGAAGTCATTTCAGTCACCTTCCCGTCCACTACCCCCGTCATCGCATAAATCGGGAATCCGTCCGCGGCGTATCCAATTAATGGAGAGTGACGAGCTGGAGTGTAATCCAGCAGCTCGATCAGTCCGGTTGGAACCCCGTGATAGTGGTACTTGCCGTTGGGCTGAACATGCGCGAAGTTCTCGTCAAGTCCCAGCGCGACCGCTCCACCCAGGGCGTTGTAAGACCAACCCGAACGTGGATCGCCATGCCAGAATTCAGCGGCGAGCGGGTCAAATACCACACCGTTCAAGGACACGCCAAAATTCCAGCCCAATTTCAACGGAGTTAAGGAACCCGTCGATTTGGGATTTGCAGGGATCTTCAGTTTGACCTTTTGTTCGGCTATCCGGTGCGGGTTGCCTCGGTTCGGGAACTGTCCAACAAGATGATCAGGAATCCCATTGGCCGAGACACGCGTCGAGTTGCGCCCTTCATCGATATCGACCTGACTGACCCCTGGGTCGTGAGTTGCAGCTTGCAGGGTCAGCGGCCTTGTTTCCGTCTCATCGTGGTAGCGAAACCTGTGCTGAGCGGTTGCGATGGCGGCGGCGGAAGTAATGGCGAAGGCAACGCTCCAAACGACGATGGTTTTGGTCATCATAATCCCCTTGTCGGATTAACTGTGAAGTTAAAACGAGTGGGCGGAGTGTTTCCGTCGGGAAGCCAGGACTAAAACACCGACTTAGCAAAAATGAAAACGCCCGGTTGAAGGACTAACCGGGCGTTTTGCTGCTGATATAGTCGTCGGTTTGACGTTAGTCCGCCGTCAGCAGTGGCGGTTTGTCGCCCGGAATGCGCGGCTGATCCGGGCCGAAGATTTCCAGGTTCAACTCGCCTTTCTTGACCGAGACACGGACCACACCGCCCTTGGCCAGCTTGCCGAACAGCAGTTCCTCGGCCAGGGGCTTCTTGATGTGCTCCTGGATCACGCGGCCCAGCGGACGCGCGCCCATTTTGTCGTCATAGCCCTTATCGGCCAGCCATTCGGCGGCCTTGGGCGTCAGGTCGATGGTTACGTTGCGGTCCAGCAGTTGCGCTTCAAGTTGCAGCACGAACTTCTCGACGACCTGCAGGATGACCTCTTTCGGCAGCGGTGCGAAGGAGATCACGGCATCCAAGCGGTTGCGGAATTCAGGTGTGAACATGCGCTCGATCGCGGCGGTGTCTTCACCTTCGCGACGATCGCGCCCGAAACCGATGGCGGCCTTGGCCTGTTCCTGCGCGCCCGCGTTCGAGGTCATGATCAGAACTACGTTGCGGAAATTCACTGTGCGGCCGTTGTGATCGGTCAACTCACCGTGGTCCATCACCTGCAACAGAATGTTGAACACATCCGGATGCGCTTTCTCGATCTCATCCAGCAACAATACGCAATGCGGATGCTGGTCGACGCCGTCAGTTAGCAGACCGCCCTGATCAAAACCGACATAGCCCGGAGGCGCACCGATCAGACGGGAAACTGCGTGTTTCTCCATGTACTCGGACATGTCGAAGCGCAGCAGTTCCACACCCAGCGTATCCGCCAACTGTTTCGCAACCTCGGTTTTACCCACACCGGTCGGACCGGCAAACAGATAGTTACCGATAGGCTTTTCAGGTTCCCGGAGACCGGCGCGGGCCAGTTTGATCGCACTGGACAGCGCCACGATGGCGTCATCCTGCCCGAACACGACACGCTTCAAGGATGCTTCGAGGTCTTTCAGAACCTCTGCATCGTCCTTGGTGACGTTCTTCGGTGGGATGCGGGCGATCTTGGCGACAACGGCCTCAATCTCTTTCACGCCAATGGTCTTGCGACGCTTGCTTTCCGCAACCAGATGCTGTGCGGCACCGGCCTCGTCGATCACGTCGATAGCCTTGTCAGGCAGTTTGCGGTCATTGATGTAACGCGCTGAGAGTTCAACGGCGGTCTTGATCGCGTCCGCGGTGTATTTGATCTCGTGATGTTCTTCGAAATAGGGTTTCAGACCGCGCAGGATTTTCACGCTGTCCTCGACCGAAGGCTCGTTCACGTCGATCTTCTGGAACCGGCGGCTAAGCGCGCGGTCTTTTTCGAAGTGCTGGCGGAACTCTTTGTATGTGGTCGAGCCCATGGTGCGCAGCTTGCCGCCTTGCAGTGCAGGTTTCAGCAGGTTGGACGCATCCATTGCGCCACCCGAGGTGGCGCCGGCGCCGATCACAGTGTGAATCTCGTCGATGAACAGCACCGCGTCGGGGTGATCTTCCAACTCGGTGACGACCGCCTTGAGTCGTTCTTCGAAATCACCGCGATAGCGGGTGCCCGCAAGCAGCGCGCCCATGTCCAGCGAAAAGATAGTGGTGTTGGCCAGCACATCGGGTGCCTCGCCCGCGACGATCTTGTGCGCCAATCCTTCGGCGATGGCGGTTTTGCCTACGCCCGGATCACCCACCAGCAGCGGGTTGTTCTTGCGGCGACGGCAGAGAACCTGAATGCAGCGTTCAACCTCATCGGCGCGGCCGATCAGCGGGTCTACATCGCCCGCCCGTGATTTGGCGTTCAGATCAATGCAGTATTTTCCAAGCGCGCTCTCTTTCTGGTCGCCTTCGCCTGCGGTGGACTGAACCTCTTCTTCGACCTGATCGGCGCCTGAAACCGAGCGGTTTTCGCCATACGCAGGGTCTTTGGCCACACCATGCGCGATGAAGTTGACCGCATCATAGCGGGTCATGTCCTGTTCCTGCAGGAAATAAGCTGCGTTGCTTTCGCGTTCGGCAAAGATAGCGACCAGGACGTTGGCGCCGGTCACTTCGGTTCGACCCGAGCTTTGAACGTGGATCGCGGCGCGTTGGATCACGCGTTGGAACGCGGCCGTTGGTACGGCTTCGGAGCCGTCGATATCTGTGACCAGATTGGACAGGTCTTCGTCAATGAATTCGACCAGAGTGCTGCGCAGTTCATCCAGATCGACGCTGCAGGCTTTCATGACGCGGATGGCATCAGGTTCCTCCAGCAGCGCCAGCAGCAGATGCTCCAGCGTTGCGAATTCATGTCGCCGCTCATTCGCAGCCGCCAGGGCCGCGTGAATGGCTTGTTCTAATGTGCTCGAGAATGAAGGCACGCGGGTGCTCCTCTGTCTTGGGTCGAAGGGGGGCGGCTATGGCCCCAATCCAACCATGTCCTCATACTATTAGAGTTTGGTTGATCGTGGCCCGGCTTCAAGGGTTTTCTTTCTCTTGACAGTCACATTTAACGTGACCGTGTCCGAGAAGAGAGCGAAATATGCACTAGAAGCGGTCTTTTCTAGCCCGGATTTCGGCAAAAACCTCAGCGGCGTCGGCATTTTCCATCCCCAAATGCGCCTGAATCGCCGGATCAGTGGCGCGCAGAAACGGGTTTGTGGCCTTTTCCAGCGCCAGAGTCGACGGAACAGTGGGTTGTCCTGCTGCGCGGGCAGCATCAATATCAGCTTTGCGTTGCTGCAGTGCGGCATTGTCCGGGTCGACGGTGACAGCGAATTTCGCGTTGGATTGAGTATATTCGTGACCAGAGCAAACGAGAGTGTCGCCGGGCAGGGTGGCCAGTTTGCTGAGGGACGCCCACATTTGCGGTGCAGTCCCCTCGAACAGGCGGCCGCAGCCAAGGGCCATCAGGCTGTCAGCGGTGAAAACCACAGAGCTTATCGGCATATGATAGGCTACATGCCCGATGGTGTGGCCGGAAACGTCCAGGACCTGAACCGGTTCGCCTCCGATCTCGAAAGTATCGCCGTCCGAGACCTGCTGGTCCAGCGGGGGCAGGCGATGGGCGTCGGCAGCTGCGCCAACAACCTTGGCTGGGTGGTTTTCCAGAATTGCGGGTAGACCATCCACGTGGTCGAAATGGTGGTGCGTCAGCAGCACATGGCTGAGCTTCCAGCCGCGCCTGTCCAATTCGCCCAGAATTGGGCCGGATTCGGGTGCGTCAATAAGGGCGGTCTGGCCACTGGCAGCGTCATGCGCCAGAAAAGCGTAGTTATCGCTGAGACATGGGATGGTGACGATCTCAAGAGGCATGGCCTTTTGCCCTTTCGTTGCTAGACTGCGCTCAGCTAAGCCGATTGACCGGGTGTCCGCAATGCATCTTGATGTGCAGGATTTGAGGAACTTCTACTACCGCAGCACATTGGGCCGGGCGGCGCAGGCGGCTATTCGGGGTCGGTTGACCGAGATATGGCCCGAAGCCAAGGGGCAGACTGTGGTGGGCTTCGGCTTCGCGGTGCCCTTGCTGCGCCCCTTTCTGGCCGACGCGCGGCGGGTAATCGGCCTGATGCCTGGGCCACAGGGAGTGATGCCGTGGCCCCCGGGGATGTCCAACGTATCAGTTCTGACCGAGGAAACCATGTGGCCGGTCGAAACCGGCCATGTGGACAAATTGGTGGTGATGCACGGCCTGGAGACTTCGAGCCGTCCCAGTGAACTGCTCGACGAATGCTGGCGCGTTCTGGGCCCGGGTGGGCGCGCTTTGTTCGTTGTGCCGAACCGGGCGGGGTTGTGGTCGCGGACGGACCGGACTCCGTTCGGATTCGGGCGACCATATTCGGCGTCGCAGCTCGAGAGCCAGTTGAAAGAGCACCATTTTCTTCCTGAAAGCCACTGTTCCGCCCTGTACATGCCGCCGTCCTTCCGCCGGTTCTGGCTGAAATCTGGAAGTCTGATCGAGAAAACCGGGCAGCGCTTGCCCACGGTCATGGCCGGTGGTGTTCTGATGGTTGAGGCGACCAAACATATCCGCCCGCCCAGCGGCAGCGTCACAAAGGACACTGAGCGGCGCCCCATCAAGGCACTGGATGGCTTGTTAAAGCCCGCGTGACCGCTCATCCGCCAAAAGAGCGGAAAAAACGCGGGAAAAAAGTCACAGGAATCGCAAAAACTTGCATATTCGTAACATTTTTCACCTGACCTTGGGGGTTCAAACCGTCGCACTTGGTGTAAGATGTTGAAAAGTAATGTTTTGTGGATAATTCCGTTACCGCTATAGTATATTGCTTGGTTGGTTCTGCTCTGCTACATCCCCGGTGATTTTGATCCCCGCCCTACATGGACGGGGTTTCCTCACGCCCCAAGGTAGCGGCCGCTACTCAAAATTGGGGCCTCAAATATCGGAAGGGTGGACGTGTCCGAACCAGCTTCGATTTCCACTGGCATCGCCGAGCGCTATGCCACCGCAATCTTTGAGATTGCGAAAGAGAACAATGACCTTGCAGGTCTGGAATCCGGCATCAATGATCTGGCTGCAGCCTTGGGCGAAAGCGCCGAATTGCGCGACCTGATCGCATCTCCGCTGGTTTCGCGTGCCGAACAAGAAGGCGCAATCACCGCAGTTGCCGACAAGATGGGTTTGCACGCCATCCTGCGCAACACGCTGGGTCTGATGGCGCAAAAGCGCCGCCTGTTTGTCGTTCCGCAACTGGTTCAAGTCCTACGCGAAATGCTGGCGGACGAGCGTGGCGAAGTGACCGCAGATGTTGCGTCGGCCAAGGCGCTGACCAAGACGCAAATGGAAAAACTGTCCAAGACGCTGTCCGAGCGTGTGGGCAAGACCGTGACAATCAATGCGACCGTTGATGAAAGCCTCATCGGCGGTCTTGTCGTTAAAGTGGGCTCGAAAATGATCGACAGTTCGATCCGTTCGAAGCTGAACTCCCTACAGAATGCAATGAAAGAGGTCGGATAAATGGGAATCCAAGCTGCAGAGATTTCTGCAATCCTGAAGGACCAGATCAAAAATTTTGGTCAGGAAGCCGAAGTGGCCGAGATCGGTCGCGTGCTGAGCGTCGGTGACGGGATTGCCCGTGTATACGGCCTGGACAACGTACAAGCCGGTGAGATGGTCGAATTCCCCGGCGGCATCATGGGCATGGCGTTGAACCTGGAAAGCGACAACGTCGGTGTCGTTATCTTCGGTTCGGACCGTGACATCAAAGAAGGTGACACTGTTAAGCGCACGAACTCGATCGTGGACGTTCCGATCGGTGACGAGCTGCTGGGCCGTGTTGTTGACGGTCTGGGTAACCCGCTGGACGGCAAGGGCCCGATCAACGCAACCAAGCGTGGCGTTGCAGACGTCAAAGCGCCCGGCATCATCCCGCGTAAATCGGTTCACGAACCGATGGCAACCGGCCTGAAATCGGTTGACGCGATGATCCCGATTGGCCGTGGCCAGCGGGAACTTATCATTGGCGACCGTCAGACCGGTAAAACTGCCGTTGCTCTGGACGCGATCCTGAACCAGAAAACATATAACGACGCAGCAGGCGACGACGAGTCGAAGAAACTGTACTGTGTCTACGTTGCGATTGGTCAAAAGCGTTCGACCGTTGCGCAGCTGGTGAAGAAACTGGAAGAATCCGGTGCGATCGACTACTCGATCGTTGTGGCCGCAACCGCGTCCGACCCGGCGCCGATGCAGTTCCTGGCACCTTACGCCGCAACTGCAATGGCCGAGTACTTCCGTGACAACGGCCGCCACGCGCTGATCATCTATGATGACCTGTCGAAACAGGCTGTGTCCTATCGTCAGATGTCGCTGCTGCTGCGCCGCCCGCCCGGACGTGAAGCCTATCCTGGTGACGTTTTCTACCTCCACTCCCGCCTGCTGGAGCGTTCGGCGAAGCTGAACGAGGACTTCGGAGCAGGCTCGCTGACTGCTCTGCCGGTTATCGAAACTCAGGGTGGAGACGTTTCGGCGTTTATTCCGACCAACGTGATTTCGATCACCGACGGTCAGATCTTCCTGGAAACCGAACTGTTCTATCAGGGCATCCGTCCTGCTGTGAACACCGGTCTGTCGGTTTCGCGTGTAGGCTCCTCGGCTCAGACCAACTCGATGAAGTCGGTTGCTGGTCCGGTTAAGCTGGAGCTGGCTCAGTATCGCGAAATGGCTGCGTTTGCGCAGTTCGGTTCTGACCTGGACGCCGCGACCCAGCAGCTGCTGAACCGTGGCGCACGTCTGACCGAGCTGATGAAACAGCCGCAGTACTCGCCGCTGACCAACGCTGAAATCGTTTGCGTCATCTTCGCCGGTACCAACGGTTACCTCGACAAGATCGACGTGTCCGATGTAGGCCGTTACGAAGCTGGCCTGCTGGCGCATCTGCGTGGCAAGCACGCGGATCTGCTTCAGTGGATCACGGACGAAGATCCCAAGATCAAGGGCGACGCTTCCGACAAGATCAAGGCTGCGATTGACGAATACGCCGCAACCTTCGCTTAAGGGAGAGGCGGGCATATGCCAAATCTTAAGGACCTTAAAAACAGGATCGAGTCGGTCAAATCGACCCGCAAGATCACCAAGGCCATGCAGATGGTCGCGGCTGCAAAACTGCGCCGCGCCCAGGAATCTGCCGAAGCCTCGCGTCCCTATGCCAAGCAGTTCAATGCTGTAATGGCGGGGTTGGCGGCGTCGGTCGGGGGCAGCGACAGCGCCCCCAAGCTGCTCCGGGGTACGGGCAGTGATGATGTCCACCTGCTGGTTGTCATGACAGCTGAGCGCGGCCTGTGTGGCGGCTTCAACTCGAGCATCGCCAAGCTGGCCCGTGTCAAAGCGGAAGAGCTGCGCCTGAAAGGCAAGACGGTCAAGGTTCTGACCGTCGGCAAAAAGGGTCGCGACGCGCTGAAGCGTGATCTTGGCGATCTGTTCGTTGGACACGTCGACCTGAGCGAGGTCAAGCGTCTGGGTTACACCAACGCGCAGGACATCGCGAAGGACGTTCTGTCCCGCTTTGACGGGGGTGAGTTCGATGTTGCCACGATCTTCTATTCGAAGTTCGTCAACGTTGTGACCCAGATCCCGACGGCACAGCAGGTCATCCCCGCCTCGTTCGAGGACACCGAGGGTGATGACAGTGGTGCCGTGTTCGACTACGAGCCCAGCGAAGAGGCCATTCTGGCCGACCTGTTGCCCAAGGGGGTTGCGACCGCGATCTTCTCGGCTCTGCTCGAAAACGGAGCGTCTGAACAGGGTGCGCGGATGTCCGCGATGGACAACGCGACACGCAACGCGGGTGAGATGATCGACAAGCTGACGATCCAGTTCAACCGCTCGCGTCAGGCCGTGATCACCAACGAGCTGATTGAAATTATTTCCGGCGCCGAAGCGCTGTAAGAAAACCGGAGACGAAACATGGCGAATGCAAAAGGCAAAGTCACACAGATCATCGGGGCCGTCGTCGACGTGCACTTCGAAGATCAGCTGCCTGAAATTCTGAACGCGCTGGAAACTACCAACAACGGCAAGCGCCTGGTGTTGGAAGTTGCTCAGCACCTGGGTGAAAACACCGTCCGCACCATCGCGATGGACGCGACCGAAGGTCTGGTCCGTGGCGAAGAAGTGTCGGACACCGGCGCACCGATCTCGGTTCCGGTTGGCAACGCCACCCTGGGCCGCATCCTGAACGTGGTTGGTGAGCCGATCGACGAAAAAGGCCCGGTCGAAGCGACCGAAGCCCGCGCAATCCACCAGCCTGCACCGAGCTTTGATGAACAGTCGACCGAGTCGGAAGTTCTGGTGACCGGCATTAAGGTTGTTGACCTGCTGGCCCCTTACGCCAAAGGCGGTAAGATCGGCCTGTTCGGCGGCGCCGGCGTTGGTAAAACCGTTCTGATCATGGAACTGATCAATAACATTGCAAAAGTGCACTCGGGCTTTTCGGTGTTCGCGGGTGTTGGCGAACGGACCCGTGAAGGGAACGACCTGTACCACGAGATGATCGAATCGAACGTTATCAAGCCGGACAACCTGTCGGAATCGCAGGTGGCCCTGGTTTACGGTCAGATGAACGAACCTCCGGGAGCGCGTGCACGAGTTGCTCTGACCGGTCTGACCCTGGCCGAGCAGTTCCGCGACCAGTCCGGTACCGACGTTCTGTTCTTCGTCGACAATATCTTCCGCTTCACGCAGGCGGGCTCCGAGGTTTCGGCTCTGCTGGGTCGTATTCCTTCGGCGGTGGGCTACCAGCCCACGCTGGCCACCGACATGGGCGCCCTGCAGGAACGCATCACTTCGACCAAGTCGGGCTCGATCACCTCGGTTCAAGCGATCTACGTGCCTGCGGACGACCTTACCGACCCCGCGCCGGCAACCTCGTTCGCCCACTTGGACGCGACCACCGTTCTTAACCGTGCGATCTCGGAAAAAGGTATCTACCCGGCCGTTGACCCGCTCGACTCGACCTCGCGTCTGCTCGACCCGGCCATCGTTGGTGAAGAGCACTATAAGGTTGCGACCGACGTTCAGCAGATCCTCCAGCGTTACAAGTCGCTGCAGGACATCATTGCCATCCTCGGCATGGACGAACTGTCGGAAGAGGACAAACTGACCGTGGCCCGTGCCCGTAAGATCGAACGCTTCCTGTCACAGCCGTTCGACGTGGCCGAGGTCTTCACCGGCTCGCCGGGCGTTCAGGTTCCGCTGGATGTCACCATCTCGTCGTTCAAGGCCGTTGTGGCTGGCGAATACGATCACCTGCCCGAAGCGGCCTTCCTGATGGTTGGCGGTATCGAAGAAGTGATCGCCAAAGCGGAAAAGATGGCCGCAGAAGCCGCCTAAGGAGTATCCCTGATGGCAAACACGATGCAATTCGACCTCGTCAGCCCCGAGCGGAGCCTAGCTTCGCTTGCGGCGACGGCGGTCCAGATTCCCGGCGCGGACGGGGACATGACGGCGATGCCCGATCATGCCCCCACCATCACTACCCTGCGCCCGGGCATCCTGAAGGTCGACTCACCCGAAGGCTCCAGCGAGTATCTGGTCACCGGCGGGTTTGCTCAGATCAACGGAGATAGCCTGTCGGTTCTGGCCGAAAAGGCCATTCCGGTGACCGAGGTGACCCGGTCGCAACTGGATGACCTGATCGCCGAGGCCCGCGCTTCGCACGAAGTGGCCAAGAACGGAGACGATCAGAGCATCGTCGACGACGCCGCCAAGCTGTTGGCCGACATGGAAGCCCTTGGAACGCATATGAGCCTGTAAGGCTCTGGCTTTTCTTGTGATTTAAAACGGCTCCGCCTGTGCGGGGCCGTTTTTTTTTGTCGTGATTTTCCCGGAGTCGCAGGATAGGTGTAGGGAATACAAAGACAAAGACATCAAAAATGAAGACTTTTCGAACCCACCCAATTGGTATCGACCAAGGCGAGGCAGTGCTGTTTTCTGATTTCGCTGACGGCGGCGATATGTGGACCGGAGAAGGCCCGCGCGAACGGCGTTCTGCCGTTACTTTCAGCCAACCATTCCGCTCTGCGCCAGTGGTTCAGATCGGTGTCTCGCTTTGGGATGTTGATACGTCCTCCGCGTTGCGAGCTGAGGTGACGGCTTCGGATATTACATCTGAAGGGTTTACTGCCATCTTTCGAACATGGTCTGACACTCGGATTGCGCGAATCCGGGTGAACTGGACTGCAATCGGAGAGATCGCACATGAGGATGACTGGGATATCTCGTGAATGATTGAACGCCTGAGTCTGGAAGTAGTTAGAAAAATATGCTGCGCACTTTTGGGGATGATCAGTGTAGTCTGGAAAACAACCAGTTCCATTCGTAAGGATTAGTACCACTCAGCATTATGGTGGAAATCGTTATGACGGCTCCAAGGACGCAATAGACCGGAACACGGCTCAAGGCATAACCACGCACGAAAAGTCCGATTAATCCTATCAGCAAGGACAGCAGAGGGAGACCAATCATAATCACGCCGGCCCCAAGGGAGTACTCGCGGGCACTCTCGGTATCCATTGAGTGGGCGATTTTGCCTGTAATAAGGTAAAATGTGGCAATGACGCCAAAGGTGAAGCCCACTATGGAACATATGGCCCGAGCCCTGTTTGACGCAATACGCTTTCGACGCCCGCCCGTTATGGAGGCGTCCGAGATCGCCTTGTTCCGCTGTTTGTTGCCAGCAGTAATGCCGCGGTACATTAGGATACAGCCAGCCACTAACGCGATTACCCCCACAACACCTAGCCCGGCTGCGGCACCGATCCCATAGCTTTGCTTTATAACCTCGTAACTTTCGTTTGCCTGTTTTATTGCTTGTTGGCCGACACTCAAAAACAGTATGCCGACAAGGACCTTCCAGTGATTTGGTCTGAGTGACGGAGCTTTTGTTTCTTTTTGCGAAAGGTCAGAGGTTGCTTGCAGGTTGTTGGCGTTGATGCGTTGAATGCGGTCTTGAAAGCTTGTGTTTGACATGGAGCGAGGTCTGAAACTCTATAAGTTTGTTTTTGCAGGATTTTTACCAAGGCAATGTGGTGAAAATTGGTCAGACGTCAGCGTAGTTGATGCGCCGAGGCCAAGAAAGGAGCCGCTGTAAAATGGGCGTGAGACGTCTGAACTTTGCTTATATTGTCAACATTCGTAGCGCTAAGGCACAGATCGCTCACAAGGTTGCGTCGCCAACATGCATTGACGTGTGCCAGACATGGTCCAACTAGAGCTCTGCAAGCGGGCGCCGCCAGGTTTGCGGTGGTCTGAAGTGGCCTGAAATGCTGCTCTAGGCCTCATTTCCCTCAATCATATCTACACGCGTCGCATGACGACCGCCTTCGAACTCGGCAGTCAGAAAGGCGTCGACGATGTCCAGAGCCTGACCTTCCCCCACCACACGCGCTCCGATCGACAGCATGTTTGCATTGTTGTGCTGACGGATCATTCGGGCAGAAAACGCGTCCGAGCAGACGCCGCAACGGATGCCTGGTACTTTGTTGGCTGCCATCATAATGCCCTGTCCGGTGCCGCACAGAACAATCCCCAGCTCGCAATCACCCGAGGCCACAGCCTGCGCTGCGGCTTTGCCGTGTTTGGGGTAATGCGTGCTTTCGGGAGTGGTTGGCCCGATATCCACCACGTCCCAGCCTTTCGCCGAGATATGGGTGGCGACGGCCTGGCGCAGGTCGATGGCTGCGTGGTCGCTTGAAAGAACGATGCGTTTTGAGGCTGTCACGGAAACGTCCTGCCCTGATTGGTTGTCGGGAATGCAATAGGGCGGCTGTTAGGCCGCCCGTTTCTGTCAGGCGATATTATGGTACATGGATTCGTAGATCGGTGTCAGGGTCTTGTCCTCGAACAGCGATGACACGCTGGTTCCGTTCCAAATGTTCAGGATCGCCTGGGTAAAGATCGGCGCGGTCGGGACAATACGGATGTTCTTGGCCTTGGTGACTTCTTTGGTAGGTTGGATCGTGTCGGTCAGCACCAGTGATTTCATCACTGAGTTCGTCACACGCTCGACCGCGGGGCCACTCATGACGCCGTGAGTTATGTAGGAGTGCACCTCCTTTGCGCCGTTGTCCAACAGCACCTGCGCCGCTTTGCAAAGCGTACCAGCTGTGTCGCACATGTCGTCCACGATCAGGCAGATCTTGTCTTTCACGTCACCGATCACGGTCATCTCGGCCACTTCACCAGCCTTTTCGCGGCGCTTGTCTACGATGGACAGGGGGGCGTTGATCCGCTTGGCAAGCTCGCGTGCGCGCGCCACGCCGCCCACGTCAGGCGAGACGACCATCAATTCATCCAGGTTGTTCTTGAACTGATGTTTCACGTCCAGCGCAAAAATCGGAGAGGCATAGAGGTTGTCGACCGGCATGTCGAAGAACCCCTGAATCTGGGCGGCGTGCAGGTCCATGGTCAGGATCCGCTCGATCCCGGCACCGGTCAGCATGTTTGCAACCAGCTTGGCACTGATCGGCGTGCGGGCCTTGGTGCGGCGGTCCTGACGGGCATAACCGAAATAGGGGATCACGGCGGTGATCCGCTGGGCCGAAGACCGGCGCAGCGCATCGGCGATGATCAGCAGCTCCATCAGATTGTCATTGGCCGGGTTCGAGGTCGGCTGGACAATAAACATATCCTCGCCGCGCACGTTTTCGAACACTTCGACGAAAATCTCGCCGTCGTTAAACCGCTCGACTCTCGCATCGACCAGACCCTGATCGACACCGCGATACAGGCTCATGCGGCGAGCAATGGATTCGGCAAGCGGAAGATTAGCGTTCCCAGCGATAAGCTTGGGTTCGTTGAGTGTCGGCATCGGCTGAGGTCCCCGGGCAGCAATGGCAAATGTGACAGATTCGTGATGTTGACACCGCTTAGCATGGCCTTACCGTCCAGCAAAGATAACCCAGCGGAGAAAGTGCACATGGCCCAGATTGACTACTTTTTTGCGACAATTTCGCCATTCACATATTTGGCAGGCGGGCGACTAGAGGAGGTCGCGGCCAAGCATGGGGCAACGATCAACTACAAACCGCTGGACATCATGGCGCTGTTCGGACGCACGGGTGGGACACCGCCGAAGGACCGGCATATCTCGCGCATCGAATACCGCAAGCAGGAGCTGCTGCGGCAATCGAAAGCTCTGGGCATGGATTTCAATCTGCAGCCCGCGCATTGGCCGACCAATATGGCGCCATCGTCTTATGCGGTAATTGCGGCGGTGAAGGATGGATCAGGGGATATGGGCAAGCTGGTCCAATCCTTCCTGCGCGCCTGCTGGGCCGAGGAGAAGGACATTTCACAAGATGACGTAATCCGCGATTGCCTGTCTCAGGCCGGGTTTGATCCGAGCCTTGCTGATAGTGGCCTGCTGGTGGGTGCGGAAACTTATGCCGCCAATCTGGAAGAGGCCGTGGATCGTGGCGTCTTTGGTGCTCCGTTCTATATCACTAAGGATGATCAGAGGTTCTGGGGTCAGGATAGGCTGGACGATCTGGATCGGCACCTGGCCGAGATGAAGGTGTGAAGGACCAGTTGCCGGTCCACGTCAGAACCTTGGGTCAGGGCGCACGAAAGGTGCTGGCCCTGCACTGCACCATTGCGCATTCCGGCGCGTGGTCCGGTCTGGCTGCGGCGCTTGCCGGTGAAGCGACCCTGGTTGCCCCCGACATGCTGTCACACGGCCGCAGCCCGGATTGGGACGGGCAGGGGGATTTTTTCGACCTCGCCACTGAATTGGCTGCTGCTCAACTGACCGAACCGATGGACGTGATCGGCCATTCCTTCGGCGGTATGATCGCGCTGCGTCTTGCGGTCGAGCATCCCGACCTGGTCCGCAGCGCTGTGTTGATCGAGCCCGTGTTCTTTGCTGTCGCGAAACAGGATGCGCCCGAGTTGGTGGCGAAACATGACCACGAAGCGCAGCCCTATACGGATGCTCTGGCCGCCGGAGACATGGCGCTGGCCGCGCGCCTGTTCAACCGGATGTGGAGCACCGATGACAGCCCCCGCTGGCCAGACCTGCCCGAGCGCACGCGCGCGGCGATGGTGCGGGGCGTGCACGTTGTTCCTGCGGTGGAAGACGTATTGTTTCAGGATCGGAGCGGGTTTTTGAACTCCGGCGTTCTGGACTGCGCGACCATGCCGGTGCAGATTCTCAGCGGGTCAAGGACGCACCCGGTGATGCCTGCGATCGGCAAGGGGCTGCAGCAGCGGCTGCCCAACGCATCCTACGCCATGGTCGAGGGCGCAGGGCATATGCTGCCGATTACACATCCGCAAGATACGGCGGGATTGGTGCAGAAGTTCTGGCAGGATGCCCGCGACCGTTAAAGCAGGGAAAGAAACCGGTCGATATCCTCGGCGCTGATCGACCAGTCGCAGACCAAGCGGCAGGCGAGGGTTTCCTCGTCATCGGCCCCGTCCAGTTCCGCTCCCCACAGGTGATAGACGGCACCTGCTTCGTGCAGCTGTTTGTGCCGCCCCCGCGAGAACTGCGCGAAGATCATGTTCGCCTGCGGCTCGTGCAGGAACGAGGCCCCTTTGATCCGCAAGCCCTCGGCCAGTCGGGTGCAATTGGCATTGGCCTGACGTGCCAGTTTCAGCCACAGATCATCCTGCAGATAGGCCGCCATCTGCGCCGACAGATAGCGGTGTTTGGAAAACAGATGTGCCCCGCGTTTGCGGCGCAACTCGAATTCCCAGGCTTTGGATTCGTCGAAAAAGACAACCGCCTCGACCCCCATCAGCCCGTTCTTTGTGCCGCCAAAACTGACCGCGTCCACGCCTGCTTTCCACGTCATCTCGGCCGGAGAGCAATTCAGCGCCACTAGCGCATTGGTGAACCGCGCACCGTCCAGATGCACCGGCAGGCCGTACTCATTGGCCACGGCACACAACGCCTGCAATTCGGCCAGTGAATAGACCGAGCCACGCTCTGTCACCTGCGTGATCGAAACAGGCCCGCGTTGCGGGCCGTGCACGCCGCGTGTTTCCTCGGCCAGAATCGCGCCGCGCAGCGCCTCGGGATTCATCTTGTCACCGCCCGGTACCAGGGTCAGCTTGGCTCCGCTGTAGAATTCCGGTGCGTTGCACTCGTCTTCGTGGATATGCGCCACTGGCGAGCAGAAGACGGTATCCCAAGGGTTTGCCAAAGTCGCCAGCGCCAGCGAATTCGCCGCCGTGCCGGTGGCTACCAGATACACCGCTGCACCGGGCGCTTCAAAGATGCCGCGAATGCGATCCCGCACCGCGTTCATCAGCGTGTCGGCACCATAGGCCATCTGATAACCCTCATTGGCTGCATTCAATGCGGCCATAACCTGCGGGTGAACCGGCCCGGAATTGTCAGAGGCGAAATACATCAGCTGGGCTCCTCGATGATATAATCTTCCCACTCTTCAAGCGGTGTTTCGAACTCGGATACCGTGCGACCCCGGACCGACATTCCGGCGGCGTGCACGCTGTCCGGCGTACCAGATATCAACGGGTGCCAGTCGTAAAGAGGTTTCTCCTCCCACAGCAGCCGGTAGGCGCAGGTCTGCGGCAGCCAATAGGCGTGGTCGTCGATATTGTCAGGCTTCATCACGATACATTCCGGCACGAACTGGTGGCGGATGTCGTATTGGGTGCATCGGCAGCTCTCGTCATCCAGCAGGCGGCAGGCGACGCAGGTCAGCGCGACCTCGCCGGTATCCTCGTCCTCCAACTTGTTCAGGCAGCACTTGCCGCAGCCGTCGCACAGCGCTTCCCATTCGCGCTGGTTCATCTTGGACAGCGGTTTACGTTCCCAGAAGCGCGGGCTCAGACCATTGCGATCAATGGGATCGGTGGTCATAGCGCCGTCAGAATGCTGCGGGCCTTATCGCAATCAGCACCCATTTGAGTGATGAGGCCGTTCAGCCCGTCGAATTTCATCTCTGGCCGCAAGTATTCAACCAGCCCGACTGACAGGGTAGCCCCGTAGAGGTCACCCGAGAAATCGAACAGGAATGTTTCGATATTGGGGACTTCGCCCTGAAACATCGGACGTGTGCCAACCGAGGCCGCGCCATGATAGCTGCCCTGATGGGGGCCGCCCAACACATCGACCAGCACTGCGTAGACGCCGAATTTCGGCGGGTGTAGCCCCTCGATGGACATGTTCGCGGTGGGAAAACCCAGTTCGCGGCCCCGCTGTTCGCCACCGATCACCTCGCCCTCGATCCGGTGCCAATGGCCCAGCATGGCGGCGGCATTCCAGGGGCGGCCTTCGGACAGGGCGGTGCGGATCGCCGTGGACGATACCACGTTTTCGGATCGCTCCATCAGCGGGGCAATGGTGACACCGAACTCCATTTCCTGCCCAAAGCGGGCCATGTCATCCGCCGTACCGCTGCGGCCTTTGCCGAAACAGAAATCGGCCCCCACGACCACATGCGACAGGCCCAGCCCGTCGCAGATCACGTTGCGCGCGAATTCTTCCGGAGTCAGCCCGGCCAAGGCGGCATTGAAGGGCAATTCGTACAGTTTCCGCACCCCCAGCTTTTCCAGCCTGTGCGCGCGGGCGTTGCCGCGCATCAGGCGAAAAGGGGGCGCGTCGGGTGCAAAATACTCGCGCGGGTGGGGTTCGAACGTCAGCACTCCCAAAGGGGCGTCCGGGGCGGCATTGCGCGCCAATTCGATCACCGACTGATGCCCGACATGCACGCCGTCAAAATTCCCGATCGCCACACTGGCACCGCGGTCCTGAGGCTCGATAAACTGAAAATCACGGATGATGCGCATAGGCGAGTGCGTAGCGTTGCGAGTCCATTTGTTCAAGCCGCAGTTTGGATTTGGAAGGCGCTACCCCGAGAAATAGCCCGGAACTGAGCTATAGGCGGCAAGACGCAAGAGGTTTCCCTAAGTATACCGGGCTGCGTACCTACAACTTCTTGATTTAAAAAAAATCCTGAGTGTAGACTGAATGCCCGGTCCACAGAATTTTCTGTGAACGGGATCGAGGCCCGGCCAGGTTCTGGATGAGCCCAGCACAGGAGGCAGAACCATGTATCGGTTGCGACTTTTCGCGATTCGCCATGCCCGCACGTTCGAGTGGATTTACAAATGTGTCGAACGCGGCATGGTCGCGATGGACCCGCTATTTTCAAAAATCGGCTATAACCGCGTCGAACGCCCAATTGCATTGGTCGAGAAGGGTGTGAAAACCCTTTTGTTTGACTGCAAGATGTGCGGGCAATGCGTGTTGTCATCCACTGGCATGTCCTGCCCGATGAATTGCCCAAAACAGCTGCGCAATGGTCCTTGTGGGGGGGTGCGCCCCGGCGAGTTCTGTGAGGTAAAACCCGAAATGAAATGCGTCTGGGCGTTGGCTTGGGATGGGTCGAGTCGTATGCGTCACGGAGGAGACAAGATAAAAGAAGTCCTTCCACCGGTGGAGCATACGTTGCGGGGATCGTCATCCTGGTTGCGAGTTAGCCGGGAAATCGCGACTCAGGAACGCGAAGCCCGTGACGCCGCGCGGGTGACCCTGGCGCAGGCGTTCCCGGAAGCGCGCGAAAATGAGCCCTCTGCGGCACCGTTGGCCGCCGAACCACCCAATGCGGTGAACCGGGAGCTTAGGAAATGATCGATGCACATCGCAATGAGGTCGAGCCAATCGGATATGTTCCGGTCCCCAATGGGTATGTGTCGCACAGCCGGCTGGAAAAGGTTTTGCGCTCGGGCCGTTTTGCAGTGACGGCAGAGTTGAATCCGCCCGATAGTGCCGATCCCGAGGATGTTTTTCAGGCCGCTCAGCCGCTTGGCGAAGTAGCTGACGCGATCAATGCAACCGATGCTTCGGGTGCCAATTGCCACATGTCTTCAATTGGAATCTGCGCATTGCTGACGCGTGCGGGGTACTCTCCGGTCTATCAGATTTCCTGCAGGGACCGGAACCGGATCGCCATTCAGGGCGATGTTTTAGGAGCCGCTGCATTGGGGGTAAGCAACGTGCTTTGTCTGACCGGTGACGGTGTCGGCGTCGGAGATCAGCCGGGTGCAAAACCGGTCTTCGATTTTGACTCTCTGACCTTATTGCGCACAATCCGCACCATGCGCGATCAGGGAAAGTTTCTCTCTGGCCGCAAAATCACACGCCCCCCTCAACTATTTCTGGGAGCGGCGGAAAATCCTTGCATACCTCCCTTTGACTGGCGTCCGGATCGTTTGGCAAAGAAGGTAGACGCCGGGGCTGAGTACATTCAGACCAACTACATCTACGATATTCCGCTATTTGAGAGGTTCATGGCGCGGGTTCGGGATGCAGGGCTGGACAAGAAAGTTTTCATAATTGCCGGCGTCGGACCCATCGCATCGGCGCGCGCGGCACGCTGGATGCGCAGCAATGTGCCCGGCATCCATATCCCGGATCAGGTCATCGAGCGGATGGAAAAGGCTGAGAAGCCTGGTGATGAGGGGAAAAAGATCTGCATCGAACTAATCCAGCAAATCCGGGATATTGCCGGGGTTTCAGGGGTCCATGTGATGGCCTACAGGCGCGAACACGTGGTGTCAGAGATCATTCTGGAATCCGGTGCATTGAAGGGGCGCAAGCGAGCCCGCCAATCCTGACGACTTTGCGCGCTTCGACGCATGAACCTAATGACAAAAAAGGCGCCTGTTGGGCGCCTTTTACATGTTATGGTGCCGCAATCAGTCGAACTTACGTGACGGGGCCAGCACCATGGCTTCGCCGATCAGAACTTTCTTGCCGTCGACCGAGCAGTGGCAATCCAGTTTGACACGACGCTTGGAAAAGTCGATGTCGATCACTTTGACCTCGGCGTAGACCATGTCGCCGGGGCGGACAGGGGCCAGGAATTTCAGCGACTGGCCCATGTACACTGTGCCATGTCCGGGCAGCTGTTCCCCAATCACGGCCGAGATCAGACCAGCGGTCAGCATCCCGTGCGCGATGCGGCCCTCAAAGATCGTGTCGCGGGCGTAATCGTCATCCAGATGCACCGGATTCCGGTCAGTGGAAACCTGCGCGAACATCTCGATGTCTTCGTCCGTCACTACTTTGCGCAAGTGACGGGTCATGCCCATTTCGATGTCTTCGATACAGATCGTGCCGCGCGGAAGATTGTCCAACATGTCGCCCTCACTTGATTCTTCAGGGCAACAAAACAACTAAAGTCACCCCAGTTCGGCAACTTTATTACTTCGCAGTCGCAGAAAATCAAGTCTTTTCTGACTATCTCAAACGACCGATTGTGAAGGTGGGATTGATGTTTTCCCTTGCGATATAATCAGTTAGGGATTCTTCGTGTGGATGGTGCGACGTTTTTGTTTCAGCCGCGGCCAAGCCGCCCGAAATGAACAGAGAATCAATCCCTTCACCCATGCCACCCAGAATGTCTGTGTGGGGGCCGTCTCCGATCACCAAAATGTCGCCGTCGGGGATATCGTGACCCAGTTCCTGCAACCGGCGTCGGGCCAGATCGTAGATTGGCGGATGCGGCTTTCCGAAATAGAGGCTTTCACCCCCCATCTCGGTATAAAGCCTCGCCAGCGCTCCGGCGCACCATTCGCGCACCTCGCCCCGATCGACCACGATATCGGGGTTGGCACAGAGCAGCTTCATGCCCTTTTGCTTGGCATAGAGGAAATCCGGACGGTTCACTGACGGGTCCGCCATCGGATCGAAGGGGCCACAGCAAACGATGCCTTCAGCTTCGTCCAGCGGGACACGCTCGATGTGAATGGGGTGGTGTAGCAATTTCAACGGTTCAAAGAACCCCGCATCACGTTGCCATTCCCCCATGAAATAGACCTTTTCGCCCACCGCACCCCGAAACATCGCCGAGCGCGCCGAGTCGCCACTGGTGGCGATGGTGTCATAGGCATCAGCGGGCACGTTGAATTGCTCAAGTTGCACGGCCACGCCCGCGCGCGGTTTCGGAGAGTTCGTGACCAGCACCACGATCCCACCCTTTGAGCGGTATGCCTGCAAGGCGGCCACGGCCTCGGGGAAAGCGGTGATGCCGTTGTGAACGCAGCCCCAAAGGTCAACGAACAAAGCTTCATAGCGATCGGAGACGTCGGACAGGGCGTGGATGATCTGGGTCATATTGGCCTCGGATGAGAATGCAGGTTTGCGCTAGCTATGCCAAAGCCAACAGCGAATGACCATCCCGCAGGGTACGCGACCTCTTTATGCAAATCGTCAGAAAGCCGGATTCATGGTACATTACTGCTCGTCATTCATTTAGTTTTTTGGAGGTGCCATGGTTGAAGTGGGCAAGGGAAGCGGCTTTGCAGAGACTTTTTTCCGATGGTTCCAGATTGTTGCAATAACCCTGGCAGGACTTTGGGCTGTTTTGCAGTTTGGTTTGCTAGAGGCAGGGAAGAATTACGTGCTCGAGGTGGATGTCTCGGCCACTGTAGGCGATGTAGCCGAAAGCGGTGGTATGTTGCCGGTCAAGGTTACATCGGTGGTGAAAAACACCGGCCATCGCGGTCTGAACCTGATTTTTGCGAAAGCAATCTTCGGAGAGGAGGACTTCATGTATCATGATGGCGAATTCAACCCACCCATACGCGATTGGGCTTCTGTAAAACACGAGCCGTTTCGATATATGGAAATGATGGGCGAACGCAGGTTTGTGGGCGCAACGGCGTTTGAATTGTTCTCTCCTTTGTATTGGCTGGACCGAAATGAGAAACAGAGAAATGAAATTCTGTTTTTTGCCAATACCGAACGGGCTTTCGTTTTCACCTATCAGGTATACTACTATGCAGCGCAAAGGTGCCGCGGTTATCTGATGTTTGAAACTTGCTTTGAGTTCGCAGCGGAGACCAGTGAGCGACCGGAAGGTGGCGAATGTCCCGGAGATACACTGTGGGTCGGGGTCACCCGGCTGTGCATCCAGTATTTCAGCCGCGAAATCACGGAAGAAAACAGCAAGTGGCACCCTATCAGCAAGCAGGAATTGGCCAAGAACCATAAATTGATCATCTATCGCAGGGATGGGACCATATTTCATATGCCCGCCGATACCTCCGAGACCGAGACCTACGTTGAATAAATTAGGGCGCCGAAAGGGCGCCCTAAATGAGTTACTTATGGTGCGGGTGTCTCAGACCTTGAGGTTCGGAATGATCTGCTTTTTGCGGCTCATGATGCCGGGCAGAACAACGGCGTCGCCATCGACCGATGCGCCAAAGCTCTTTTCGGCCACGCCTTTGACCAGATCGTTCGGCACCAGCAGGGTGGCTTCTTCGTTCAGGATGTCGACCACGAAAAGCAGAACTTGGTCAACACCGTCTTCCGTCGCGACATTCACCATCGAGTCGGCCAGGCTGGCCTTGCGGTCCAGCACGACGCCCGGCGCCGTGGTTTCCAGAACCGAGACACGGAACTTGGTGCCGTCGACCTCGTATTCCTTGCTGTCCATGCGGATCAGTTCGGCGTCCGAGAAAGACGATACATCCGATTTTGCGGCAAACATGTCGGCGGCATAGGCAGACACGTCCAGACCCAGATCAGCCGCCAGTTTCTCGGCCACTGCGCGGTCGTGCGCAGTGGTGGTGGGCGAACGGAATTCCAACGTATCCGACAGGATGCAGGTTAGCGCTGCTCCCTTGATGGCGTCGGGCATCTTGGCCGCGTCATCGCCCATCAGGTCGACCATGATGGTCGCGGTGCAGGCCAGCGGGCGCACGGTAATGTCGATCGGGCCTTTGGTTTCCAGACCACCGACCAGCTTGTGGTGGTCGATGATGGCGCGAATGTCGGCGCTGTTAACGCTGGCGGGCAGCTCCGCCGGATTGTTGGTGTCGACAATGACAACCGGCGCGTCGGCTTCAACGTCGTTGATGATGCGAGGCTTGGGCAGGTCCCAGCGCTGCAGCATGAACGCGGCTTCGGTGTTGGGTTCGCCCAGCAGAACGGGCTCGGCCTGTTCGCCTTTGACTTCGTTCAGGTACCACGACCACAGGATCGGAGAGCCGGTGGAATCGGTGTCGGGGGATTTATGGCCAAATACAAGAGTTGTCATGTCAGCGTCCTGAGGATGATAATTTTGCGCGCCTTATAGGGCGCTCCGCCAGGCTTGTCACCCGGCAGAGTTTACGCTGCGACGGTTGGTCTGACTTTCGCTGGTGTCAGGTCAAAATGGCGCGCGGGTCAGGGTGTATCCGGCCTGTTGCAACTGGTTCAGCAAACCATGTGTGTCACTCAGGTGTCCTGCACCTACCGCTATCACTGCTGTCCGAACCTGAATGTTCAGAATTGGTTTCATCCAGTTGTTGTTGCGTTCGACAAGAAGTTGCTGTTCGAAGTCGCTCCATTCCTCGTCGAACACTTCGGGCGAAAGGCCTGAAAAGTCGCGCCCCATGATGCGGGCCAGTTGCAGGGCCTGTGCGTGCTGTTCGTCGACATAGGCGTTGGTCATGGTCGCCATCTGATCTTCGCTGTTTTCGAAGGCACCGGCCATTCTGGCAAGCGATTGAGCCTGTTTTTCGATGGGGTGGATGTCAAACATGGCCATCAGGTCCTCGATCCGCTCCAGCGAATGCTGCGGGATGCCCCGGTCTTCGGCCAGAGCGTTCAGGCGGGCATCCATGCCGTGATTGGCATCCGGATCCTCGATCATGCAAGGCGGGATGCTCAGCATCATGCTTAGGAACCAGGGCCGCATTTTCGCACCCACCCAGCCCGGTATTCCCCGTTCGGCCAGGTTTGCGGATAGGGCGTTCCAATCTTCTTCGGGCAGGAGGTCAATCAGGGTAGGGCCGGACGTGATCATGATCGCGCTCGGGTCGGTGGCAAGTTTCTGCTCCCACGCTTTCATTTCGTCTTGGGTGACTTCGAAATAGAAAGCATCGGCTTTGCTGAGTGTCGGCGTCAGGCGTTCTACAATCGCGTCCATGCGCGGATCATTGAGGTGCATGGTTCCGATCAGATGCAGTATCGTGTCGCCCTTGGTTGCGATCCAGTGGTTGCCTTCGGGATAGGGGACACCTTTAAGGGCCTGTTTCAGTTCCGCCCGGGCCGCGGGTGTCAGATCTGCCGTCAGATCACGCCCGTCGCAAGCGGCCTGAACCGTGACGGGCAGCAGTAAGCAGATCAGAAACAGGAACAGGCGCATTCGTATCATCCCGGTTGTGTCAGTTGGTGCCGAGATTGACCCGATGCCCGGCATTGTGCAAGGCGGAACAGGGGTTTGCACGCGACCTCTGGCATTCTGTGGCAATTCGCCTAGCATGTGGTCATGGACCGCGAGCAGGATCTCTATCCGCCCATCAAGGCGCTGCTGGAGCGTCAGGGCTATACCGTCAAAGGTGAAGTTGGCGCGGCTGACATCGTCGCTGTGCGGGGTGGCGATGCGCCTGTGATCGTGGAGCTCAAACTGCGGTTTACTCTGGCGTTGTTTCATCAGGCGATCACGCGGATGAAAGTGACCGACCAAGTTTATATCGGGGTTTGCAAACCTAAAGGGCGCACGGCCCGGAGGGCGTTGAAGGACAACCTTGCCCTGTGTCGCCGTTTGGGTCTGGGGCTGATCACCGTGCGGGCCGATGGCGTGGTAGAGGTGCAATGTGACCCCGGCTCCTTTGCGCCGCGCAAGAACAAGGTCAAGGCCGCGCGCTTGCTGCGTGAATTCGACCGGCTGGAAGGCGACCCCAATTCGGGTGGAGCGACCCGGCACGGGATTGTCACGGCCTACCGCCAGGACGCTTTGAAATGCGCGGCTCATCTGGCCGAATGCGGTGCCACCAAGGGGGCCGAGGTGGCAAAGGCGACCGGAGTGCCCACCGCCACACGTCTGATGCGGGAAAACCATTATGGCTGGTTTGACAAGATCGATAAGGGCATTTACGCCCTGTCAGAGGCTGGCAGTGACGGGCTGAAACATTGGGCCTATAGCTGGGAAAGCACTGACTGAAGCGAATTGCCAAAAAAATCCATCACAGCTTGTTGACTCGAGGATTTGGACCCCCTAGCTATGCGTCGTTATCACTCTCTACCCTTGAGTGCTAACGCCTCGCCAGTCGGCGAGGGGAGGATAATAAACTTTGAGCCCAAGGAGCTGCAAAGATGGCATTGAAACCGCTTCATGACCGCGTGCTGGTTCGCCGTACCGAAAGCGAAGAGAAAACCGCAGGCGGCCTGATCATTCCCGACAGCGCAAAAGAAAAGCCCAGCGAAGGCGAAGTCGTCGCAACCGGCGAAGGCGCACGTAAGGACAGCGGCGAGCTGATCGCAATGGCTGTTAAAGCTGGCGACAAGATCCTGTTCGGCAAATGGTCGGGCACCGAGGTTCAGGTCAACGGCGAAGAGCTGCTGATGATGAAAGAAAGCGACATCATGGGGATCATCGAGTAAGCCGCGCGCTTCTCTGATCTTCATTTCCAACACATTTCTCAAGGAGAAACGACATGGCTGCAAAGGACGTCAAGTTCGACACCGATGCCCGTAACCGCATGCTGGCAGGTGTGAACATCCTGGCCGATGCTGTTAAAGTGACCCTGGGCCCCAAAGGCCGCAACGTGGTTCTGGACAAATCCTTCGGCGCACCGCGCATCACCAAAGACGGTGTTTCGGTTGCCAAGGAAATCGAACTGGAAGACAAGTTCGAAAACATGGGCGCGCAGATGGTGAAAGAAGTCGCCAGCCGCACCAATGACGAAGCAGGCGACGGCACCACCACCGCAACGGTTCTGGCACAGGCAATCGTTCGCGAAGGTCTGAAGCAGGTTGCTGCTGGCCTGAACCCGATGGATCTGAAGCGCGGCATCGATCTGGCAACCGCCAAGGTTGTTGAAGGCATCAAAAACGCCTCGCGCGAAGTGAAAGACTCGGCAGAAGTTGCTCAGGTTGGAACCATTTCGGCCAACGGCGAAGCCGAAATCGGCCAGCAGATCGCAGACGCGATGCAGAAGGTTGGCAACGAAGGCGTCATCACCGTCGAAGAAAACAAAGGTCTGGAAACCGAGACCGACGTTGTCGAAGGTATGCAGTTCGACCGTGGCTACCTGTCGCCGTATTTCGTCACCAACGCAGACAAGATGATCGCAGAGCTCGACGACTGCATGATCCTGCTGCACGAAAAGAAACTGTCCTCGCTGCAGCCGATGGTTCCGCTGCTCGAGCAGGTGATCCAGTCGCAAAAGCCGCTGCTGATCATCGCTGAGGACGTTGAAGGCGAAGCGCTGGCAACTCTGGTTGTCAACAAACTGCGCGGCGGCCTGAAAATTGCTGCTGTCAAAGCACCGGGCTTCGGCGATCGCCGCAAAGCAATGCTGCAGGACATCGCAATCCTGACCGGTGGTCAGGTCATCAGCGAAGATCTGGGCATGAAGCTCGAGTCCGTCACCATGGACATGCTGGGCACCGCCAAGAAAATCGAAATCACCAAAGACGAAACCACCATTGTCGACGGTGCTGGCGAGAAAGCCGAGATCGAAGCACGTGTTGCTCAGATCCGCACTCAGATCGAAGAAACCTCGTCGGACTACGACCGTGAGAAGCTGCAAGAGCGCGTTGCCAAACTGGCAGGCGGTGTTGCTGTTATCCGCGTCGGCGGCATGACCGAAGTTGAAGTGAAAGAGCGTAAGGACCGTGTGGACGATGCTCTGAACGCAACACGCGCTGCTGTTCAGGAAGGCGTTGTTGTCGGCGGTGGTGTTGCTCTGGTTCAGGCCGGTAAAGCACTGGAAACTCTGGAAGGTGCAAACGCTGACCAGAACGCAGGCATCAACATCGTTCGCAAGGCAATCGAAGCACCGCTGCGCCAGATCGCTGAAAACGCAGGTGTCGACGGTGCGGTTGTTGCGGGCAAAGTCCGTGAATCTTCTGACGCAGCCTTCGGCTTCAACGCGCAGACCGAAGAATATGGCGACATGTTCTCGTTCGGAGTCATCGATCCGGCAAAAGTTGTCCGTACCGCTCTGGAAGATGCGGCATCGGTTGCTGGTCTGCTGGTCACCACCGAAGCGATGGTTGCCGACAAGCCGCAGAAAGACGCACCTGCCGCTGGCGGCATGCCCGACATGGGCGGCATGGGCGGCATGATGTAAGCTGCTTAGGCCATAGTGCTTAGGAACGGGGTCGCCTTTGGGCGGCCCCGTTTTTTTTACGCGCCGCGCAGGAATGTGGATGTCCAAGTCGCCGAGGAACGGCTATGCGATTGATATGCGTCTGTTTCTGCTCACCGCTCTGACCATGTGCGCTTTTGCGGCGAACTCGATCCTGAACCGTCTGGCAATCGACAGCGGTGCCAGCGATCCCGCCGGGTTCGCGGTTGTGCGGGTCGTGGCTGGGGCTGTGGTGCTGGTCGCTCTGGTCTGGCTCAGGGCAGGGCACCTGCCCCTACGCAACCGGCGCCGGATCGCGGGGGCAGGGGCTCTGTCGCTCTACATGATCGGGTTCTCGCTTGCCTACCTGACGCTGGACGCCGGGCTGGGGGCGTTGATTCTGTTCGGCGTGGTGCAGATCACAATGTTTGCGGTGACCTCTGCGATGGGCAGCGCGCCAACCCACCGTCAGATAGCCGGTGCCGTGATTGCACTGACAGGGTTGGCCTATGTGCTCTGGCCGACCGGCGCGGTACAGGTCGACCTTGCGGGCGCGATGCTGATGACGGTCGCGGGCGTGGGCTGGGCAGTTTATTCGCTGGTTGGGCGGTCTGAACCGGACGCCTTGGCCGGTACGGCGGCCAATTTCGTCGTCGCGCTGCCGGTCACGGCACTGGCGCTTTTGGCCAACGGAGCAGAATGGCGGGTGACCGGTTTGGGCTATCTGCTGGCAGCCGTTTCCGGCGGCGTCACGTCGGGGATGGGCTATGCGCTTTGGTATCGCGTCTTGCCGCAACTGGCACCCACCACGGCGGCGGTGGTACAACTGAGCGTTCCTATCATCGCCATTCTTGGCGGCGTCCTTTTACTGGGTGAGGTCGCCAGCTGGCGCTTGGTATTAGGGGCATTGCTGGTTCTGGGCGGCATTACGCTGGCCGTCCTGCGCCTGAAACCGCGCTAGGGGTTTCATCACCCGCGCTTAAGGCTTATCTGGCCGCTATGAGGTATCTGACCGCCCTGCTTTTGTTTCTTGTTCCGGCCGTGGCCCAGGCGAAATGCGTGGTGCTGCTGCACGGGCTTGCACGGACCGAGGCGTCGTTCACCGTTATGGAACAACTTTTTCAGGCGCACGGGTACACCGTGGTGCGCCCCGGCTATCCCTCTACCGATCTGCCGATCCCGGAACTGGCTAACCAGACTTTGCCGGGTGCTTTTGCGGCCTGCGGAGACGACACGGCGAATGTCGTCGCGCATTCGATGGGCGGCATTCTGTTGCGTTATTGGCTTCAGGATCACCATCCCGAAAACTTGGGTCGCGTGGTCATGCTTGGCCCGCCCAATCAAGGCAGCCAACTGGTCGATGAATTGGGCGCCTGGGAGGTGTTCGGCATGTTGCATGGCCCGGCCGGGCTGGCGCTGGGCACCGGCCCTGAAGGCGTACCACGCCAGTTGCCGCCGGTGGATTTTGAACTGGGTGTAATCGCGGGAGAAAACTCTTTGAATCCGGTGTTTTCGTCAATGATCGACGGCAGGGATGACGGCAAGGTGTCGGTCGAGACGACGAAGGTCGAAGGGATGAAAGATCATATCGTCCTGCCGGTGACCCATACGTTTATGATGAACAATCCGCGGGTCATGGCACAGGTGCTGCATTTCATCGAATTCGGGCAGTTTGATCCGCAGATCACCTGGCTGGACGGGGTGCTGGGTGTCATCGACGAAATCTGCATCGGGCAGGATTGCTCGGAACCCGCTTCGGAGCCATCGCAATGACCGCCTTGAACCTGACGTTGACCGGCGCAGAGGTACTGTTACCAGAGCAGGGCTTTGTACCCTCCGACTTGGCCATGGCGGAGGGCGTCATTCAGCCGGGCCCCACTGGGCAGGTGATCGACCTGTCCGGCTACCTCGTGCTGCCCGGTATCATCGATCTACACGGAGATGGGTTCGAGCGCCATATCGCGCCGCGGCGCGGGGCGATGAAGCAAATGGACGAGGGCATCCTCTCGGTCGAGGCCGAACTGGCTGCCAATGGCATCACCACCGCTGTTCTGGCCCAATTCCACAGTTGGGAGGGCGGCGTGCGAGGTCCCGAGTTTGCGGGGCAGGTTTTTGACGCCATTGCCGCCGTCAAGGATCGCGTCGTGACTGACCTGATGCCTCAACTGCGTTTCGAGACGCATATGCTGGGCGACTATGCGGGCTTGCCCCAACGTATTGCCGAGTGGCAGGTGCCCTATGTGGTGTTCAACGACCACCTGCCGCATGACCGTCTGGCCGAGCGACGCAAGCCGCCGCGCCTGACCGGGCAGGCGCTCAAAGCCGGGCGCAACCCGGAGAAACATTTCGAGTTGTTGCTTTCCATGCATGACCGCCGGTCCGAGGTACCTGCGGCGCTGGACGCGCTGTGTGCGATTCTCGCCAAGCAGGGCATGCGCTTGGGCAGCCATGACGATGCCACCGCGCAATCCCGCGCTGACTGGCGCGCCCGGGGGGCACGGATTGCCGAATTCCCAGAAACGCTTGCGGCCGCCGAGGCCGCCCGTGCTGCTGGCGACTACATCATCTTAGGTTCGCCCAATGTGGTACGCGGGGGCTCGCACAAGGGCAACGTCAGCGCGCTGGACCTTATCACGATGGGGTATTGCGACGCGCTGGCCTCAGACTATCATTACCCCAGCCCCAGACGGGCGGCGCTGATGCTGGCTAAGTCCGGGTTGGTCGACATGGCAGGGGCTTGGGCGCTGGTGTCCTCGGGACCTGCCCGTGTGTTGGGATTGCATGACCGGGGCACGCTGATATCGGGCCAGCGCGCCGATCTGGTCATTTTGGATGCTATTACCTACAGGGTAGCCGCCACGTTGGCAGCGGGGCGGGTGAGTTACATGGCAGGTGATATCGCGGCGCGTTTCGTGGGCTAGTTACCGTGCGATACGGTTGAAATGACCCATTTTGCGACCGGCCTTGACCTCGGCTTTGCCATAAAGATGCAGAGCCACGTCGCGCTCCCGCGCCAATTCGGGCACCCGGTTCATGTCGTCGCCGATAAGGTTCTCCATGACCACATCCGAATGCCGTTGCCCGTCACCTAATGGCCATCCGGTCACCGCACGGATATGCTGTTCGAACTGATCCACAGCACAACCGTTCTGTGTCCAGTGACCCGAGTTGTGTACACGTGGCGCGATCTCATTCACGATCAACCCTGCGGGTGTGACGAACAGCTCAACCCCCATGACACCCACGTAATCCAGCGCGTTGAGGATATTGGCGGCCAACAGCACCGCATCCGTACGCTGTGCGGGGCGCAGGCGAGCAGGGACCGTCGTAGTGTGCAGGATACCATCGCGGTGCACGTTCTCGCCGGGGTCGAAACAGGCGACCTGCCCGTCCAGACCACGGGCTGCGATGATCGAAATCTCGTGGCTGAACTCTACGAACCCTTCAAGGATCGACGGCGCGCCAGCCATATCGGTCAGGGCGGCCTCGGCGTCTTCAGGCGCGCGCAACCGCGCCTGTCCCTTGCCGTCATAGCCAAAGCGGCGGGTTTTCAGGATAGCGGGCGTGCCGATCTGAGCGATCGCCGCGTTCAGACTGTCCAGATCGGTGATGTCGGCAAAGGGTGCTGTTTGCAGACCCAGCCCCTGCAGAAAGTTCTTCTCGGTCAGCCGGTCCTGACTGACCCGCAGCGCCTCTCGCCCCGGGCGGATCGGGCGGTGGGATTCCAGCAGGTCCAGCGCCTCGGTCGGGATGTTCTCAAACTCATAGGTGATGACGTCGACCGACTCGGCAAAGGCGCGCAAGGCGTCCGCGTCGTCATAGGCAGCGGTTGTCACCCGGTCGGCCACCTGCCCGGCGGGCGGGTTGGTGCCGGGCTCAAAGATATGGGTCACAAATCCCAGACGAGCTGCTGCCACGGACAACATTCGGCCCAGCTGACCTCCGCCCAGGATACCGATCTTCGCACCGAGTTGTAGTGTGTCGGTCATTCTTTCGTCTCCAACCGTGATCCAATCGCCGCCAGGGTCGCGCGCAACACATCATGGGCGCGACCGGACTGCAATCCATCCGTCATCTGCAGGCTCAGCGTTCCTTCGGTCGCAAGGGCGTCGCGCTCTGTGGCTAGTCGCCCCGACGTACCCGTCTCCATCGTGGACAGGAACCCTGACAGCAATTGTGTTGTGTAGAATTCGGCAGCATCGGCGTCTCCGGTTTGTTCGGTCAGCCACGCCGCACCTGTTGCTATCAGGTCAAGCATTCCGGGGACCATCGCGCAAATTGCGAAATGCGCATTTAGCGCCGCCTCGTCCGAGACTGCGACGACCGGGTTTTCCGGTTGGAACAAATCGGCCAGCAGAGTGTCATTTCCAAAAGCTGCCAACGGGCACCCGCCCTGCAGCAGGAAGCCCAAAGGGATCGTCTGCACGAAATCCGAGGCCGGGGCGCAAAGTTGCGCCAGTTGCTGCGCCGATACCGCAGCCATGACCGATACGATTTGCTGGTCGGCGCGAAACCTCAGGGTTTCAAGAATGCCAGGCGCAATCTGCGGACGAAGGCACAGAAACACGATGTCCGAGATATCGATAACGGATTGGGCATCGGTGACCGTCACATCCAGTTCGGCCTTAAGGGCCGCCGAAACGTCGGTGTTGCGTTCAGTGACGGCTATGGAATGCCCTTTCGAAGCCAGAAACCGAACCATCGGAGCCGCAATATGTCCGGTTCCGATAAACCCGATCCGGCTCATCCTTGTGGCTCCTCGGGGATCGAGGCCGACAACGCCTCACGCCACTCGTTCAGCCGCTGTGCCAGCGCGTCGTCCTGCAACGCAAGTATGCCGGCGGCCATCAGGCCCGCATTTGCACCGCCAGCCGATCCGATCGCCATTGTTGCCACCGGAAAACCCTTGGGCATCTGCACGATGGAATACAGTGAATCGACGCCCGACAGCGCGCGCGTCTGTACTGGTACACCAATCACCGGCACCCGCGTTTTCGAGGCCATCATGCCCGGCAGATGTGCGGCCCCTCCGGCCCCGGCAATGATCACATGCAGGCCGCGTGAAACGGCGGTCTTGCCATAGTCCCACAACCGGTCAGGAGTACGGTGTGCCGAAACGATGCGTTTTTCATATGCGATGCCCAGCTCATCCAGAATGTCTGCGGCTTCTTTCATCGTGGGCCAGTCCGACTGGCTGCCCATGATGATCCCCACTTTGACGTCGCTCATCCGCTTGTTTCCCTGCCTTCCGAAAGAGCGCGCACTATAGCCAAATCCAAAATCGTGGCAATGCGTCAGGCGATGATGTCAGGGGTCAAACGGTCTTCGATCAGACGAATGATGTCCTTCAGCCGCAGTTTCTGCTTTTTCAGCCGCTTGATCGTCAGTTGATCGGCTGTGCCGGTGGCTTGCAGCGCTTCGATTGCTTCGTCCAGATCACGGTGCTGACGGCGGAAAACCTCCAGTTCAACCCGCAAAACCTCGTCTGTTTTCATCGAAAGATCGGTGGGCGCGTTCATGAGCGACTCAGTGCCTTTTGTGGTGCTTGAAACACAAGATAGTGTGTCAGGCTTTATCCGGCCAGACCTTGTGGACATCCCTGCATATTCCCATATTCTATTCTACGCGGTTGCCAGAACGGGGCCGCACCACACGTCGCTTTGACAATAAAGGACGAAAATACGTGTCGAAACTTACTCTTGGCTCATACCCGCATCTTTTGGGGTTCGAGCAGCTGGAACGTCTTCTGGAACGGTCTGCAAAGGCTGGCAACGAAGGGTACCCGCCCTACAACATCGAACAGACTTCGGATTTTTCATACCGCATCACCCTGGCGGTGGCCGGTTTTGCGGAGGAGGATCTGTCGATCACCATCGAGGATCGCCAATTGGTGATCCGGGGCCGTCAACACGACGACAGCGAGGGGCGTATTTTCCTGCACCGTGGCATCGCCGCGCGTCAATTCCAGCGCATGTTCGTGCTGGCCGACGGTGTTGAGGTGGGCGAGGCGATCATGGAGAACGGTCTGCTGCATGTGGACCTGACCCGCGCCGTGCCGGAAACCGTGGTGCAAACGATCAACATAAGAAAGGGGTAAGAGCAATGAATACACCGATTGAGCTGAACACCGAGGGCGACCGGATCGTCTATGTGAAAGCTGTCGACGTCGCTGATCTGCCTCGGGAAGTGCGCGAGCAGGCGGGCGATCTGGATCAGCTTTATGCCGTTCACGATTCCGACGGTCAGCAACTGGCACTGGTCGCCGACCGCAAGCTGGCTTTTGTTCTGGCGCGCGAACATGACTTTTCGCCGGTGGCCGTCCACTGAGCCACTCGATTTCCCCGTGACATCTGCTGCCCCGCGGGCGAGATATGCGGACCTGAAGCGGTTCGCATATCGGAAGGGGCGAGACATGAGCTGGTTTGACTTTGACTGGGTAGACGCATTCAGCGACCGTGCCTTTGGCGGCAATGGCTGTGCTGTTGTCCACGGCGGGGCGGTGTTGTCGCAGCAAGTCTGTATGGCCTATGTTCGCGAAACCTCTCTGGTCGAATGCACGTTTACCGGACCCTCCGACGTGGCCGATATCCGGGTACGATATTTTCTGGCCAGCCGAGAGATTCCCTTTGCCGGGCACCCCACCATCGCCACTGTGGCCGCGATGCGGTCGCGCGGCCTGTTTCAGGGCGACACGCTGACTTTGGAGACCGGCGCCGGGATCGTCTCGATCCGATTGAACGGGGAAGAGATCGAGATGACGCAAGTCGCGCCGCAATTCGGAAATTCAGTACCGGCGGATCTGGTCGCCGCCGCAATTGGCCTGCCGGACGGCGCCATCATCTCTCCGCCGCAATTCGTATCCACTGGACTGCCATTCTGCATCACCGTTTTGCGCGATCATGAGGCTTTGCGCACCGCTAAGCTGAACGAGGACGCGTTGCACAAGATCACCAAACTGGCCGGATTTTCCGGGTCGGACATGGCCGAACCCTTCCTTGTCACGCTCAAAGGCGCGACTGACGCAGGTGATACGTTCTCGCGCCTGTTGATGGCGCCGCCCAGCCCGCCCGAGGACCCGTTCACCGGATCGGCCACCGGTGCGATGGCGGCCTATCTGTGGAAATATGGGCTGATGCCGAAAGACACATTCGTTGCCGAGCAGGGGCACGATATGGGGCGCCCAGGTCAAGCGACCGTCAGCCGTGTTGGGCCTGCGGATGGAATGACCGGCATCAAGGTTGCCGGACGCGGTCATGTTCTGATGCGCGGTCAGGTCGATCTGCCCGAGGTCGCGCAATGACCCAGCCCGCCATTGCGATCCTGCCCTATGGGCACCGGTTGGGGCCAAAACTGGCCTCGGTCCTGCTGTCGGAACTGATCTGGCCCGAGGGCTGCCCCGACCGCCTGACCGGCAAGACGGTTGGTGATCTGGAACACACCGATCACCTGATCATGTACCCGAACTCGACCGTGCATCTACGCCTGCGCCGGGGTACCCGCGCGCGGATCTCTCTTATGATGGGAGAGCCGTCGGCCATCCACGCCAAACACGACCGGATGCTGCGCTATACTTGGCGCCGGTTCTTCCGGGTGCTGACGTTTCATGATGTGCTGCTGCAGAGCATTCCGAACGCGGTGTTCCTGCCCTATGGCGTCACCATGGTGCCTGACTGGCAGGATCTTGATGTCAGTAAATCTAAATCCTGCTCGCTGATCGCCTCGGCCAAGCGCGACCTGGAGGGTCACCGGCTGCGTCATTCGGTGATCGACTGGGTGCGGGAAACCGGCGCGGACGTGGATATCATGGGGCGCGGTTATACGCCCTTTGATCGCAAGTCTGACGGGCTGGCCCCGTATCGCTATTCCGTAGTGATCGAGAATGTGCGGGAACGGAACTATTTCTCGGAAAAACTGACGGACGCGATACTGTGCTCGACGGTGCCTATCTATTGGGGCTGTCCAAATATTGGGGATTTCTTCGATACGTCCGGCATGATCCTGTGTGAATCCGAGGGCGATATTCAGCATGCAATTCAGGTAGCTTCGGCCGAGGACTACGATGCCCGCCTGCCGCACCTGCGGGCGATACAGCCCCAAGCGGCCGAGTTCGGAGATTTCGAAGCCCGCGCCGTCGCCGCCATCCGCGCTGAACTCTGACCACGAAAAAAGGCCCCCGCGATGCGAGGGCCTTGGAATGTTTCTGGTGCCAGCTTACGACGCGGCGATCAGACCCATGCTTTCCAGTTTCAGCAGAACCTGATGGGCGCAGTTGTCGACGTCCACATTCTCGGTCTCGACGCTCAGTTCTGGGTTCTGAGGTACGTCATAGGGGTCCGAGATGCCGGTGAACTCCTTGATCTTGCCTTCACGCGCCAGCTTGTACAGGCCTTTGCGGTCGCGGCGTTCGCATTCCTCGATCGAGGTCGCAACGTGCACTTCGCAGAAGGCGCCGAACTGTTCGACGTCTTCCCGTACGGCGCGGCGGGTGGTGGCGTAAGGCGCGATCGGCGCACAGATGGCAATACCGCCATTCTTGGTGATTTCCGAGGCGACATAACCGATGCGACGGATGTTCAGGTCGCGGTGCTCTTTCGAGAAGCCCAGTTCCGAGGACAGGTTCTTACGAACGATGTCACCATCCAGCAGCGTCACCGGACGGCCTCCCATCTCCATCAGCTTGACCATAAGCGCGTTGGCGATGGTGGACTTGCCCGAACCCGAGAAACCAGTGAAGAACACGGTAAAGCCCTGCTCTGAGCGAGGCGGTGATGTGCGGCGCAGTTCCGATACGACCTCTGGGAACGAGAACCATTCAGGAATTTCCAGACCTTCGCGCAGACGGCGGCGCAGTTCGGTGCCCGAGATGTTCAGGATCGTGACGTTTGCCTTGTCTTCGATCTCGTCATTCGGCTCGTACTGGGCGCGTTCCTGCACGTAGACCATGTGTTTGAAATCGACCATTTCGACACCGACTTCATCCTGGAACTGGCGGAACAGATCCTGCGCGTCGTAGGGGCCATAGAAGTCCTCGCCCTGGCTGTTCTTGCCGGGGCCGGCGTGGTCGCGGCCCACGATAAAGTGGGTGCAGCCGTGGTTGGCGCGGATCAGACCGTGCCAGACCGCCTCGCGCGGGCCAGCCATGCGCATCGCCAGGTTCAGCAGCGACATTGAGGTTGTTGAGGCCGGGTATTTGTCCAGCACTGCCTCATAGCAGCGGACACGGGTAAAGTGGTCCACGTCGCCGGGCTTGGTCATGCCAACGACAGGGTGGATCAGCAAGTTAGCCTGCGCTTCCTTGGCGGCGCGGAAGGTTAGTTCCTGGTGCGCTCGATGCAGCGGGTTGCGGGTCTGGAATGCAACGATCCGGCGCCAGCCCAGCTTGCGGAAATAGGCGCGCAGCTCATTCGGGGTGTCGCGACGGCCACGGAAGTCATAATGAATCGGTTGTTGAATGCCAACCACAGGTCCACCCAAATAGACCTTGCCAGCCACGTTGTGCAGGTAGTTCACCGCCGGGTGCGCATCGTCATCGGCGCCAAAGACCTTCTCGGCCTCGCGGACCTTGTTCGGAGTCCAGCGGTCTGTCACGGTCATGGTGCCAAGGATGACACCTTCCTGATCGCGCAGGGCGATATCCTGACCCAGTTCGATGGTCTCGGCAAAATCTTCGCTGACATCCAGCGTGATCGGCATCGGCCACAGGGTGCCATCGGCCAGTCGCATGTTTTCGACGACGTTTTCGTAATCGGCCTCGGACAGGAAACCTTTGAGCGGGTTGAACCCGCCATTCATCAGAAGCTCCAGATCGCAGATCTGACGCGGGCTGAGGTCCCAGCTGGTCAGGTCGGCGGCTTCCACTTTCAGCTTTTGGGCCGATTCATAAGATACATATAGCTCGGGAATCGGAGCCAGATTGCTTAACATCGTCATGGGAATACTCTTGTCGAAGTGCGGTTTAACCGGTGATTCAGGGGTGCTTGCGGGGCATTTGCCCCGACTACTGGTCGAAGTCCATATACATTCACGAAATTAAGGACGATATGCGCGGTTTTTACCCGGATTGGAAGGAAATTTCGGCAGGATCAGCTTTTGACGACTTTATTCCCGCTGGTGCGTGGTTGTCGTGCGGATTCAGCACATCTGTTCCTATCCTGCGGTGACCAGCGTCAAATCTGCGGCGCTTGCTACCGGCAGGGCTGGAATCAGGCGCGTTACGCCGCGCAATTCGAATGACTTCGTACCGCTCTGGTCGCCTTCATAGCCTGCCATCTGCAGTAATTCCGTCGAAACCAGAAGCTCGACCCCCAGTGCCTTGGTTTCACCCTCAAGCCGACTGGCCACGTTGACCGCGTCACCAATGATGGTGCGTGCCGCATGACCGGCAGCCCCGATTTCCCCCAGCACCAGATCGCCCAGATGCAGCCCCATTCCAATGCGTATCCGTGGGCTGCCTTCGGCCTCAAGCCGCTGGTTGAACTGCGCGAGGGCGCGGCTGACATCGGCCGCAGCCTTCAATCCTGCCCGGGCCGAGCTTTTGGCGTCGGGTGTTTCGAACACGGCCAGCAGGCCATCGCCCATGTATTTGTCGACCACACCGCCATCGGCAGTGATCGATGGAACAATGGCATCGAAAAACCGGTTCAGCAGAAAGACGATGTCATAGGGCAAATGCCCGGTCGTGCGTGAGGTGAACCCGCGCATATCCAGAAACAGAACGGCCAGCTTGCGCTCCTGTCCCTGGCTTGCATGGGCACGGTGCCGCCCTCCTTCCGGGCGGAACATCCGATACGCGGTAAGTGGTTCGGTGGGGCGGATCTGGCAAGCCAGCCGCGCGCCTTTCGGGGCACCAACTGCGGTGAGACTGCGGGCCTCGACCACAGCGGGGGCGGGGAGATTGTCGCCACCATCCTCGACGATCACGCGGCATGTGGTGCACCGCCCCTTGCCGCCGCACAGGGCCGTGTGCGGAATGCCATTGGCCTGCGAAATCTCAAGCAAGGTCATGCCCTTTTCGGCCACGACCTCGGGGCCCTCGACATATTTCACCCGCACAGAATGCCTGCGACGCCAGAGCTTGCGGATCGCAAACACCGCCAGCGCGGCCCCCAGCGCGAACCAAAAGGCCATCAGTGCATTGTTCTTGACGCTGAACATGGCCTCAAATGCCTCGGGCGAGGGCCAGTTGTAATGCTCGATATACTGTTCGCGCAGGAATGGATCGGCGAAATCTGCCCAGATGCGCCGCCCTTCAGTCAGCAGACCGGCCAGCGCAAAGGATGGAATGAACACCGCCGCACCAATCAGATAGGGCACAGTTTTCGACCACCATCGGGTCAGTCGCAGCCACATGTGCAGCCCGATGCAGCCATGAATCCATACCAGCAGTAATAGCAGGCTTTGCATCCAAATCACGGTGCCGGGCCACATCAGGATGATGATATAGCCCATCTCGTCATTTACATCGTAAATCTCATGTGCATAGCGCGTTTGCACGATATGAGAGATCAGTTGCAGCGGGATCAGCAGGCCAAGCACAACCTGCACACCGGTCGCAACCGGCATTCGTAGCGTCCTGCGCTGGCTGATCGAGTACAACGCCAGACCGGCATGCACCAGCAAGGCTGTATACAAAACCACACTCATGACGTCGTGGCGGGTGACGGCTTTGCGGCCATCCTGCATTCCGTGCAAGTAGTCGGTGTGAAACAGGCCCAACCCGATATTGATGAAGTGAAAGAAGGCAAAGGTAAACAGGATCAGGCCGCTGCCGATCCTCAGCCGGGTTGCCCACCCGCCTCGCCATAGAGCGCTATTCAATCAGGTCACCTGCATTCGCTTTGCGTGCGCCCGAGTCTGATACGGGCGGGCGAGTGGGTCAAGCAGAGGTTGTGCGGGGAAAGGAGGGCAGAATTCCCCGAACAGACCGGGGAATTCTTAAAAGCGTTTAGTCCTGCTCCGCCAGAAAACGTTCCGCGTCCAGCGCGGCCATGCAGCCCATGCCAGCGCTGGTAACAGCCTGACGATAAATGTGGTCGGTCAGGTCACCTGCGGCGAAGACACCAGGCACCGAAGTTTCGGTCGAGCCCGACTTGGTCACGACATATCCGCCCATGTGAGTGTCCAGCGTATCTTTGACCAGTTCGTTGGCCGGGGCGTGGCCGATGGCCACAAATACGCCCTTGCAGGGGATCTCGGTGATCTCGCCGGTCTTGACGTTCTTGACGCGGACGCCTTCGACGCCAAGCGGGGCATCGGTGCCGACCACCTCTTCCAACTCGTGGAACCACAGTGGTTCGATCTTTTCGTGCTTAAGCAGGCGATCCTGCAGGATTTTCTCGGCCCGCAGTTCGTCACGGCGGTGGATCAAAGTGACCTTGCTGGCGAAGTTGGTCAGGAACAACGCCTCTTCCACGGCAGTGTTGCCGCCGCCGACTACGACGATTTCCTGCCCGCGATAGAAGAACCCGTCGCAGGTGGCACAAGCTGACACGCCAAAGCCCTTGAATTTCTCTTCCGACGGCAGACCCAGCCACTTCGCACGCGCGCCGGTGGCCAGAATGACGGCATCAGCTGTGTAGGTAGTGCCGTTGTCGCCCTTGGCAGTGAAGGGGCGTTTGGAGACATCGAGATCGCTGATGAAGTCACCGATCACCTCACACCCCATGGCCTGCGCATGCTCCTGCATCTTGATCATCAAATCAGGGCCCTGAACTTCAGTGAAGCCGGGGTAGTTCTCGACATCCGTAGTGGTCGTCAACTGACCGCCGGGTTCGATGCCCTGAACCAGGATCGGTTCCAGCATAGCGCGGCTTGCATAGACGCCTGCGGTATAACCTGCCGGTCCCGACCCGATGATCAGAACCTTGGTGTGACGTGTTTCGGACATGGTACCCCCAACTCGATATGCCTGATTTGGGCGCATGGCCCTTGGCCGATGGATATAGCGACCCCAGTGCCGCGCTTAAAGCCCCTTCCTGTTTCACATCCGCTATGTGCCCCGAGAATGGCGCACAAAAAAAGGACATTGAAAATAAACAATATTGCGCGACCGCGAAAGATTATTGCGCATCTGCCGGGTGCTGATATAACAACCGAAAAATCAGGAGCATTAGATGGTCGCGATACGGCTGGATGAGATTGACCGCAAGATTCTGGCGGAATTGCAGGCAGACGGTCGCATGACCAACGTCGAGCTGGCAAAGCGCGTTGGTATTTCGGCACCTCCGTGCTTGCGGCGTGTGCGCACGCTGGAAGAATCGGGCCTGATCCGCGGTTACCACGCCGAGGTGAATTCGCGCGAGCTGGGATTCGAAGTTCAGGTCTTTGCCATGGTCGGCCTTGAAAGCCAGCCCGAATCCGAACTGAGCGCATTTGAGGAACGCTGTCGCGAATGGCCGCTGGTGCGGGAGTGCCACATGCTGAATGGCGAAGTTGATTTCATCCTGAAATGCGTGGCACCGGACCTGAGCAGTTTTCAGCAATTTCTGACGGGCGAGTTGCTGACCACGCCAAACGTGGCCAGCGTCAAGACCTCGCTGGTCATTCGCGGTGCAAAAGACGAGCCCGGCGTACCTTTTGATGTTCTGGAAGAACGAATGAATCGGACAGCGTGAGCGCCGTCCCCTTCGGGTGCGGCTTCATCGGTGGCAGAAAAGCTGCCACCGTCATGTAAAACACCCAACTTAACAACAACTGCATAACGCCCCCACATTGCAGAAAAAGCCCGGATTCAAGCGGTTATCGCATTCACCTCTCCGTCCCCGGCGCGCGGCAAAACCAGCGGCCCGAAGTCGTTTAACGTGTCGATATGCGAAAACAGGTTCAGATAGATCGACCTCAGTGACTGGCTGACTCTGCGAATGGTGTTGATGCCGGGGTGATAGGATTCGAACTGCAACCCGTCGACCCTGATCACTGAATGGCGTTTCAGACAGATATGAAACAACTCGACTGGTGTCGGTGGCAGCGTTTCGATGACGCTTGTACCGTCCTGGAACTCGTGGACCGGTGTCAGAACCTGATCGTCGCCGTGTAGATGCCGCAGGTGCGCAGGCGTTCCCAGCAACCGCGCGGCAGGGCCGGCGATAACGCCCGACATCGGTTTTTGCATCCCGAACGTGTCGGCCATGATCCGTGTCAGTGGTCGTGTCCTGCCGCGAGCGTCTTCGCGCCCGGGCACCAGAGTGACAGACCCTTTCCACAGTACCGTTTCAGAGGCACCGCTTTGCGTCAGTACGGTATCGCCGGGCAGCAAGTCTTCAATCGCCATTGGCCCGAATTCGGTTTCAACCAGAGATCCCCGGGTAAAGGCGCAAAATGCGTCTTCGAACATGGGCAGGGCGGGCGCAATGTGACGGGTCTGTACGACATCCCCGTTTCTCATCAGAGTACTGACCTCATAGCGCCGCAACTGCGCCTTTTTTTGAATCGTCGGCCTCGGTGCGTCGCGCAGCAACGGCGAGGTTTCAACGGCATTTCTTGCAGCGCGCGATAACGAACGTGGAATATCCATTTCAATTCCGTCCCCTCTAACTACCGCACAGACAAGCTGAACCCCCGTACAGGCCCGCCTGATTGGATTTACTTTTGTCTCGCAAGAAACTGGTGACTGCAGGGCGACAGGCACGGTTGGCGCTTGTCGAAACAATATTCCCTATGCTTTTAGTCACCACTGGTCCCCCCAGACAAACTCACACAAACGCAGGCGAAATTACCTGCGCACACACGCCCCAAACCTGATCCGCACACAATACTCGCGGCAGGCCACACACCGGATCGGAGCCTTCCTCCGGTGTGCGTCTTTACCCCTAAAAACCGGCAGCTTGGTTCACGGGGCCTTTTGATCAGCGACGTGCCGCCAGGCGGCGCGCAACTCTGACCGAATGGCTGGAGACCCGTTTCCACGGCATTTCCAGCTGTTGCTCTCTGGTGGCCGCAACCACGGCACTGAGAAAGCGCGATTTCGTCTTCATATTATGTCCTGCCCGTTTGGGAGCGTCTGTCCCGTTTCCTCTGAGCTCCCAATGTGAAGTGTCATTGCGGCGGCGATAAGGCTGATCCGGGATGAATTCAGGACAATGGGCAGCTAGCGATTCCTCTTTTGCGGATACGTCGCGCTCGGCTAACGTTTCGGCTGATAACCAACTGAGAGCGGACAATAAAAAATGAGTTGTTGCGACTCAGATAGACAAAAGAATTGTGGCAAAAAAGCGGCAAGACAAACGCAGCCTGGACGAGTTCTTAAAGTTTTATGGCTGAAATCAGGCGGCCGTAGTCGGCCTCTTTCGCGTGGGTCGACCGGCGGTAGGAATAGAATCTGTCAGGGTCCGAGTAAGTGCAGTGCCGGGTCCATTCGGCTTGGCCGACACCGGCCTGGCGCAGCCGGTGCAGGCCAAAGGCAGGCAGGTCAAATTGCAACCTGTCACCGTTTCCATTAGCGAAGAACTGCAGGTTTTCCCGGGAATCAGCGATGAACTCGTCCAGAAACTCGGGTCCCACCTCATAAGCGCGCTGCGAGATTGACGGCCCGATCACCGCTACGGTGTTTTCCCGATTGGCACCCAAGGCTTCCATCGCATCAAGGGTTGCCTCAAGCACCCCGTCCAGCGCGCCGCGCCAACCGGCATGGGCTGCCCCGATCACGTTTGCGTCAGAATCGGCAAACAGGACCGGTTGGCAGTCGGCTGTAAGAATCGTCAGGGCCAGATCGGGTGTTGCTGTGACCACCGCGTCGGCCTTGGGTTTTTCGCCATTGATGGGGGCATCGACGGTTAGCACGATTGGGGAATGGACCTGATGAACGCCGATCAGCGCCTCGGGCACGACGTCCATCGCCTGCGCCACGCGGCTGCGATTCAATGTGACGGCCTCGGTTTGGTCGGATGAGCCATAGCCGCAGTTGAGCCCGGCAAAAACGCCCGAAGATGCACCGCCGCGGCGGCTGAAGAACCCGTGACGCATGGGCGACAGTAAATCTGAGGTCAAAATCTCGAGGGTCATGGCTCCAGTCCCGGTGGCGGTGAGGAAGGGGTAGGGTAGAGGCCCAGCACTTTGAACAGGTTTCCCATTTCCTCGGGATGGGTCAACCGCCGATGTGCGGCAACCAGTGCTTCAAGCTCAGACCCGCTGAGAGATGCTGCCAATGCCTGCGCGCGGTTGGTGATTCCCAGTCGTTCAAGGAACACGCCCTGCGGTGTCAGGCGCGAATGGGCGCATCCAGCAGCGCGGGTTGCCAGGGCCAGCGGTTCGAAATCCACATGCGCTGTCAGGTCGGCCTGACCGGGCAGGACCAGTGGATCAGTGCGTTCATGCGCCTGCAGTGCCTGAAAAGTGTCACCTAGAGAGTGCCAGTCACCGTAATCCACGATCTGCCCTGCACCACCATGGGTGCCGATCCGCCCTGCGATCACTGTGATGATGGGAATCGCCGCTGCGCACAGCTCGACCAGATCGCCGTCTTTGGTGTCATCCAGCCGATACTTCAGGGCAACTTGTTCGCCCCGCGGCCCCAGCCCCCAAGTCAGCGATTCGCCATCCAAACCGATCAGACGTTCCCGCCAGCCATTGCCGTCACGCAGGAACTGGCGGATTGGCAGGGCGTCGAAAAACTCGTTCGCTACCAGAAACAGCGGTGCTTCGGGCAGGTCCGCAACAGAATCGATCCAGCGCGGCTTAAACTCCTTCAAGGTCTGCGCCTGCATGTCCCGCAGGGTAGGAGAGGCCTCGACAAGCACAATTTCGGCGGCGTCGAGAAACCCCGGTACGCGAGCCGTGGCGCGCAGCATGTCCGACATCAGTGTGCCGCGCCCCGGGCCAAGCTCGGCCAGCACGAAACGGCCCGGGTGCCCCTGATCCAACCAACTCTGCGCCAGAGACAGGCCAATCAGTTCCCCAAACATCTGGCTGATTTCCGGGGCGGTGACGAAATCTCCCTGTGCGCCCAGCGGGTCGCGGGTGGTGTAATAGCCATGCGTCGGGTGCAGCAGGCATTCGGTCATGTAATCGGCCACGCTCATCGGGCCGTCCTGCGCGATACGCGCCAGCAGATGATCTTCCAGGCTCATGATGCCGATCTTGCACGCGAGGCAAACCACAAGCCAAGTACGATCATCGGAAGCGACAGCAATTGCCCCATCGTCAGGCCATATCCACCGACTTGCAGGGCCAGTCCCAGCGGATTTCCGGCCGAGATGAACTGCGCGTCGGGCTGACGGAAAAACTCGACAATGAAACGCGAGGCACCATAACCCGCCATGAATAGGCCCATGATCAGGCCGGGTTTGTGAAAGGCGCCGCGCCGATAAACCAGCCACAGCAACAGAGCGCTTAGCAGCAGCCCTTCCAATGCGGCCTCGTACAGTTGCGACGGATGCCGTGCGCACATGCCCGCCACCACGCCGGGGCAGTCCTGTGCGGCCGCACCCGGGAAGATCACGGCCCAGGGCAGCTCGCTCGGTCGGCCCCAGAGTTCCGCATTGATGAAATTTGCCAACCGGCCCAGCAACAACCCCGGTGGCACGGTATGGGCGATCAGGTCCGCCATGGGCAGAACCGGAATCTGGTGGCGCCGTGCATAGAGGAAAGACGCAATCACCACCCCCAGCAACCCGCCATGGAAGGCCATACCGCCTTGCCAGACTTTCACGATCTCCAGCGGATTCGAAAGGTAGTAAGACGGCTGATAGAACAACACGAACCCCAAGCGCCCCCCGAGAATCACGCCGAGGATGATCCAGGTGATCAGATCCTCAAGCTGTTCGGGTTTCATCGGCGGAGTCTTGTCGGGCCACAGTGCCGGGCGCTTCAGCGCCATAACGCCCATCCGCCATGCAATCAGGATACCTGCGATATAGGCCAACGCGTACCACCGCAGCGCGAACTCCATCCCGAACAGCGAGATCGAGAACAATTCGGGAGACAGATCGGGGAAATTCAAAACAGCCTGCATGTGCGTCTCATTGCCCGGGGTTTACTGGGCAAGTCAACCTTGAGCCTGCGCCAATCATTCCCCATATAGAGACCAACCGCGATTTCGGAGTAAAGCCATGCAAACCCGCAACAAGATTCTCGACGACGTATCCCAGCTGATGACCAATGCCATGGGTGTGGCTCAGGGCGCGCGGGAAGAGGCCGAGAATGCGATGAAGTCTATGATCGACCGCTGGCTAGCCGACCGGGATTTCGTCACGCGTGAGGAATTCGATGCCGTTCGCGCAATGGCCCAGAAGGCGCGTGAAGAGAACGCAGCGCTTGAAGCACGCATTGCCGCGCTTGAGGCGAAGCTGGAAAAGTAAGCCCACATTCAGTTTTCGGTAAAACACATTCACCGTACAATCCGGACCCGGGTTGTGCGGTGTCGTGCATCTTGCCGTCTTGCGGAGTTTAATCAAGACAAAGCTGCGTGATGAGCCAATATTTTGATCGCAGTTGCCTTCTGTCCACAACTTATTGCTGTTATCCCCAATAAATAGGGTTGCCAGAACCCATCTTGCGTCGCACCATATTTAGTACAGGCCTACGGGGGAAGCCCGGCTTGTAGAGCAGGCAACTAGCGCTGGGGCGCTGCCAGCCCCAAAATGCTAGAGATTAGTGAGGTGGCATTATGGCCCTTTCCGAGCAGTTTCTCGAAGAAGACCTTCATCCGATTGATATTGTTGAACATTTGGCCGAACATCACGACTGGGACTTTGACCGGATCGGGGATGATCAGATCGCCATGGCTGTCGAAGGGCAGTGGCGGACGTATTCGATCACTTTGGCCTGGTCGCACTATGATGAAACCCTGCGGATGGTCTGCTCCTTTGAAATGGAGCCTCCGTCCGAACGCGAAAACGAGCTGTATGAGCTGCTGAACAAGATGAATGATCAGTGCTGGGCGGGGGCGTTCACCTATTGGGCCAACCAGAAACTGATGGTCTATCGGTACGGACTGGTTCTGGCCGGCGGTCAGATGGCGAGCCCAGAACAGATCGACACCCTGATCAACGCAGCGGTGCTGAGCGCCGAACGGTTCTACCCGGCAATCCAACTGGTCACATGGGGCAACCGTACCCCTGAAGAGGCGATGCAAGTCGCCATTGCAGAGGCCTACGGCCGCGCGTAAAGCTTTGCCCCAAACCGTGTAGGGGGAGGGGCAATCATGGACATGTCACGCGTCGCCGAGCAGGGGCTGGTGCTTTTGGGATGCGGTAAGATGGGATCGGCCATGCTCGCCGGATGGTTGGAGCATGGCCTTACTGCGTCCGCTGTCTGGGTGATCGACCCGAACCCCTCGGACTGGTTGAAGGCGCAGGGTGTCAATATCAACACACCTTTGCCCGAAGCGCCCGCGGTGGTGCTGGTGGCCGTCAAACCGCAGATGATGGGTGAGGCCCTGCCCGCCATAAAAGCTTTGGGAGGGGGTCGCAGTCTGTTCGTGTCGGTCGCTGCGGGCACCTCGATTGCCACATTCGAATCCGTTTTGGGTGACGACACACCGATCGTGCGCGCCATGCCAAACACTCCAGCCGCGATCCGGCAGGGAATCACAGCCTTGATCGGCAACTCGGTTGCATCGGATGCTGATTTAACGCTGACCGAAAACCTGCTGTCGGCCATTGGTGAAACGGTTCTGTTGCAGGACGAGGCGCAAATGGACGCCGTCACCGGCCTCAGCGGCTCAGGTCCGGCCTATGTCTTCCATTTGATCGAAACACTGGCAGCTGCCGGGCAGGCGCAGGGCCTGCCGCATGAGTTGGCGATGAAGCTGGCCAAATCAACCGTGGCCGGGGCAGGCGCTTTGGCGAAGGCGGCCGAGGAAGACCCGTCACAGCTTCGTATCAACGTGACCTCACCAAACGGCACCACGCAGGCCGCGCTTGAAGTGCTGATGCACGAAGAAGAGGGCTTCCCCGACCTGCTGCACCGCGCTGTCAAAGCTGCAACCGACCGATCCAAGGAGCTGTCCCGTGAGTGAGATTACCTTCGACGACTTTCTCAAGGTTGATATCCGCGTGGGTGAGGTGATCCGCGCCGAACCGTACCCCGAAGCCCGCAAACCCGCGATCAAGATGTGGATCGATTTCGGCGATGAGATCGGCGAGCGAAAAACCTCGGCCCAGGTCACCGCGCATTACGATCCTGCGACGCTGGTAGGTAAGCAGGTGATGGCCGTCGTGAACTTCCCACCACGCCAGATCGGCCGGTTCATGTCTGAGGTTCTGGTACTGGGTCTGCCCGATGAAAACGGTGAAATCGTCCTGATCGGCCCGGACGGCGAGGTTCCTGTTGGCGGGCGGATGCACTGATGAAACTGTTTATCGCTCGCCCAATGACGGCTGCCGTCGAGGCCCGCGCCCGCGCAGAATTCGATGTAGAGTTTCGCAGTGAAACACTGCCGATGACGCGCCATGAGATGCTAAGTGCGCTGACGGACTTCGACGTGGTCGTGCCCACTCTGGGCGACATTTTCTCGGATCAAGTGTTCGCCGAAGCGCCCAAACCGCGCTGCAAACTGCTGGCAAATTTCGGCGTCGGCTACAATCATATCGACGTAGACGCGGCCCGTGCCGCTGGCATTGCCGTCACCAATACACCCGGGGCAGTGACCGATGCCACCGCCGACATCGCCATGACCCTGCTGCTGTCGACCGCGCGCCGCGCGGGCGAGGGCGAACGGCTGGTTCGGGCTGGTTACTGGCAGGGCTGGCACCCGACGCAGATGCTGGGTCATCACGTCACCGGCAAACGAGTCGGCATCGTCGGCATGGGACGGATTGGTCAGGCCATCGCGCGCCGTTGCCATTTCGGGTTTGGAATGCAGGTTGCCTATCAGTCCCGCAGCCTGAAGGACTTGGACTTTGCCGCTGAATTCACCCCCGACCCGGCCGCTTTGGCCGGATCGGTCGATTTTCTAATCCTGGCCGTCCCTGGCGGTGCCGAAACCCGCCACCTGATCAACGCACAGGTGTTGGAGGCGATGAACCCCTCGGCCATCCTGATCAACATCGCGCGTGGAGAGGTTGTGGACGAGACCGCCCTGATCGCCGCGCTTCAATCGGGCCAGATTGCGGGTGCGGGGTTGGATGTCTACGAATTCGAACCCGCCGTTCCGCAAGCTCTGAGCAATATGGAGAACGTGACTCTGTTGCCTCATCTGGGTACCGCTACCGAAGAGGTGCGCACCGATATGGGGCACATTGCGCTGGACAACGTCGCCGCCTTCGTCGCGGGTCGCGCGCTGCCAAATCCGGTTTAAGATCCGATTGCCTCGCGCCAGTGTTTGCGGCAGAGCGAGACATAGGTCTCGTTCCCACCTATCTGTACCTGTGCTCCCTCGGTGATGGTCTTTCCGTTTTCGTCCTGGCGAATCACCATCGTCGCCTTGCGGCCGCATCTGCAGATCGTGCGGACCTCTCGCATCTCATCCGCTAGCGCCAGCAGGGCAGCTGATCCGGGGAACAAGTGCCCCTGAAAATCCACCCGCAACCCATAGGTCAGGACCGGAACACGCAGATCATCCACTGCGCGGGCCAGTTGCCAGACTTGCTCTTCGGTCAGAAACTGCGCCTCATCCACGAAAACGCAGGCGATCTGACCTCGGTTCAGGCGCGTCTCAATCATTGCAAACACGTCATCGCCCCCCGAGAACGTATCTGCATCGGCGGAAATCCCGATCCGCGAGGCGATCTTCCCCGCGCCGGCCCGTCCATCCAGAGCAGCGGTCATCAGATAAGTGTCCATGCCCCTTTCACGATAGTTGTGCGAGGCCTGCAGCAACACGGTCGATTTACCCGCGTTCATGGTCGAATAGTTGAAATACAGCTTTGCCATGCGCCCGGGTCTAAAACGCCTTACCCCCTTGGGCAAGATACGAAACAAGCGACGTCGCCGCTGTTGTTGCAGGGGCCGAGCCTAAGCTCAAGGGGGATGGATCCCCCGCTTTCACAACAACGACGCCGTTGGCCGACATGCGGCCAAAACAGAGCGAGGCTAGTATTCTGCCCCGCAATTACTCGTCACCGGCCTAAACGGCCGCCACTCACTCACAAAACCCCCGAATATCTGAGGGATAGCCAATGTATGACATTTCAATTAAGACTCGAGTATGGGAAATTTCTTTTCCCTTTCCCCCACAGTGGCAGATGTTGTGGGAGAGACAGGCAGAAAAGGTAAAAACATGGCAGATATCGGGGCCTATCTGAAAAAACACACAGAAGCATTGGTCAAGGACGTCGGCATTGAATCCGCATGTGAGATCACTGGCAAATCCAAGGCGACTCTGGGCCGGTATTATTCAGACAACGCCGAACATGTTGATCGGTTCATGCCGGTGGATTCAGTCGCGCGGCTTGAGGCCGTTTCTACCTATCCGCATGTCACCTCGGCACTGGCGGATCTGAAAAACATCACCTTGTCCTATGACGGTCGCAATGCGGACACACCGCGCACCGGCGGGGTGAACTCGGACGTCATCGCCCTGAGCCAGCGTTTCGCGATGCTGATGACCGAATATCAGGCCGCCATCGAAGACGGCATCATCACCGTAAACGAAGCCAAGCGCCTGCTGAAGGAAACCAGCCTGCTGCAACAGGTGCTGATCGAGATGAAGCTGCATCTGGAAGAGGAAAGCGTGAGCTAGGGTTAGTCGCTGACCTTCTCGTTACGAATACCTTCTGACACGGGCTATAAAGGTCTGGTTTGCAGACAAAGCCGACCTTGCATTCGACAACGGCAGCTTCGGATTGTAGAAGATGAGTGTGTTCTAATGATTAAGGAAAGTGTTGATGTTGGTGTGTCGATGAAGGTATTTCCACCAACCTTTTCAGTGATTTATTTGATGCTTTCCGTTGGTTCGCTTGCGGCGTCCGACCCAAGTTATCCAGTGTACCCTTGGCAGGTTTCCCCCGAGTGCGCTCTAATCTGGCAAAAAGGTGAGGAAAGTAAAGGCCGGTTGCTGTGCCTCGAGGATGCTGAAATCGTCTCCGAAGGAGAAGGTGGTCTTGTCACATTCGGAACGAAAGTAGGTGACAAAGTCACAAAAAACGAAAGAGAGATAAAACACGTGCCTATGGTTCCAGACCAGTTGCGCGATTTAGTGTTGTGGCTGCAGAGTTGTGGTTCCAGAAGTGCCTGCGATATTGAAGACGAGTTATCCGATGTTTTCAGTATCTTGCAACTTATTGACCTTGAGGATGGGGCTTGGAGATATCAACTGTCACGGTCTCGGACAGAGCCTTCGCTAGGTACATTGATTTACTTCTTCGACGCAGGGGAAGTGTTGATTGCGTTTCGCATCATAAGTGATTTCGCTCAGTTTCGTGATGACGTCGGAATTTACCCATTCTTTGTTGCCAAAAAAGCAAAGAATTAGCGGTACGCTATTCACTCTATTCATACGGGCTTCCCAATGCTCTTTTCGCTGCGCTGAATGTTCCCAAGAAATTGGTTTGGGCTGTAGCTGCCTACCGCTCTTGCAACACCCTTTTGGATTGACAAAGTCCGCTTTGGGCTCAAAGCAGACAGTCAAACACTCTTTTGTGCGAACTCTGGAATCAGCCCATTACCCGTGCCGCTTCACGATCACTGAGCCAACGGAATAACCTGCCCCGAACGAGCAGATCAGCCCGACATCCCCATCCGTCAGATCATCGGAAAATTTGGAGAACGCAATGATCGACCCGGCCGAGGACGTGTTGGCATAATCCTGCAGGATGTTGGGTTGCTCGCCCGCTTCGGCTTCACGGCCCAGCACCTTTTTTCCGATGAAATCGTTCATCGTCTTGTTGGCCTGATGCAGCCACAGGCGTTTCAGTTCGTTGCTGGTCACACCTTCGGACTCCATGTGATCCGAGATGTGTTTGCTGACCATCGGCAGCACTTCCTTGAACACCTTGCGGCCGTTCTGCATGAACTGCATGTCACGTCGGTCGACCACTCCGGCAGGGCGCGAGCGGCGCAGGAAGCCGTTGTTGTTGCGGATGTTGTTCGAGAACGAAGTGGCACAGCGGGTCGAGAGGATTTCGAAATGAGGGCCTTGCGCGTCTTCGATCCGTTCGATCAGGGTGGCCGTGGCCACGTCGCCAAAGATAAAGTGACAGTCTCTGTCGCGCCATTCCAGATGGCCCGAGCAGATCTCGGGGTTCACCACCAGCGCCGACCGCACCGAACCCGAACGGATCATGTCCGCCGCCGCCTGAATGCCGAACGTGGCCGAGGAACAGGCGACGTTCATATCGAAACCGAACCCTTTGATCCCCAGCGCCTGCTGGATTTCAATTGCAATTGCCGGATAGGCGCGTTCGTGGTTCGAGGCGGCGCAAATCACCAGATCGACATCTTCGGCGCTGCGCCCGGCCTGAGCTAACGCCTTTTTGCAGGCATCCACAGCCATTTCGGTCATGATGCCGGGCTCGTCATCGCTGCGCTGGCGCAGCAGAGGGTGCATCACATCCGGGTTCAGAACACCCGACTTGTCCATCACATAGCGGTTCTCAATGCCCGAGGCCTTTAGGATGAACTCTTCGGAGGAATGCTGCATCGGCTCCATCTCGCCAACTGCTATCGCGTCGGCATTCACAGCGTTCTGCTTGTCGGCATAGGCGTTGAAGGCGGCGACAAGCTCGGCATTGGTGATGACGCTTTCGGGTGTGAAAACACCGGTGCCGGTGATTGCAGGGGTATACATGGCGGGTCCTGGACGTTTCGAGTTTGCCTAAAATGCAGTCACAGCAGGGTTTGATCAAGGTATGGTGACCTAACGGAATGTGGTAGGTTTTTCCTATTTGCGCTTCATATCTTGAATAGTTCGAAAATCGAAGTATATGACCAGCCAGACTCATCCGGAGAGTTCGTATGTCAGACGATATCAGCACCAGGCTTAGCCGTCTCAGTCCTGAGATTCAGGCCATTATGGGTGTGTATGCTTTGTACTGGAAGCTGGAAGAGGCCTTTGACTGCGTCGAAACCGATCTGAGCCATCTCGAATGCCATATGCTGATAAAACTGGATCAGCCGAAACGCATGGGTGTATTGGCTGCTGATATGTTGACCGTCCCTTCGACCATCACGGCAACGGCGGATGGTTTGGAAAAGGCGGGGCTACTGATCCGCGAACGCGACCCGGATGACCGTCGAGCCTGGCTGCTGGTTTTGACAGAGCAGGGCCAGGACCTGCGCAACATGCTGGTGTCCGTGGCCGGAGACGTGTTCCACCGCTCTTCTGGTCTGGATGCGGAAGAAACTGCCCAATTCGCGCGGCTGGCGCGCAAAATCCGAGACAACATTCTGAAAACGGGAATTCCCGAGGGATTGACGAAATGAAACTCCTCTCTGTTTTGAGCGCGACCCTGATTGCGCTGGCGACCACGGTTGTGGCGCAAGACACGGCCAAGCCGGTCAAGTTGATGCAGGTACAGGAAACCTCGCCGGGGTTTTCGCGGCAGTTTTTTGGGCGTGTAGCTGCCCGGCAGACTGTTGATCTGGCGTTTCAGGTTTCCGGTCAGATTGTGAAAATGCCGGTGAACGAAGGCTTTGTGATCCCCAAAGGCGAGTTGATTGCGCAACTGGATCAGGCCCCATTCCAGCGCCGCTACGACCGAGCCGTGTTGCAAAAGGATCAGGCTGATCGAACCCTGGCCCGTCTGTCGCGCCTGCGCGGAACGACAGCCAGCCAGGTGGCAGTGGACGACGCAGAAACTGCAGCACAACTGGCCGAGATCGCGGTGCGGGATGCGGAATACGATCTGGAACACGCCACGCTGACAGCACCGTTTGACGCGCTGGTGTCCAGCCGGGCGGTCGAGGCCTTTACCACGGTGTCAGCCGGTGCGCCCATTGTTCGCATTCACGACATGTCCGAGTTGCGGATCGAGGTCGACGTGCCCGAGATTCTGTTCCAGCGGTCATCTCAAGAAAATGAACTGACGATCACCGCGAAATTCCCCACCAGTGATGAAGTGTTTCCTCTTGAGATCCGCGAGTTCGATGCCGAAACGTCCAGCGTGGGGCAGACGTTTCGTATCCAGTTCGGCCTGACCCCGCCAGAGGGGTTGCAGATTCTGCCGGGCTCGTCCGTGACTGTGAACGTTAAGGTGCAGGATACACGGACTGGCATTGTCGTCCCGGCTTCGGCAATCGTTGCCGATGCTGATGGTGCGCTGGGCGTCATGGTATTCTCGCCGGTCGGTGCCGATGAGGGCTCTATCCGTTACGTGCCTGTTACTATCGAACCGACCCAAACGGGTGATGTTCGGGTGCTAACCGGCCTGTCGGATGGCGATGAAATCGTTGTCGCCGGTGGGGGAGCACTGACCGATGGTCAGGCCGTGCGCCGCTTTGCCGGTTTCGCGAACTGAGGGTGGACAGATGAACATCGCACGCGCCTCAATTGACCGGCCACTTTATACTTGGCTGATCATCCTGTTTGCCCTGTTTGGCGGTATCTGGGGGTTCCTTTCGCTGGGCCGTTTGGAAGACCCTGCCTTCACCATCAAAAACGCCGTCATCGCGACCCAGTATCCGGGTGCCACTGCAGAACAAGTGGCGTTGGAGGTTTCGGAGCCGCTGGAATCTGCCATTCAGCAAATGGGCGAAGTCGATACCATCACATCAGTCAACCAACCTGGTTTCTCGCTGATCGAGGTCGAGATCAAATCTACGTATGACGGTACGGAACTGCCGAGTATCTGGACCGAACTGCGCGCCAAGGTGCGCGATGCGGGGCGAAGCTTGCCTCCGGGTGTTGGCGCGCCTTTGGTCAACGACGGATTTGGCGATGTGTTTGGCCTGTTTTATGCAGTAACGGCCGAAGGTTTTACAGACGCCGAGAAACACGAACTGGCGACTTTTCTGCGACGCGAGCTGCTGACCGTATCTGGTGTGGCGGATGTCGAGGTTATGGGCCTGCCGCAAGAGGCCATCTTTGTTGAACCCGACCTTGCCATTTCCGTGAATCAGAATGTACCTATTCAAACCATCAACGAAGCCATTGCCAACGCAGATTCTGTGAACGCATCTGGTTCGGTTCGGTCCGAGAATGACCGCACGACCATCCTGACGGCCGAAGGGTCGGACACCGTTTCGGCCATTGCCGGGTTGTCGGTGGGATCGCAAGGGCAGGTGATCAACCTGTTCGACATGTCCCACGTTTACCGGGGTCGTCAGACCGACCCGGATGTCATGATCCGGTTCAACGGCACTGAGGCGTTCACGCTGGGCATCGCGGGGCTGTCGACCGAGAACATTGTCGAGGTTGGTCAACGCGCGGATGCCAAGTTTGCCGCGCTGGATTCCCAGATCCCATTTGGGGTGGAAATCCTGCCAATCTATCAACAGCATGTTGTGGTCGAGCAGGCCTCCAACGATTTCCTGGTGAATCTGGCGATGTCCGTCAGTATTGTGGTTGCGGTGCTTGGCATATTCATGGGGTGGCGCGCGGCGGTGGTCGTTGGCTCGACTCTGTTGCTGACTGTTGTGGGCACATTGTTGTTCATGTCGATTTTCTCGATCGAGATGGAGCGGATTTCGCTCGGCGCCCTGATCATTGCGATGGGGATGCTGGTGGACAACGCTATCGTTGTCGCCGAGGGGATGCAGATCGCCATGCTGCGCGGTAAGAACTCGCGCGATGCGGCGGATGAGGCCGCGTCCAAGACGCAGATACCACTGCTGGGGGCCACTGTAATCGGCATAATGGCGTTTGCCGGGATCGGTCTCAGCCCCGATGCGACCGGCGAATTCCTGTTCTCGCTGTTTGCCGTGATCGGCATCTCTCTGATGCTGAGCTGGGTGCTGGCGCTGACCGTAACACCTTTGTTGGGACACTACTTCTTCAAACAGGGCAAAGAAGGTGAGGTTGATGCCTATGGCGGTATCATGTTCCGCGTCTATGGGGCGATCCTGCGTTGGTCGCTCCGGATGCGCTGGCTGGTGATTGCCGCCTTGGTCGGGATCACGGTGGCCTGCTTCGCGGGCTTCGGTCTGGTAAAACAGCAGTTCTTTCCAGACTCGAACACGCCGCTGTTCTTCGTACATTACAACTTGCCACAAGGTACGCCGATTGCCCGTACGGCCGAAGACATGGCCGTGTTCGAAGACTGGCTGGCCGAGCGCGACGATGTTGTGTCCGTCACGACCTTTGTCGGACAGGGTGCAACTCGGTTCCTGCTGACCTATTCGGCGGAAAAGCCAAACCCAAGCTACGGTCATATGATCATCCGAACCAACACGCTGGATGACATCCCGGCGCTGCGGGCGGATCTTGAGGCGTTCGGTCAGGCGCAATTCCCCGAAGGCCAGTTCCGTACCAAGCGTTTAATCTTTGGCCCTGGAGGAGGTGATCCGGTTCAGGCGCGGTTCTCGGGAAGTGACCCGGCGGTGTTGCGCGAACTGGCCGATGCTGCAGTGCTGAAAATGCGCGAGGCCTCGCCCAACGCGCTGAACGTCTATCACGATTGGCGCGAGCAAGAATTGGCAGTGCAGCCGATCTACGCGACCGAGCGGGCCCAGACTGCAGGGGTCTCACGCGAGGACATTGCGGCAACGTTACAGTTTTCCACAGATGGCATCACTGCTGGCGGCTTCCGCGAGCGGGACCGCTTGATCCCGATCATCCTGCGCCGCCCCGCGGACGGGGACTACTCGATCGTGGATCAGGTTGTGTACTCGGATCAGTCGGAGAAATTTGTTCCCATCGAGCAAATGGTCGATGGGTTCGAATACAAGTCGCTCAACACGCTGGTGCATCGCCGCGACCGGGTGCTGACAATCACCGTTGGCGCTGACATCCCACCGGATATGACGGCAGCACAGGTCCACTCCGAAGTCCGTGCGGCCATCGAGGGTATGGAACTTCCGCCGGGGTACCGGATGGAATGGGGAGGCGAGTTCGAAAACGCCGGTGAAGCCAATGAAAGCCTTGGCCGCCAGTTGCCGCTGAGCCTGCTGATCATGGTGCTGATCTCGGTGCTGATCTTTAATGCAATCCGTCAGCCGATCATCATCTGGCTGCTGGTTCCGATGTCGGTGAACGGCGTGGTGATCGGCCTGCTGGGCACCGGTCTTCCGTTCACCTTCACCGCGCTGCTAGGCTTGCTCAGCTTGTCGGGGATGCTGATCAAGAACGGCATCGTCCTGGTCGAAGAAATCGATCTGGTCCGCGCCACCGGCAAACCCTTGAGAGAAGCGATTGTCGAGGCTTCAGTCTCGCGTCTGCGCCCCGTAATGCTGGCCGCAATTACCACCATTCTGGGGATGGCGCCGCTGCTGACGGATGCGTTCTTCCGCTCCATGGCGGTGACGATCATGGGTGGCCTGGCCTTCGCCACGATCCTGACAATGGTTGCGGCGCCGGTCTTTTACCTCGTGTTATTCGCGCGGGATGAAAAGCGCGAGGCCGCAACGGCCTGACAATCATCGGGCGGCTGTTTCAGTCGCCCGGATCTTCTGCCGGGTCGTAGTGATTGAAAAAACCTGACAGCTTGTTGCCATCCGGGTGACGCAGATAGGCGACATAGAAATCGGGCGCGCAGGAATCACGTGTGCCCGGTACCCCTTCGTCGGTGCCGCCGTGGTGCTGCCCCGCCGCGTGAAATTGCCGGACCTGTGTCGCGTTGTTGGCGGGGAAGGCCATTATGGTCCCATTGCCCACGCTGGCGGCCCTGCCGTCAAAGGAGGAACAGACCCAAAATCCGGTACCGTCTTCCGGTTCCTTTCCCAAACCTGCGCGATCCTCGGATCATCCTGGCAGGCGGGGTTGTTCCAGAACAACAAAGATCGCGTCATAAAACCGGATGGCCCGTTTCAGGTCATTTGTGCCGTATGTGGTGTAAAGGCGCATGGCTCTCCTGCTGGTTTAAAAAAGCATCATGCAGCCTGCGCACGCACAGGGACAGCTAAACAGTACTGAAGGCCGTGTCAGATCAGTGGGATCAGCGGTACATCACATGCGGCAAGCGTCATCAAAGCGGCGAGAACCATAAACCTGCGCATTTCGTATTCCTTCTGCTCGTTTGCAGAAAAGATGCGCGCCCGAAGACACGGGGTCAACGGGCGCGGTGTGTTTGGTTCAAAATGCGCGGGTTTCGCCGCAGGCGAGTTAGCCCTGTAGCGACTTCACCTCAACATCCCCTTCGGCCTGTGCCTTGATCGCCAGTGCCGCAGCATGGCTGGCGGCCGCAGTGGTGAAATAGGGAATCTTGTCATAGAGCGCGATTGAGCGGATGGATTTGCTGTCCTCGACCGCCTGTGCGCCTTCGGTTGTGTTCATCAACAGCTGCACCTGACCGTCTTTCAGCATGTCAACGACGTCCGGACGGCCTTCATAGACCTTGTTGACCACGTCGCAGTCCACGCCGTGATTGGACAGCCAGCTTTGGGTGCCGCGGGTCGCAATCAGCTTGAACCCTTGCTGGATCAGAACCTGAGCGGCCTCGAGCATCGCAGCGGTCTTGTCAGCATCCTTGATCGAGATAAATGCGCGGCCCGAGGACGGCAGCACCATACCGGCCCCCATCTGCGCCTTAAGGAAGGCGCGCGGGAAGTCGCGATCCCAGCCCATAACCTCGCCGGTTGAGCGCATTTCCGGGCCCAAAATGGTGTCAACGCCGGGGAACCGAGCGAAGGGCAGCACGGCCTCTTTTACTGAGAACCACGGCATGTCCGGGTCGGCCAGGGTCATTTGGTCGGCGATCTTGGTGTCCTTGCCTTCCTGATACGGCGGACGCATCGGGAAATTCGACAGTTTCTCGCCTGCCATGACGCGCGCGGCAATCGAGGCAATCGCGCTGTCAGTGGCCTTGGCCACGAAGGGCACGGTGCGTGAGGCACGGGGGTTCACTTCGATCAGGTAGATTTCGTCGTCCTTGATCGCGAATTGCACGTTCATCAGACCAACGACATTCAGCGCCTTGGCCAGTTTGAAGGTCTGATCCTTGATCTGACCGATGATCTCTTTCGACAGTGAGTAGGGCGGCAACGAACAGGCGGAGTCGCCCGAGTGGACACCCGCCTCTTCGATATGCTGCATGATGCCCGCGACATGGACGTCAATACCATCGCAGAGCGCATCTACATCCAGTTCCACGGCACCTGCTAAATAACTGTCGAGCAGCACAGGGCTGTCGCCCGACACTACCACGGCCTCGTTGATGTAACGTCTCAACTGGTCCATATCGCGCACGATTTCCATCGCGCGACCACCCAAAACGTAGGAGGGGCGGATGACCAGCGGAAAGCCGATCTCGTCGGCAATTTCAAGTGCCTTTTCGTCAGTCGAAGCGATGCCGTTTTTCGGCTGTTTCAGGCCCAGTTCGTTGACCAGCGCCTGGAACCGCTCACGGTCTTCGGCCAGGTCGATGGCGTCCGGTGTGGTGCCGAGGATCGGGATACCCTCGGCCTCCAGCGCGTTGGCCAGTTTCAGTGGTGTCTGGCCGCCGAACTGTACGATAACACCGTGCAACGTGCCGTTTTCCTGTTCTTTCGTCAGGATTTCCATCACGTGTTCAAAGGTCAGCGGCTCGAAATACAGGCGATCCGAGGTGTCATAGTCGGTCGAGACTGTCTCGGGGTTGCAGTTGACCATGATGGTCTCATAGCCGGCCTCGGTCAGCGCGAAACAAGCGTGGCAGCAGCAATAGTCGAACTCGATCCCCTGACCGATCCGGTTCGGGCCACCGCCGAGGATGACGACCTTTTTGCGATCACTGGGCCGCGCCTCGCATTCGACCTCACCCATCATCGGCGCTTCATAGGTCGAATACATATAAGGCGTCTGAGCCTCGAACTCAGCTGCACAGGTGTCGATGCGTTTGAACACGGCATTGACGCCCAGATTGCGGCGGGCGCGGCGGACGTTGTCCTCGTCCCGGCCCGTCAGGTTACCCAAGCGCGCATCGGTGAAACCCAGCATTTTCAGCTTACGGATGCCTTCCTCGGTGACGGGCAGGCCGTCTTTGCGGACCTGACGCTCGGCTTCAATAATCTCGCGGATACGGGCAAGAAACCAAGGGTCGAACTTAGTGACGCCAAAGATCTCGTCATCAGTCAGGCCGTGACGTATGGCCTGTGCGATGGTACGCAGACGGTCGGGCGTCTGTTGGCTGATCGCCTTGATCACGGCAGCCTTGTCGTCGGCTTCTTCCCACACACCCACATTCAGGCCAGGGATTTCGATTTCGTCAAAGCCGGTCAGGCCCGATTCCATAGAGGCCAGCGCCTTTTGCATCGATTCATGGATCGTGCGGCCTATAGACATGGCCTCACCCACCGACTTCATGGCGGTGGTCAGGTAAGGCTCTGAGCCGGGGAACTTCTCGAATGCAAACTTCGGGATCTTGGTGACGACATAGTCGATGGTCGGCTCGAACGAGGCGGGCGTGACCTTGGTAATATCGTTGTCCAACTCGTCCAGCGTGTAACCAACGGCCAGTTTTGCCGCGATTTTGGCAATCGGGAAACCGGTCGCTTTCGATGCCAGTGCCGATGAACGAGAAACACGCGGGTTCATCTCGATCACGACCATCCGGCCATCTTCAGGATTGATCGCCCATTGCACGTTTGAACCGCCGGTTTCGACCCCAATCTCACGCAGAACGGCAATCGAGCCGTTGCGCATGATCTGGTATTCCTTGTCGGTCAGCGTCAGGGCAGGGGCCACGGTGATCGAGTCGCCGGTGTGCACGCCCATCGGGTCAATGTTTTCGATGGAACAGACGATGATCGCGTTGTCGGCGGTGTCGCGCACCACCTCCATCTCGTATTCTTTCCAACCCAGCAGACTTTCATCGACGAGGATCTGGTTGACCGGCGAGGCATCCATGCCCGAGCGGCAGAAATGGATATAATCCTCGCGGTTATAAGCTACACCACCGCCGGTACCGCCCAAGGTAAAGGCAGGGCGGATGATGGCAGGCAGGCCGATCTCTTCCAACTCGTCCAGCGCCATCTGCACACCGGCGTCCAGATCGGTGGAACCGTCTTTACGCTTGGGAGCAGTCACGATGGTCGCTTTTGGGTTTTCCAGGCCCAACCGGTCCATTGCCTCGCGGAACAGGGCGCGGTCTTCGGCCATCTCGATAGCGTCGCGCTTAGCACCGATCATCTCGACACCGAACCTGTCCAGAACACCCATTTCTTCCAGCGCGAGCGAGGTATTCAGGCCGGTCTGCCCGCCCATGGTGGGCAGCAGCGCGTCGGGGCGTTCTTTCTCGATGATCTTGGCAACAACTTCGGGGGTGATCGGCTCGATATATGTGGCGTCCGCCAGCCCGGGATCGGTCATAATGGTGGCTGGGTTTGAGTTCACCAGAATGACCCGGTATCCTTCTTCCCGCAGCGCCTTACAGGCTTGGGCACCGGAATAGTCGAACTCGCAGGCCTGACCGATAACAATGGGGCCCGCCCCGATGATCATGATCGACTTGATGTCGGTTCTTCTCGGCATGGCCACGTTCCTTCGATTGTCCGCGAGTCAGGGCGCCCCCAAGCGCCCAAATTGTCCTGCGTTATAGGGACCGCGCGAAAAGGTTCAAGGGGTATCGGAATTGGGTGTGAAATTGCCGCTTTCCCCTCTTTCCCTTGCCGCCCTATCCTCTATACCGCGCAACACGGCAAATGAGGATGCAATTGCGTATTCGTTTTGATCAGGGGCCGGCCGGGCCTGGAACCGATTTCGACCGGCCTGCCAAGGTGATCCGCGCGGACAAGGCGGAGGATGTGCCCCACGCGCTGGCGGCGCTGGATGAGGCGCGTGCCGAAGGGGCATGGCTTGCGGGCTATGCCAGCTATGAGTTGGGCTATGCGCTGGAGCCCCGTTTGACCGACCGTCTGCCTCAGGATCGCCGCCTGCCTTTGTTGTGCTTTGGCGTCTATGATGCACCTGCCCAACGTGAGCTGCCTGCGGCTTCGGGCGGCGTCACTGGTTTTGAACCGCGCTGGGACGAGGCCCGTTATACCAGAGCCTTTCAGCTGGTTCACGATGCCATCGGGGCCGGGGATATCTATCAGGCCAACCTAACCTTTCCCATCGACCTGACCGTCGAGGGTGACAGCGCCGCGATTTACGCTGCTTTGGCGAGCGGGCAGCCGGTAGGTCACGGTGCGCTGGTTCTGCAGGACGGTCTGCCTGATCTTCTCAGCCGCTCGCCCGAGTTGTTCTTTCGCATCGAGGCGGACCGGATGATCGAAACCCGTCCGATGAAGGGCACCCAACCCCGCAGCGAGGATATGGCCGAGGACGCGCGGCGGCGAGCCTTCCTTTCGATTGATGAAAAGAACCGGGCCGAAAACCTGATGATCGTCGACCTGCTGCGCAATGACATCAGCCGCGTCGCGCTGCCTGGTTCGGTCAAGGTGCCCGAGCTGTTCAAGGTCGAAACCTATGCCACCGTGCACCAGATGATCTCTCTGGTGCAGGCACAGCTGCATCTGGGGGCCGAGCTGTCAGATATCCTGATGGCGCTGTTTCCCTGTGGGTCGATTACTGGCGCGCCGAAAATCCGCGCGATGGAGATCCTTTCCGATCTCGAACCCTGGCCACGCGACATTTACTGTGGCGCCATTGGCTGGGCCGCGCCCGACGGGCGTGCCGAATTCAACGTGGCAATCCGAACCCTGATGGTTGAGAATGGCACGGCGACCCTGAACGTGGGGGGTGGCGTGGTCTGGGACAGCACGGCCCCGTCCGAATATGAGGAAGCGTTATGGAAAGCCCGCTTTGCCCACCAGTTGACCCTGAATTCCGCCTGATTGAAACGCTAGCCTTTCGGCCGGGGCAGGGATTTGTGCGAAAGGATCGGCATCTGGCTCGTATGGCGCTCTCGGCCAGAGCCTTTGGGTTTCCGTTCGACGACGGGTTGGCCGCCGACAAACTGGATGCGGTTTCGGGCGCATCGCCGCTGCGCTGTCGTATGACGCTGTGCGCAGAGGGTGAGATTGATGTGACAACCGGGGCGCTGGCAGACAACCCTCCGGTCTGGCGTGTGGCGATTGCTCAGGCGCGCCTGACCGCAGATGATATCTGGCTGCGGCACAAAACGACCCAACGCGCGCTTTATGACAGCGCCCGCGCGTCCTTGCCAAAGGGGATTGACGAGGTCGTTTTCCTCAACGAACGTGATGAATTGTGCGAAGGCACCATCACTAATCTGTTTCTGCACATGCCGGACGGTCGCTGCCTGACCCCTGCATTGTCCAGCGGCGTCCTGCCGGGCATCCTGCGCGAAGAATTGCTGGAAAATAAACAGGTTACTGAAGCAACCCTGACCTTGACCGATCTGAAAAACGCATCGAAAATCCATATGGGAAATTCGTTGCGTGGTCTGATCCGGGCGGAGTTCGCAGTACAATGAGCAAATCAACCGATTGGGCAGACAGCGCCGCGCCGCTCTCGTGGTTGCGATTGGAATTCGGGCTGTTCTTCATTGCCGTGCCGGTACTGATCGCTGTGTTTTTCCCTCCGAACTGGATGTTCCCGTCGCTGTTCGCCTTCACGGCCATTGGGATTGTTCTACTACACTGCACACCGGGCTTTTCCTGGGCCGAGCTACGATATAATTGGCGCAACTGGTCCTGGGCCGAAGTCGCGCTGTTTGCAGTTGCGATGATCTTATTCTGCGCCGCGCTTGTGATGGCCACCCGGCCCGAGGCTGCGTTCTTCCTGCTGCGCAACCGGCCCGAATTTCTGCTGCTCATCTGGCTAGGCTATCCGCTGCTGTCGGCCTTGCCGCAGGAGTTGCTGTTCCGCTCGCTGTTTTTCCGCCGCTATCATGTGATCCTGCCGAATGGGCGGGCAGCATACCTGCTGAATGCGGCGCTGTTTTCGTTGGCGCATCTGATGTATTGGAGCTGGATCGTCGCCGGCATGACATTTGCCGGAGGGCTGCTGTTCACCTGGGCCTATCGCCAGCGTGGATCGTTTTTCTATGCGGTCCTTCTGCATGCGATAGCGGGGAATATCATCTTCGCTGCGGGTCTGGGCATCTATTTCTACTCGGGCAACGTGCAAAGGCCGTTTTGAGCGGCTTACCCGCCTTGACTTTCCAAGCCTGACGGGGTGTATCGGCGCGACGAATTCTGCGCCCGAAGGGATATGATCCATGCACGCCTATCGCAGCCACACCTGCGCCGCTCTGACCGCCGCCAATGTTGGTGAAACCGTCCGCCTGTCCGGTTGGGTGCATCGTGTCCGAGATCACGGCGGCGTGCTGTTCATTGACCTGCGCGACCATTTCGGCGTGACGCAGGTTCTGTGCGATGGCGACAGCGCGGCCTTTGCCGAGTTGGAGAAGGTGCGTTCAGAGTGGTGTATCCGGATCGACGGCACCGTAAAGGCACGCGCTCCCGAGTTGGTGAACCCGAAACTGCCCACCGGTGAGATCGAAGTTTACGTGCGCGAACTGGAAGTTCTGGGTGCCGCCGACGAACTGCCATTGATGGTGTTTGGCGATCAGGAGTACCCTGAGGAAACCCGCCTGCGCTATCGCTATCTGGATCTGCGCCGTGAGGCGATGCAGCAGAATATGACCCTGCGTTCGGACGTCGTGGCTTCGATGCGCCGCCGTATGTGGGATCAGGGATTCCGTGAGTATCAGACGCCGATCATCACCGCCTCGTCGCCCGAGGGTGCGCGTGACTTCCTGGTGCCCTCGCGTCTGCATCCGGGCAAGTTCTATGCGCTGCCGCAGGCGCCGCAGCTGTTCAAGCAGCTGATCATGGTGTCGGGCTTCGACAAGTATTTCCAGATCGCACCGTGTTTCCGCGATGAAGACCCGCGCGCCGACCGTTCGCCCACCGATTTCTATCAGCTTGACCTCGAGATGTCGTTCGTCGAGCAGCAGGACGTGTTCGACACCATCCAGCCCGTTCTGACCGGGGTGTTCGAAGAGTTTGGCGGTGGCCGCAAGGTTGATCAAGACTGGCCGCAGATTTCTTACAAGGACTCGGCTCTGTGGTACGGGACCGACAAGCCTGACCTGCGCAATCCTATTAAAATGCAAGTGGTCTCCGACCACTTCCGCGGGTCTGGCTTCGCGATTTTCGCGAAGCTGTTGGAGCAGGAAGGCACCGAAATCCGCGCCATCCCCGCGCCGACCGGCGGCAGCCGCAAGTTCTGCGACCGCATGAATGCGTTCGCCCAGAAAGAGGGTCTGCCCGGTATGGGCTACATCTTCTGGCGCGATCAGGGTGAGGGTATGGAGGCTGCGGGACCGCTGGCCAAGAACATCGGCCCCGAACGCACCGAAGCGATCCGCCAGCAACTGGGTCTGGGCGTCGGAGATGCCGCGTTCTTCCTGGGTGGCAAGCCGAAAGCCTTTGAAAAGGTCGCAGGCAAGGCCCGTGATGTGATCGGCGATGAACTGAAACTGACCGAGAAAGACCGGTTCGCCTTTGCCTGGATCGTAGATTTCCCGATCTATGAGCAGGACGAAGAATCTGGCGCGATCGACTTTGAACACAACCCGTTCTCGATGCCGCAGGGAGGTTTGGAAGCCCTGAACGGTAACCCGCTGGACGTGCGTGGCTATCAATATGACCTGGCCTGCAACGGCTATGAGCTGGTGTCGGGCGCGATCCGGAACCACAAGCCCGAGATCATGCTGAAAGCCTTTGAACTGGCTGGCTATGGCGAGGATGAAGTGAAATCCCGCTTTGGTGCCCTGTTCAGCGCTTTCCACTATGGCGCCCCACCACACGGTGGCTGTGCCGCCGGGATCGACCGGATCGTGATGTTGCTGGCGGATGAGGCCAACATCCGCGAGGTCATGATGTTCCCGATGAACCAGCGCGCCGAAGACCTGATGATGGACGCGCCATCCGATCCAACCTCGGATCAGTTGATGGAACTGGGATTGCGCATCATCCCGCAGGATTGATCAAAGGCCCGTCGCAGACTCTGCGGCGGGTTATTCTTTGGTTGCGGGTGCCGTGCCTGAGTGCGCCGCCGAGCACAATGGGCAGGGGCGTGTGCCGCGTGCCACACGAATACTCCGAGCTGTTGTTCTGGTCTGGTAATAGGCCCAGATGCTCAGGATCGCGGCGGTCAGAAAGTAAGCTGTCGCCATCTCAGATCGCCTCGCGCTGTTCCAGCCGCGCCTGAACGATGCCGGCAACCTGCGCGGCCAGAGCGGTAACGGGCGTACCGCCTGCACGCGATTCCGCCAGCTTTTGCGCCGCATCGGCCAGAATGGTGTCTTCGGCATCGCGGGCAACACCACGCAGGAATTGCGCCGCATAGTCCAATGTGCGGTGATCGTTCGGCCCTGCCAGCACATCCGCGATATGGGCCATGTCGTCCTGATAAGCCATCGGGTCTGGGCGAATGACCTCATCCCGGACTGCGTGCAGGCTGTTGGGGCGGCGATCCTCGGGCAGGCTTTCCAGGATGAACTTCTGGAAGTGAGACAGTGATTTCAGAGGTTTGTGCAAGAAACCGTCTGCCCCGGCCTGCAACGCGAAGTCCTGCGCATCATCATCGCCGGACATCCCCAGAATGGCGCCGATCCGTGGGCTGGCCTCGGTCAGTTCAGCGATCAGTTCCGCGCCGGAGCCATCCGGCAGGCCGATATCAACCAGTATGACCGAAGGGCGGTATATCTGCAGATGCCGCCGTGCCGAGGTCAGGCAATCCGCGCGCCGGATGCGGGCACCGCTGTGCAGGCACATAAGCCGGATCGCGTCACAGGCATATCGGCTGTCTTCGACAACCAGAATGGTTTGACCCAGCAGAGGCCGCGTGGCCGTCGGCTGCGCGGGAGTGGCAAAGGGGCTCGAATCGTCCATGGCAGAACTCCTAATCAGCAGATGACCCACGCTAGGAAGTTCTGGCTAACACGACGTTAACGGCAAATTGGCGCACTTGTTCTTTGGTCGAACAGCCCCCATAACCGCTGCAACGCAGAACGGAGGAGAGTTCCATGATTGGTCGTCTGAACCATGTCGCCATTGCCGTGCCTGACCTTGAGGCCGCATCCGAGCAGTACCGCAGCGCGCTGGGCGCCAAGGTTGGGGCACCACAGGACGAACCAGATCATGGCGTGACTGTCGTGTTCATCGAACTGCCCAACACAAAGATCGAACTGCTGTATCCACTGGGCGACGACAGTCCGATCAACGGCTTTCTGGAAAAGAACCCGGCGGGCGGCATTCACCATGTCTGCTATGAGGTCGAGGACATCATCGCCGCCCGCGACCATCTGAAGGAATCCGGTGCCCGCGTTCTGGGGTCCGGAGAGCCCAAGATCGGCGCGCATGGCAAGCCGGTGCTATTCCTGCACCCCAAGGATTTCAACGGCTGCCTGGTCGAACTGGAACAGGTCTGACCCAAGCGAGGCTGTCATGACGATCACCGCTGCACTGGTCCTTTTTGCCGTCATCTGGTTCATGACGCTGTTGATTGTGCTGCCGATCCGCATCAAGACGCAGGGTGATCTGGGGGACATCGTTCCGGGCACCCATTCAGGTGCGCCGGAAGTGCATCACATGAAGAAAAAGCTCTGGATCACCACCGGGATTTCGGTGGTGCTCTGGGCGATCATTGCCGGGATCATAATCTCGGGAGCGATTTCGGTGCGCGACTTTGACTGGCTGAACCAGCTTGAGCCGCGCGAGTAAGCATCAGGACGCAGGACCAGACAGCTTGTGATAGATATGGGTGAAGGTGGCTGCCCCGAGGATCGGGATCACCAGATTCACTAGCGGCACCGACAGTGGAATAGCCATCAGGGTGCCAGCCAGCCAGATTGTGGGCGTGTGCTTGGCGCGTAGTTTGCGCGCGCCGTCCCGCCCGATGCGCCGCATGGCGGCCAGCGTGAAGTATTCCCGGCCCAGCAGGAACCCATTCATTGCCCAGAAAATGAACGGGGCCAGCGGCGTGAAAATGGCGTAGAGGATCAGCGCCAGTAGATTGGCGACAATCAGCACGCTCATGAACTCCGCTGCGTCGCGCATCCCTTCGCTGAGCGGGATACCGGGCACTGCGGGCAGGGTGGGATAATGCTTATCCTCGACCGCCTGTGCGACCTCTTCCAGAAACATCGAGATGATGGCCGAGGCAACGGGCATCATCAGGAACACCGGCAGGATCAGCACCAAAAAGATGCCGGAATAGTTCAACACGTCGTTCAGCCAGGGTACGGCACCGATCCAGGGCAGCGAAATCTCATCCCCGGACAGCCAGTTTATCAGCCAGATTGCACCGGCACAGGCTGCGATCAACAGCACAATCGTCAGACCAACACCGCGCAACAGGACGGCGCGGAACCTGGGGTCTCCGATCTGGCCAAGCGCTGCGAAGAACGCGTTGAAGATCATCATTCCGAGACCCACTCGGTCAGTGCTGTCACATCGGGGCGTGGACGTTCCGGTGGGGCTTTGCCTTCGGTGGCGATATGGATCAGGCCGGCGACACGTTCGTTGTTTTGCAGCCCGAAGGCCTGCCGGCAGAACTCGGCGTCATGGACCTGCCAGCCGGACAACCAGTTTGCGCCCCAACCGGCCGCCAGCGCTGCGTTCAGAAGCGCCAGGCATACAGCACCAGCGGAGTAGGTCTGTTCGATCACCGGGACTTTTTCCGATGGCTTCTGTACCTCAATCACCGCCACGGCCAGATGGCCCATGTCGAACTGGCTGCGGGCTTTTGCGATATCCTCGGGGGCTTTGTCCAGCCGCGTGCCACAGTCCTGCGTCAGCGCCGACAGACGGTCCATTGCGCCCTTCTCGAGAACGATAAAACGCCACGGCTCCAACTTGCCGTGATCCGGGCTGCGTGCGGCGGCCGTCAAAAGGGGCAACAGCTCTTCGCGTGTTGGTGCAGGAGCGACCAGTGTCTTCGCAGGGCGCGACCGGCGCGATTGTAGAAATTCCAGGGCGGCCGGGTTTTTCAAGGACATATGTTAACTTCCTTTACATGGGCAATCTGTATCTGGTTAAGCGTCTGGCGCGTTTCAAGTGCAAACAGCTGGAGATGCGGGATCAATTCCATTCCCCGGTCCGCCGTGCAAGAGTGTTTGCGAGCAAGAGGAAAAAGATGGCAAAACCTAAACTGCGCGATGTGCCGGATTTAACCGCCCATGCCACTGCCGGCGCGGCAATTCCGGTCCGGGTGACGCCCAAAGCGGCAAAGGACAGCATTGCATTGGACAAGGGCGTCATCCGCATCACCGTGACCGCTACACCCGAAAACGGCAAAGCGAATGACGCCGTGCGTCAGATACTGGCCGTTGCCATGGGAGTTGCCCCGACCGATTTGACCCTGAAAAAGGGGCAGACCGCGCGGGACAAGTTGTTTGTCTATGCGTCCTGATCCGGTCTTTCGTGGATCTGATACACGCCCTCGGGCAGGTCCAGCGCGGCAGCCAGGTCGCGCACTTGTTCGGGCGACAGAGTTATCTTCTGAATCTGGTCCGTACGAGGGTCCAATTGCTCAAGCGTCACACATTCGGCGAAGCTGTTGATGACGACATCCTCTTGCAAAGGCTTGGGGCCTTCGTCCACCAGAGTAATGACTGTCGAGTCGAATTCATGCTCAATCGAAAACATGAAGCCAAAGTGCAGGGCGTTGGGCGGCAATGCAACCCGTTCTGCTACATTAGCGCGGTGGCAGTCCCGCGCGGGCCGCGCTATGGTTTTGATAAACGGGATCGCCGTTTCAAAGGAATATGAATGCGCCGTCTGACCTATTTACTGTTTCCTCTGGTGCTGGCGGCCTGCAGCGCCGGTGTCCTGCGTGTGCAACCGGCGGCGGAATGGTCGCAGGATTCGGGTGAATTTCAGGTCGACGCGGCAACTTTTCAGCAGATCAGCCGCGCAGTTGGCAAAGAAGCCCGTGCCGAGTGCCTGCGTCAGGCCCGGGTCAGCAACTGTGATTTCACGATTCTGGTCGATTTGAACCCGCGCGCTCCGGCAAACGCGTTTCAGACGCGGGACGACAAGGATCAGCCGGTGATTATCTTTACCCGCGCGATGATCCAATCCGCAGAAAATGCTGACGAGTTGGCCTTTGTGATGGGGCACGAGGCGGCGCATCACGTGTTGGGACATATCGACCGGCAATCGCAAAACGCGCAGGAAAGTGCTGCGATCTTCAACGATCTGGGCAAGCTGCATGGCGAGGATGGCGAAGACCTCGAACGTTCGCAGAAGCTGGGGGCCGAGGTCGGCGTGCAGGTGAACGTAAAAGCATTTGAACTGGAGGCGGATCAACTGGGAACGATCATCACCCACAACGCCGGGTACAATCCCTTGATCGGCGCAAAGTATTTCGACCGCCTTCCTGATCCGGGGGATAGGTTTCTGGGCACACATCCCCCAAATGCAGCGCGGGTTCAGATCGTTCAGGATACAGCAAGACAGTTGGGTCTGACACAATGACGTCTTTGACACGACTGGGCGTGATCTTGACGGACCGGGGATCCAAATATGCAGTGACGGGTGCACGCGTCAGAACGCGTGCGGATGTTGACGCGGCGTTGCAGGACCTCAAGTCGGACAAGGCCTATGCCAAGGCCACGCACAACACCTGGGCGGCTGTTTTGCCTACGGGTGCGCTCAAGGCGGATGACGGCGAAAGCGGCGCGGGCATGGTGATCCTGCGTATGTTGGAACGTGCAGGGATGGATGATCACGTGGTGATCGTCACCCGCTGGTATGGCGGAAAGAAGCTCGGTGGGGACCGTTTCCGCCGCGTGCAGGATGCCACCCGGGCCTATCTGGATCACATCGGAATGGGGTCTTGACCTGAGTCAAAGGCCCGTTTGGGGCGTTGAGCTATCCTGTTCTGGACGCGTGACAGAAAGGATCTTCGATGCCCAACCGAGAAGTTCTAAAACTCCATGCCGGTCTGGTGGACCGGATGGCCTCCAAACTGGGGGTGGATTTGCAAGAGGCGGCTATCGGTGGCGACGTGTCGATCGACCAGTTGTCCGACGCTGTACTGAATTGCACGGACTGCCCGAACCCCGGTCATTGCCTACGTTTTCTGAACCAGCCCGCCTTGGTGACCCGAACGCCGGAGTACTGTCGTAACCAGGAACTGCTCGGTAAACTTGCCACCTAACTACCGGAGAACTCGATGCCGCATCTCGGAGAGATCATGACCCATCTGCGTCTTGTCCTGCATATGGGACGGTTGACCGGAACGGATATGGTCGAGGCGCACCAGAAAGGGCACCTGACCCAGCAGGACTGGGCGGAGATGATTCAATATTGTAGGGGCTGCAGTTGGGCCAACCGGTGCCCCGACTGGCTGGATCAACATGAAACCGTTGCTGGCGCTCCGCAAACCTGTAAGAACCGACAACGGTTTTCGGCGCTCAAAGCAAGACTAGTGCAGGAAAACGCATGAAACGGGTTGCTCTGGGAGATGTTGAGAAACACTTTTGGCTCAGCCGGTCTGTGGCGAGGTGTATGAATATCTCGCTGACCGAAGCAATGGCCGAAGGTCGGTTGTCACCGGACCGATACGCTGAATTGGTGACACGCTGCCGGGCATCGAACTGCAGTGGCCCATGCGCAATCTGGTTGTCTGAACAACAATCCGAGGCCCACGCGGCCCCGGATTTCTGCGCCAATGCCGATCTGTTGAACGCGCTGAAGTCCTGATCAGACCTTGGAGTGAGTCCCGTCGCACAGCGGTGGATTTGCGCTGTGTTTGCACCCACAGAAAAAGACCTTTTTGCTGCTGTCTGCGGTGTACTTGACCGGTTCGAAGCCGGTCCCCTTGTGCGATCCGTCGCAAAACGGTTGCCGTTTGGATTGGCCGCACGCGCACCAGAAATAGCTTTTTCCTTCGGTTACCTCGACCGGGAAGGGGCCTTTTTGCGCGATGATGGGGCTGTCTGACATGGGGCTACTCCGTCTTTGGCTGATGTAATCCCAAGAGTGTAGACCGATGCGTAGAAAACGGTAGCTTTTGCTCATTAATCCGCTGTTTCTGAGGGGGTTACCAGCGTGGTTCCGCCTTTACTCACAAACCTGTGATTGAATTCGTTGCAATAATACCATCAAGGCCCTATTCTATGCCCGGCCCCGAATTCTTGGGCAATATCAGGAAATTAATAGAGGAACGACGGACATGAAACTAAAATTTGCTGCCGTAGGTGCATTTGCCCTTGTTTTGGCTGCTTGCTCTCAGCAGGAAGAGCCGGCACCGGTATACATCACGCCTGAGTATGACAAATACGGCACGCCGAGCTGCCCGGCAGGGACCGAGTTGGCCACGACTGAAGCTGGTCAGACCGTCTGTAACCCGGTCGCTCAATAAGAACTTCGCGGGCGGCTTATTGCCAAAGCCGCCCGCACAAACATCAGCGACATGGCCGCCGTTGGGCGGTTTTTTCTTGTCTGCCGCGCACTATTCCGGTTTCTGTTTCAGCCATAAAAAGTCGAGGGCAGATGAGAACATTTATTACCCGTCTCAAGGACCGCACCCGTTGGAGCTGGCAGGGCGTCGTCGCCACATGGCATGCAGAATACTCGTTCCGGTCGTGGGTCTGGGCGAACCTTGTGTCCGCAGCATTGGCGCTGTGGTTGCCGTTTGCCGATGGATTACGCGCATTGATACTGGCTTTGGGGCTGCTTGTTCTGGTGACCGAATTGCTCAACACCGCGATTGAGCGTGCCGTTGACCACACCTCAACCGATCACAGCGAACTGGCCGGTCAGGCAAAGGACGCAGCCAGCGCAGCAGTTGCCTTGACGGCTGTTGCCACAGGGGTGGCCTGGATAGTCGGGTTGGTCAGCCTTTTCTGAGGCAAGCCGCAGCTTTCCTACCAGCCAAAGCGGTAACCCTGCCGCTGAATGCCATAGTTTTGTGGAATGTGGTAAGGCGAGGTGTGTCTCTTTGGGAACCCTCGCGCCGAGCGGTGGTGTCGTTTCGTCGGTTTCAGGTAATACGCTTTGGGCTTGGTCTTTTGGTAGTAGACCTTGGGTTTCGCCTTGTGATGATAAATCTTGGCCTTAGGTTGATGAACCCTGGCCTTGGAATGGTAAGCCTTGGGCGCGCCATAGAATCTATGCACGTGGTGCTTGCTGCGAAGATGAAGGCTCAGCTGTTTGGAGCCGATGATAATGAACCCGCCCGAGCTGACGCTATCGGCAATGGCGGGCACAGGACAAAGCTGGGCGGCAAGGATCGCTGCTATGCATTTCAGGCCGAAGGGGCGCGGACAGGACATCGAACCCTCCTTCACACAAGGCGGAATGTCCTTTCATCATCCACGAATCGCGTTGTAAACGCCAATAAACTTGGCTCACGCTTTGTACAGACAGGGTGAATGGATCAGACCAGTTTGCCCCACAGGTCGTATTCGCCGGACTCATCGACCTCGACCGAGACGATATCGCCGGGTTTGAGGGTTTCAAAGCCTTCGTCGATGAACAGATTGCCATCAATTTCGGGCGCGTCCGACTTGGTCCGGCAGGTGGCGGACTCGTCATCGACCTCGTCCACGATTACATTGATCGTCCGGCCAACCTTTGCGGCCAGCTTGGCCTCAGAGATTGCTTGCGCCTTTTCCATGAACCTTTCCCAACGATCCTGCTTGACCTCGGTCGGAACGTGATCAGGCAAGTCGTTCGACCGCGCACCATCCACGTTTTCGTATTGGAAGCACCCCACACGATCCAGTTGCGCCTCGTCCATCCAGTCCAGAAGGGTCTGGAACTCGGCTTCGGTCTCGCCGGGATAGCCAACGATGAAGGTCGACCGCAAGGTGATGTCGGGGCAGGTCGCGCGCCACGCGGCGATTTCGTCCAGCGTCCTGGCGGCCGCAGCAGGGCGGGCCATGCGCTTTAGCACGTCCGGGTGGGCGTGCTGAAAGGGAATATCCAAATAGGGCAGGATGTTGCTGCCCGCATCCGCCATCAGCGGAATCAACTCGCGTACATGCGGGTAGGGGTAGACGTAATGCAACCGGACCCAGGCATCGAGTTGCCCAAGCTCACGCGCGAGATCCGTGATGTGGCTGCGCACCTCACGGTCTTTCCACGGGTTCACATCGTATTTGCGGTCGAGCCCATAGGCCGAGGTGTCCTGCGAGATCACCAGCAATTCACGCACGCCATTGTCGACCAGCTTTTCAGCCTCGCGCAGCACCGCATGAGCCGGACGGCTGACCAGTTTGCCGCGCATGTCCGGGATGATGCAGAACTTGCACTTGTGGTTACAGCCCTCGGAGATTTTTAGGTAGCTGTAATGGCGCGGGGTCAGTTGCACGCTGGCGGCGGGCAGCAGGTCCACGAAGGGGTCTGGGTCGGGTGGAACAGCGATGTGTACAGCATCCAGTACCTGTTCGTACTGATGTGGCCCCGTCACGGCCATGATACGGGGATGATGTTCGCGGATGTAATCCGGCTCGGCCCCCAGACATCCGGTCACGATGACCTTGCCGTTTTCCACTAAAGCTTCACCAATAGCATCCAGAGATTCAGCCTTTGCGCTGTCGAGGAACCCGCAAGTGTTCACAATCACGGCATCAGCCCCGGAGTAATCCGGCGAAATACCGTATCCTTCTGCCCGCAGGCGGGTCAGAATCCGCTCGCTATCGACCAGCGCCTTGGGGCAACCCAGTGACACCATACCAATGGTCGGCTGGTTCAGGCGCGGCGTGTCGGTGATCCGGGCAGTAGGTGCCAGGTCGGGGCGGAGGTTTGGAGGGTTCGAGCTCATGGCGCGGCATATAGTGGGGAAAGCTTCCCCTTGCAAATGGGGGTTAGGCTTTGAATGATCTTTTCAACGCATGCCCAATAAGCGGAGAGCAGAAAAATGAAGTGGCTGTTGCGCATTCTATTCCTGTTTGTGATCGCCTTCGGCCTTGTCATCGGCGTATTGTTGCTGATGCCGGGCGACAAGCTGGCCGCGATCCTGGTAGAACAGGTCAAAAAGGAGACGGGCCGCGAGTTGACCCTGTCCGGGGATGTTAACCTGTCTTTTTGGCCGGTTCTGGGGGTTGAGACCGGCCCTGTTACGTTCGGCAATGCGCCTTGGGCAGGGCCGGACCCGATGCTCAGTGCCGAAAGCCTGGCGGTTGGGGTTGATGCTGCCGGATTGTGGAATGGTGATTTCCGGATACGACGAGTCATTGCAGCCAAGCCGGTCCTACGGTTGGAACTGTCAGACGGGCGTGGGAATTGGGAGCTAAGCGCCCCAAGCCCTCAGCCGACCTCTGGTGGCGGCACTGCATCTTCCGAAGCGACTTCGCAAGGGGTGGTGACTCTGGACCGCTTGGAACTGACCAACGCGCGCCTTCTTTATATCGAGGATGGCACGACGACGTATGATTTTTCGAATGTTGATCTGTCTGCCAACTGGCCTGACCCGACGGCTCCCATGATAATGGAGGCGCGGATGGCCGTTCCGGGCGGCAAGGTGAAGGTGAATTTGGAAATCCCGGACCTGCCCTCCTATGCCTCGGGCGCTGTAACGCCGCTGCAACTGGCCCTGACAGCGCCGGGAGGGGAGTTCGGGTTTGACGGCCGCGTCAACATTGCAGGTGAGATGGACGGCAATCTGGAGGTTAAGACCAAAAGTACAGAAAAGATGCTGGCCGCATTCGGGCAGGACGGTGTTGGTGTGCCACTGGGGTTGGGTCGTGCCGCCGATGTGTCAGGGCATATGACCTATACGGGTGATGGCCGGATATCGTTGCGAAATTTGGTGGCGCAGCTGGATCACAACCGATTCACCGGTGAGGCAGATATCGAGATTTCGGATCCACCCAAAATCACAGCACGGCTGAAGGGCGGCGATATCGACCTGTCCCGCTACAACGACGCACCTGCATCGACCGGGGGTGGATCCGGTAAGACTTCAGCGCCGGAAAGCGGTTGGTCAACCGATCCAATCGATGCTTCAGCCTTGGCCTTGGCGAATGGAGAGATCCGCCTGACGGCTTCATCCATTGCCGTACCAGAGCTGACGTTGGGGCCAAGTGACCTGACGCTCAGCCTTGATCGGTCCCGGGCGGTGCTGCGGATGAGTCCGGCCACTTTGTTTGCGGGTCAGGTGAACGGGCAGGTGGTTGCCAATAACAGGAACGGTCTGTCCGTCGGCGGTAAGCTGAACGCCCAAGGCATCGACCTGCAACAAGCCCTGTCCGCAGTGGCCGGGATAAACCGTTTGACGGGTGCAGCTTCAGGTGAGTTCGAGTTTTTGGGCGTCGGGCAGACCGAGGACCAAATTATGCGATCCCTCAGCGGCCAAGGTAGCCTGAATGTAGGACAGGGTGTAATTTCGGGCTTTGACCTGGACCGCCTGATGGGGCGGGGCAAGGGGGCCGGCGGGACGACGGTGTTCAACAGTCTGACAGCCAGCTTCATCATCGATCAGGGTATTCTGACCAATAATGACTTGTTGATGTCGCTGGATAATTTCCGGGCGGACGGAACCGGGCAGGTCAATATAGGGGCGCAAACGATTGACTATCTGTTCACGCCTACCGCTCTCAGGGCCAATTCCGGGCAGGGCCTGTCGGTACCGGTTCGTGTTGTAGGACCGTGGAGCGATCCGTCCATAAAGCCTGACCTGACCAAAGTGATCGAAGCCGCAGCCGAGGGGCAACTCAAGGATCTGGAAGACGATGCCAAGCAAAAGGTGCTGGACAAGGTCAGCGATGAACTGGGCACCGTGGTGACCGACACCGAAAGTGCCGAGGACGCTTTGAAAAACAAGTTGGAAGAAGAGGCCAGGAAAGGCCTGCTCAAACTATTGGGCGGAGACTAAAACGGGGCGCCCGCAGGCGCCCCAATTCTGTTTCGGATCAGATAGTCTGGTCGTAATCGCCGACGCCGGGTTCGGTACGGATCACGGCATCGATATCGGCGAAGATGGCACGCATTTCGTCTTCACTGTCGCTGCTTTCGCAGACCACAACTAGGTTGGGTGTGTTCGAAGACGCGCGCACCAGACCCCAGCTGCCATTGTCCAGAATGACCCGCGCGCCGTTGACGGTGACGACCTCCTTGATCGCGCGACCCGCAAACGCCTCGCCAGCGTCCGCCTTGGCGACCAGCTTGTCCACCAGTCGCTTGAGAATGTCGTACTTTTCGGTGTCGGCGGCATAGGGAGACATGGTCGGGGTCGACCAGGTTTTCGGAAGCGCCTTGCGCAGGTCCGACATGCTCTTGTCCGGATTGCGATCCATCAGCTTGCAGATTTCAACTGCAACCCGCATGCCGCAGTCGTAACCGCGCCCGATCGGCTCGGCCAGGAAATAATGTCCCGATTTCTCGAACCCGGCCAGAGCGTTGATTTCCTTGACCCGGCGCTTCATGTGGCTGTGACCGGTTTTCCAGTAGTCCGCCTTGACGCCATGCGCCTGCAACTCGGGGTCGCTGGCGAACAGGCCAGTCGATTTCACGTCGGCCACGAAGGTCGCGTTGGGATACAGCTTGGCCAGATCGCGGGCCATGATCACGCCGACCTTGTCGGCAAAAATCTCTTCACCCTCGTCATCCACAACGCCGCAGCGGTCGCCGTCACCATCAAACCCCAGCGCCAGATCGGCGTTGCTGGATTTCACGGTACCGGCCATGTCGTGCAACATCTCCATGGCTTCGGGGTTGGGGTTGTAGTTGGGGAAATTGTAATCCAGCCGGTTGTGGCTTGGCACCACTTCAACGCCCATCCGTTCGAAAATCTCAGGGGCAAAGGCCGAGGCCGTGCCGTTGCCGGTTGCGCATACAACCTTGAGCGGGCGGGACATTTTGAAGTCCCCGACCAGATCGGCGATGTAAGCCTCTTTCACGCCATCGACGAATTCGTACGAGCCGCCCTCGTGCGGAACACCTTCGCCGTTCAGAACGATATCGCGCAGTTCCGACATCTCGTCCGGGCCATGGGTCAGCGGACGGTCAAAGCCCATTTTAACACCGGTCCAGCCGTTCGGATTGTGGCTGGCGGTGACCATGGCCACCGCCGGAACGTCCAGGTGGAATTGGGCGAAATAGGCCATAGGGCTAAGCGCCGGGCCGATATCCTTGACCTGAATACCGGCCTGCATCAGGCCCAGGATCAGCGCGTTCTTGATCGCCAGAGAATAGTCGCGATAGTCGTTGCCGACTGCGATCACAGGCTCGATCCCGCGTCTGCGCATCTGTGTGCCCAGGCCCAGACCCAAAGCCGTCATGCCAGGCAGGTTGATCTCTTCGGGGTATTTCCAGCGGGCGTCGTATTCGCGAAATCCCGTAGGTTTGATCATCGCGTCGCGCAGAAAGCTCCAGGTGTTCGGGGTCACCTCGGGGATGGGTTTGGTCATACTATCGCTCTTAATTAAATCTGAATTGGATTGGCTTTGGCCAATGCATCAAAGCGCATCAATGTGTCAATTAATTGAGGCATTTGGTCCATATAGATCATGTTCGGACCATCGCAAGGCGCGTTGTCCGGGTCCTGATGCGTTTCCATGAACACAGCGCCAGTACCAACGGCGACCGCGGCCCGTGCCATGACCGGAGCGAACTCTCTTTGACCGCCAGACGAACCACCCTGTCCGCCGGGTTGCTGCACCGAATGGGTGGCGTCCATCACCACCGGGTAACCTGTCTGGGCCATCTGCGGCAGCGAACGCATGTCGGCAACCAGCGTATTGTATCCAAACGACGAGCCGCGTTCCGTCAGCAGGATTTTTGTGTTCCCGGTGCTTTCGATCTTGGCCACGATGTTTGGCATTTCCCACGGGGCAAGAAACTGACCCTTCTTGACGTTTATCACAGCACCGGTGTTGCCCGCAGCCAGAAGCATATCGGTTTGGCGGCACAGGAAAGCAGGGATCTGCAGTACATCAACCGCATCGGCTACAATGGCGCACTGGGCCTCGGTGTGAACGTCGGTCAGAACCGGAATGCCCATCGTTTTACGAATGTCGTCCAGAACCTTCAGCCCGGCATCAATCCCCATACCGCGCGCGCCGGACAATGATGTCCGGTTGGCTTTGTCATAAGAGGCCTTGAAGACATACTGCGCACCGGCGGCATCGCAGGCCTCTTTCATTTTACCGGCGATCATCTGGGCATGATCCGCGGTTTCAAGCTGGCAGGGACCGGCAATGATCGTCAGAGGCAGATCATTACCGACCGTGAGATCGGAGATTTTTACATGTTTCATGTGTCTTACGAGGATACCTGTTCACGAAGGACTGACGCGGTAAGCGAGATCATCAGGTAGATACCAGCAAACAACAGGAAAGCCAAAATCGTATTTTCGAACTTGCGCGGATAGGTAGGTTCTTCGCTGGCGACGGGGTTCACCGAAACAGTCAGGTAACGCACTTTGCGGTTTGCCTCGGTACGCGTGGTTTCCATCTGCTCCATTGCGGTTTGCAGCATCATATCGCGTGCCACAAGATCGGCCTGGGCCATCTGAATCCGTACACTCAATCGCGCCAAGGAGTTTTCGCCCGCCGAAACGTCCAGCATTTCTTCGTTCAGCTCAGCCAATACGACCTCAAGCCGTTTGATGTCCGCGCGGACACCGTCAACCTTGGCCTGGTTCGGCCGCAGGTTGTCCAGAAGGGCCGCCAGCTGCAGTTCCTTTTCCTGCAACTCGATTTCGATCGCATTGATCCGCGCCCGCAGGCCGGCCAGGACATTTTCCGGGTCCAGCACTGCCCCCTGCAGCTGCAACTCGATCAATTGTTCCTGCGCTTTTCTGCGTTCTTCCTGCGCCAATTCAAATCCGGCGCGGGCGTCGCGCATCTGGTCTTCACGCTTCAGTTCAGTCAAACCGTTGATGGTTTCCTCGGCGTAGGACAGCAGAAGAGAGGACAGCTCGACCGATATTTCCGGGCTTGGGGCCGCTACCTCCATACGGATGATGCCGTCACTTGGGTCATACCCGATGGTGATCATCCGTTTGTACAGTTTATAGGTATCCTCCAGCGTCGCGTCCTGAGGCAGGCGCTGAATCGGGTCTATCCACTCCTGCTTGAAAATCTCCGAGAAATTGGTGTCGTTCTCAAGCCGGACCAGCGCGTCTTTGGATTCCAGAAATTCCTGTGTGGCGACCGAGTCTTGCGCAGTGGCGTATTGGGTGCCTGCCAGAAACCCGCCAAAGGACGCGCCACCGCCATCTGCCTGCAGGATCGAAAAGGCCGAGTCGCTTGCGTACATCGGTGTCGCTACCCGGTAGAAATAGACGCCGACGATCACGGTCGGAAGCAGAACAAACACCGCCAGCCGAGCAAAAAGCGCAAACAGTTTGCGTCTGCGGCGGCGTGCGATGTCCTTTTGGATTTCACCGATTTCCAGATTGCGCCGTTCCGCAGGGCTCAACTCGGGGCCCGGCAGGGTTTGGGGCGTTTCCTTGACCGTCTGCGGCAGCTGGATGGTGATTTTGTCCCTGGCCTTGTCTTCCACATCTTTTTTTTCGGCCGCCAAGTCCAGCAGATTGGCTCTCTCGAAGGGGTCGATGCCCTTTTGACGCAGCAGTCGCACCGCGTCGTAATCCGACGTCGCCGCAAGGCCGTTTTTCTGGGCCAGGCGCCGCGCTACACGCAGTTGCCGCCCGGTCAGGCCCTCGCGCTTGATCGCATTGATATCGGTCGAGGGCTGAGGATCATTTGCAACCTCAGGTGATTGTGTTGCTTTTCTGATGCGCGAAATAGCATCGGCACGCGCGGCCGCTGAGCTCGCGCCCTGACGGTCGCGTCGCCAGCGGTATTTCTTAGCCTTGGGCTTGGTAGTCATATAGCTGTCGTGCCTCTTCCAAGGTTTCGAACATGTAAAGCTGGCCGTCCAGAAGAACGGCAGCCTGCTGTGCAAATTTCTCAAGAACGGTGGGGCTGTGCGATACAATGACCAGAGTCGTGGTGCGCAACCGCTCTTTCAATATGTCGCCCGCCTTTCGGTTGAATTCCACATCCGTTGTTGCCGGCATCCCTTCGTCAATCAGGTACATGTCGAAATCCAACGCCAACATCAGGGCAAATGTAAAGCGTGCCCGCATACCGGATGAATAGGTTCCAAGCGGTTGGTCGAAGTATTCACCCAGGCCACAGAGCCATTTACAATACGCTTCGACATAATCAGGGTCCATTCCATAGATTTTCGCGATGTAGCGGGCATTTTCCAGGGCGGAAAGTTTCTTTGCCACGCCGCCGGAGAACCCCATTGGGAACGAGATTCGGCAGGATTTGCGGATTACACCCTCGTCGGGTTTTTCCAGTCCGGCCATCATGTTGATCAGCGTGGTCTTGCCGGTGCCATTGGGGGCCAGAATGCCAATCGATCGGCCAAGCTCAATCCGGAACGAGACCCGGTCCAGGATCACCTTGCGGCGTGTCCCGGTCCAGAAGGACTTGCTGACATTCTCGAACTCAAGCATTCAAAGCCTGCTGCTCTTGCATTTGTTGCACCGATCCGGCCGGTGAAGGAACGGAAAACTTACCGATCCATGTTGGCTACATTATGTCGAATTATGAAACAAATGATCAATGCGCGTGAAAGCGACCAATCGGCACTGTAACTAATGCATCGGTTGGACCGGGGCAACGCGTTGACTATCTTTCACTTCGACCGTCAACCAGTTTGATACAGGGAATCTTGCGATCTGATGAATTCGCTGCAGAAAGAGATTGAAGCCTGTCGCATCTGCGCGGACAGATTTCGGGCCACGCAAACCGCGCATGAACCGCGCCCAGTGGTCTGGTTTCGACACGGCACACCGCTGCTGGTTGCAGGGCAGGCGCCGGGCGCGCGGGTCCATGCCTCGGGCCGTCCGTTCACCGACCCGTCCGGCGACCGCTTGCGCGACTGGCTGGGGATCGATGCGGCGGTGTTCTATGACCGTGCCCGTGTGTCGATCGTGCCGATGGCGTTCTGCTTTCCGGGGTATAACGAACGCAAAGCCGACCTGCCGCCTCCGCCGGTCTGTGGGCGAACGTGGCACAACAGGGTGATGGACGAACTGGGGCAGGTACCGTTGACCATTCTGGTCGGTGGTCACGCGCACAAGTACCACCTTGGTGCACGCGGTTCGGTTACGGATACGGTGCAGCGCTGGCAAGACTATGCGCCGCAGGTCTTTCCCTTGCCTCATCCGTCCTGGCGGAATACGGCATGGTTGAAGAAATACCCGTGGTTCGAAACTGAATTGTTGCCGGTTCTGCGCGCGCGGGTGCAAGAGGTTCTGAATGACTGACACAACCGCCCTTGATACCGCCCACGCCGCTATGGAAGCCAATCGACAGGACGATGTAGCGCGGTTGCGCTTCTTCGAACGGCTCGCTGACAGCGAACTGTTTTTGTTGCTGGCCGAAGAGGCACAGGGTGAAAACATCACGCCCGAGCTGTTCGATGTCGCCGATGGCCGGTTCGTTCTGGCCTTCGACCGCGAGGACCGGCTGGCCCGCTTTGCCGAACGCCCGGTGCCCTACGTGGCGCTTTCGGGGCGGGTTCTGTCCGGGATGCTGGCGGGGCAGGAGGTCGGTCTTGGGCTGAACCTAGAGGTCGCGCCGTCCTCGATGCTGATCCCGGCCGAAGCGCTGGGCTGGCTGGCTACAACGCTGGAACATGCGCCGGAAGAGGTGCAGCAACGTCTGGCCGAATTCCTGCCTCCGACCGGCCTGCCGGATGACTTGCTGAAAGCGCTGGACACGAAGCTGGCCACCGCCGTTGGTTTGGCCGAGGCCGCGTTTCTGGTTGGAACTATATCAGAGGATGGAGGCGCGGGGCATTTGCTGGGCATTGTCGGCGCGGTTGAAGGGGCCGAGCCTGCGCTGGCCAAAGCGGCTTCGGAGGCGCTGACCTTTTCCGGTATCGAGGCCGGGGCGATGGATGTCGGGTTCTTTGGCCCGCATGACCCCGCCGCGGCGGCATTGGCACGAGTCGGTCTGAAGTTTGACCTGCCGCAGCCCGAACAAAGGGTAGTTCAACAGATCACACCGGGCCGCGACCCGGACAAGCCGCCAATTCTGAAATAGGCAAACCCCGCAACCCGTTGGGTCGCGGGGCCGCGTGTTGTTATTCTGCGGCGGCTTCGAGTTTGTCCTGCGTGCGGGTTTCAAAGTCGCTGGCGTCGTGGCGCTCGTGCAGCTGAGTGTGCGCCTCACCAAACGCGCGGTTGACCATACGACCCCGCTGAACCGCAGGGCGCGCATCGACGGCCTTGGCCCAACGCATCACATTTTTATAGGACTCTACATCCAGGAACTCGGCCGCGCTGTACAGACGGCCCAGAACCAGCTGGCCATACCAGGGCCAGATCGCCATGTCAGCGATGGTATAGTCTTCACCCGCGATATAGGTGTTCTCGGCCAGTTGACGGTCCAGAACGTCCAGTTGACGCTTGGCTTCCATGGCGAAGCGGTTGATCGGGTATTCCCATTTCTCGGGCGCGTACGCGTAGAAGTGGCCGAACCCTCCGCCCAGATAGGGCGCGCTGCCCATCTGCCAGAAGACCCAGTTCATCACCTCAGTCCGCTTGTGGCCGGATTTCGGCAGGAAGGCGTCGAATTTCTCGGCCAGGTGGAACAGGATCGAAGCGCTTTCGAAAACGCGCACAGGCGCGTCACCCGAGCGATCCCACAGCGCGGGGATTTTCGAGTTCGGGTTCGCCTCGACAAAGCCCGAGCCGAACTGGTCGCCCTCGCCGATATTGATCAGCCATGCATTGTATTCAGCACCTTCATGACCCAGCGCCAGCAGCTCCTCCAGCATGACGGTCACTTTGACACCATTCGGGGTCGCCAGCGAATACAACTGCAGCGGATGGCGTCCGACTGGCAGGTCCTTGTCATGGGTGGCACCAGCGATGGGGCGGTTGATATTGGCAAATTGGCCACCGCTTTCGCTATCCCATGTCCAGACTTCGGGGGGCGTATATGGGGATTGCTCGGTCATCTGTCGTCTTTCTCAGCAAAGTTCGAGTGAATTGTCCGTCCGCCATAACAGCTAATGTTGCAATGCCCTGAGTCCAACCCCGGATGTGAAAGAGGTTTTGTAACAATCGGGGGCGAACTTCTCACGATTTTTCATCCGACCTCACAGCGGCGCGAGCAGGACTGCCCATCGGAGCGAAAATACCTATTCTCTCTGCAACGCCATACCCAAAGGACAAAAGGATTGACCCTATGAAACGCTTTGCCCTGACTTTCGCGACTGCTCTGACCCTTGCCGCTCCGGCTTTTGCCGGGGATCAATATGTGGACGGCACCGGCTTTGCCGTGTCAGGTTATGACGTAGTTGCCTATCGCGGACTGGATCAGGTGCCAGTTGGCCAGTCCCAGCCCGATGCGGTGCGCGGCCATGCGGATATCACGGCGGATTACAACGGTGCGACCTGGGCGTTTTCGTCTGAAGAGAACCGCGACAAGTTCCTTGAAAACCCGGCTTATTACGCACCGCAATACGATGGCCACTGCGCCTATGGCGTCTCGAAAGGCGGTAAGGTTCCGGCGAACCCGAACCTGTGGCGGATCGTTGATGACAAACTGTACCTGAACATTACGGATGTGGTTGTCGGGTTCTGGGAAGAGGATGTCCCTGGGAACATCAATCTTGCTGAAGGAAACTGGCCGGGGATCGAAGCCGATGGCGCATCGACAAGCGTTATTCCAAAATTCACCTCGGAAGGTCCGGTTGCGAACTAAACCGACACTGGTTAAAGATTAACCCGGTCTTCACAAGGCCGGGATTTTTTCATTCAGCTGGCCAGCCAAAAGTCATCCCTCATTTGCTGATCCGCATCAAACTTGATGCGCACGCTTTTTGCTCCGGGGAATTTTCGTGCTGTGATCGTTTCCGGAACCACGACCTCACCCGCGCCGGAATCATTGGACTGAAAGCTTAGCACCTCGGTTTCCAATCGCCGGGCCGCAGCCAGAAACGAGGTCGGCAGCGCCACACGATTCGACCCTTCCTGCACCGGGGTCGGAACGAAATAAGTCAGATGACGGCCATAGAAACCGACCGCATCAGGGACATGGTCTGCTTCTGCGATGCCGTGTGGGTCTGGGTTTGGATCGGCACCGTCCGGGCTGTGTGCCAGAGCGGTGTTAAGCAATACGCGACAGGCGTCTATGTCGGTGCTTTCCAGTTCGATCACGCGTTTGCGCAACTTCGGCCGTCGGGGCGCGCCGGCGGTTTTCCCTTTGGTGGTCAGTCCTTCGCGGCGCAAAAAGTCATACGCCTCTTTGGCACGTGCAAAATGGGTGCAGTCGCCATTTCTATGATCTGGATGAGCGCGAAATGCGATGTGGCGCCAGGCGTCCCGGATATCGTCGGAACCTGCAGTCTGGTCCAATCCCAGAGCCGCCAATGCATCAGCACGTGCATTTATCTTCTCAACTGGCTCCATGCCCAAGTAACTCTTTAAACAAACACAACAACCTCAGTTTGAGGAGGCGCAGGGTTTTGTCAAATTTTGCGAAAATTTATTGCGGCTCAAGGGACAGTTTGCCCCAGAGAAGACTATTGTTCTCGCATGAGCTGCGGCTTCCAAACGCGCCGCAACCCCACGAAAAAAGCCCGGAGCCTGAGCGGGATCCGGGCGAAGGTAACTAACAGGAAGACTCAGGCGACGTTCTGCAGTTCGGCCCGTGGTGTGATACCCAGCGCAAAGCACACGTCACGTGTCAGCTCTGGCCGGTTCAGCGTGTAGAAATGCAGCTTGTCCACGCCGCCATCGATCAGGTCGGAACACAGCTCAGTACACAGGGCGGTGGCCAGCAGATCTTCACGATCGTCGCGTACCGCCTTTTCAAAGGCGTGTTCGATCCAGTCGGGAATATGTGTCCCACACCGGCGCGCAAAGTTGCGGGCACCTTTCCAGTTCTCGATCGGCAGGATGCCGGGCACGATGGGCTTGTCGATGCCAGCCTTTTCGCAGGCGTCGCGGAACCGGAAATACGTCTCGGCTTCGAAGAAGAACTGAGTCAGTGCTTCGTCCGCACCGGCGTCCAGCTTGGCCTTGAGCCAGTCAACATCCGCCGCAAAATCACGCGCTTCCGGGTGCTTGTCGGGATATGCCCCAACGCGAATGCTGAACATCTCGGTTTCCGACAGCGCTTCGATCAATTCAACCGAATTGGCGAACCCTTCTGGGTGTGGCTGGAAGCGATCCTGGCCCTTGGGCGGGTCGCCTCGCAGGGCAACAATACTCTGTACTCCGGCTCGTGCGAAGGTATCCGCGATTTCAAGTGTCTCTTGGCGTGACGCGTCAACGCAAGTCAGATGCGCGGCTACCTGCAGGCCAGACGACTTGTGCAGCGTCGCCACTGCCTCGCGCGTCAACTCTCGCGTTGTGCCCCCTGCACCATACGTGACCGAGACAAAACGCGGCTCCAAAGGTGCCAGAGTCTGAACCGTGTCCCAGAGGCGGAACGACGCCTCAAGAGATTGCGGAGGGAAGAACTCGAATGAGATTTCTGGTTTTGTCATAGTTGCCTCACAGGTCCAAACTGAAACACTTGTGCCAGTTTCCGCATTGTGAGACAAACTCATATTACTCAAGAACAACATGAGTCACATTGCAATGCACATTGAATTTCGCCACCTGCGTACGATCAAAGCTATTCATGAATGCGGTGGCCTAGCCCGTGCGGCGGACCAGTTGAATATTACGCAATCGGCTTTAAGTCATCAAATCAAAGGATTAGAGGATCAAGCCGGAGTCGAGCTGTTTCTGCGCCGGTCCAAGCCGATGAAGCTGTCGGCGGCAGGGTTGCGCCTGTTGCGGTTGGCGGAACAGATTCTGCCGCAGGTCGAAGCGACGCAGCAGGAGTTTTCGTCGCTGCGCGATGGCCGCACCGGGCGAATGCATATCGCTATCGAATGCCACGCCTGTTTTGAATGGCTGTTTCCGGTGCTGGAGTCCTTCCGTAAATCCTGGGGCGATGTAGATGTCGATATCCGTCCGGGCCTTGCTTTTGATGCGTTGCCCGCATTGCAGAAGGAAGAGGTCGATCTAGTCGTCTCATCCGATCCCGAGGATCTGCCGGGCGTCGAGTTCATCGAACTGTTCGACTATGACGCGGTTTTTGTTGCGGCTTCGTCGCATCCTTTGGCGCAGAAGGATTTCATTGAGGCCGAGGATTTCCGTGGCCAAACCCTGATCACCTATCCGGTCGAACGCACCCGTCTGGATATCTTCAGCCAGTTGCTGATCCCCGCACGGGTCGAACCTGCCGCGATCCGACAGGTCGAACTGACTGCGGTAATCCTGTTGCTGGTGGCGTCGAACCGGGGTGTTTCAGTGCTGCCCGATTGGGTCGTGCGCGAAGTAAAGTACAATTCCGACTACGTCACCCGCCCGCTGACAAAAGATGGAATCACCCGCAGGCTTTACGCTGCGGTGCGCACCGAAGATCTTGAAAAACCCTACGTGCAAAAGTTAATCGAACTGGCGGGAACCGAGGCGCGCAAACTACAGAAGCAATAGGTGCGAAATGCGGATCTGCTATGCGCATCATTCCTCTTGGCAAGGGCGCATTGCCCCAGTATACGCGCGGTTTGACCGAACAGGAGCCGTTGGACAATGGTAGGCAGTGCAAACCTCAACATCATGATCAAGGCCGCGCGTAAGGCGGGGCGTTCGTTGGTCAAGGATTTTCGCGAAGTCGAGAACCTTCAGGTGTCGATGAAAGGCGCGGGTGACTTTGTCTCCAAGGCAGATATTGCAGCCGAGGAAATCCTGAAAGAGGAACTGCTGGGCGCGCGGCCGACCTACGGCTGGCTGGCCGAAGAGGGCGGTTCCATCGCTGGCGAAGATCCGACCCGCCGCTGGATCGTTGACCCGCTGGACGGCACTACAAACTTCCTGCACGGCCTGCCGCATTGGGCGATCTCGATCGCGCTGGAGCACAAGGGCAAGATTGTCGCCGGTGTGATCTACGACGCCGCCAAGGACGAGATGTTCTTCGCTGAAAAAGGCGAAGGCGCATGGATGAACGACACCCGAATTCGTGTCTCGGGCCGTCATCGCATGATCGAATCGATCTTCTCGACTGGCCTGCCGTTTGGTGGCCGTTCGGACCTGCCTGCCACGCTGCAGGATCTGGCCCGCCTGATGCCCGTGTGCGCCGGTGTGCGCCGTTGGGGCGCTGCGGCGCTGGACATGGCCTATGTGGCCGCGGGTCGCTATGAAGGGTTCTGGGAACGTCGGTTGAACGCCTGGGACGTGGCTGCAGGGATCATCATCGTGAAAGAGGCCGGTGGCTTTGTGCAGGCCCTGAACTCTGAAGGCAGCGTGCTGGAGGATGGTGAGGTGATCTGTTCGAACGAACCGATCTTCGATCAGTTCTCCAAGGTGATCCGGGGCTAATACCCCGATATACCCGTTGAGCAAGCGCGCCCCGTTGGAGGTGCGCTTTTTCGTTTCAGAGTGTGGCGCGCAGCGCCGGGCCTGTCGCATCCGCAAAACGCGCGGCACCGGAGGCGATGGTTAGGCCCTTTAGCCCGACGCCGGTTCCATCAAACAGGATGATCTCACCCTAGCTTGTCCGCCCGGGGCGATCGCGACCGATGACCGCGTCGGTGGGGTAACTTGCGCGGCCTTCAGGTCACCGCTGCCGACGACATGTTGTGCCTCGCTGATGGATATCGATTGGACGACCTCGTCGGCGAATACAGAGGCGTGCGCCACTGGTGCGATGTCGACCATATGCTTGCCTTTTGTGCCGGTGATTTAGCCTCCAAACTGAATTGGTCCACCGCTGTGTTTCGTAAACGGAGGACCAAGAATGGCAAACAAGCGACCACAGCTCGAAGGGATTGTCTTGAAGGTAAGGCAAGTTGAGGTGCCGATAGGGCAGGATATGTCCCGACTGGACGCGATCGGACAGATCGGAGTTGTGGATCAAACTTATTAACGCTGGTGTAAACAATATGGTGGAATGGGTGAAGATCAACTGATGGAACTGAAGTGCCTTCAGCTGGGGAATGACAGGTTGAGGTGATTGGATTTGAGACCGGCGCTCGACAAGTTGATCTTAAGGGAAGCTGCGAAGGGAAAATTCTGAGCCCCGCTCGTCGTCGCGCTTGCATCGATCATGTGCGCAGCCAGTTAAAAGAGTCTGAACGCAGGGCCTGCCATGTTATGGGGCAACATTGTTCGACAAAGGTGCATGTTCCAAGAGACCGAGCAGATGAGGATCGGTTGGTTGCCGATGCGATCGAGCCGGCGAGACAATATGGTTGCAATGGCTACCGTCGGATTACGGCCAGAGTATCGAAACTAAGTCTGGACACATGGTTTCGTTCATTGCCGGTTAGATGATGGGAAGGTGTTCCGCAATAAAAATGTCCTTGATGGACACAGCCGGGAATGTCTGGCGAACCAGTTGAAGCGCAGGCTGAACTCCACTGATGTAATTGATGTTCTTTCAGACCTGTTCATCCTGCGTGGCGCTCCCGACTTCCTCCAGTCAGACAATGGCCCTGAATTCGTTGCACATGCTGTCCGAAATTGGATCGCCGCCGCCTGCGCAATGATCGCTTGCATAGAACCAGGGGCACTTCGGGAGAACGGATATTGCGTGACCTTCTACAGATTGCTCGAGGCTCAATTTCTGATCGAATTATTAGGGAAACACATAGCAAAAAAGTGCGAAGTGCATTGGGCTGCCGCCCACCGGCCCCTGAAACCGACATCCTGATAGAACTGAGGCCAATCACACACAAAAACCAGTTTGGACCACTCAGATGAGACCGCTCATTGAAGGCCCCGGCCTCCTGATAGTTCTCGCTTTTGAAGAACCGTTGCGCGCCGGTTAGCTCGTCCGGATAGTCGGACCGCAGGGCAGATGTGCGGTTGAAATGGGGTTCGATCCGCTCATTCGCCTCGTGAAATTAGGAGAGCGTCAGGCAGCCGACAGTGGTTAGCGCGTTCAAGATTAATCTCTTTTTTACGCCGCCCGGTTCGATAGGTTAGTTCAGATCGGCCATGGTCATTTTGATCCTAGCGAGGCCGGACAGCACCATAACGTCCGTCAGGTTGCCCAGATCGCAGATGCGGAAGGCCTTGCCATTCATCTCGCCCAGCCAGATGCTAAAACTGACGCCATCCGCGTTGAAGGCATATTCAGTCGGGTATTGCTGTTAAAGTCCTCAGGGTTGACGCAGAGAATTGCAAACCTGTCGCTAGAAGGAAGCCCTTTTGCGATGCCGGCAAAGCGATATCGATGCCCAAGTCATCATAGTCGAACGGCATTGAGGGCAGCGAGTTGGTGCAATCCACGAACAGGATCGCAGGTTGGACACTGGCATCCATCGCCCTGCGCTTCGCTGCCATGTCTGAGCGCACCCAGGGGACTGTTTCGCTATGGGTGACCAGGACTGCCTTGATCTCATGGTCCGTGTCTGCTGCCAGAGCATCGGCAAACTTCTCCGCCGGCGCTCTGCTGCTCTAGGGGCTCCCGATGATCCGCACGTCCAGACCGTGATGCTGGCACAGATTGATCAAAGGATGGATGTACATCCCATACCGTGCCATCAGAACCGCATCCTTGGGGCTGAGTGTGTTGATCACCGCAACCTCCCACTCACTCGTTCCGCTGGCAGGTAAAGTGATGACCTGACCCGTGGTTGTTTCAAAAACCTTTTTCTGTCCTCTAGCGGCGGTGAGAATGTCCCAACAAAATCCGGAGTGCAGAGGTCCTGGGTCTGAACGTGTATCGCCTGCCGCAGCCGGTTCGGGATGTCCGCCGGGCGCGCGTAAGACGATACTGGCTGCGATGAATCCGCATGCGGCCAGTATGTTCCTCAGTTCGGTCAATCCCGATCGTTTTATGGGCCGCAGGCAGATGCCAGGCTCGGACCTGACGGTGGATTTAGACAAGTTCGTGGCTGGGGATGGTCGTAGGACCACGAAGAACAGTACGAAGGAATGCTCGGTATCGGAGCCGTCATCAACAACGACCGTGCCGCACCCTGCGCCGGGATTTCCGTTTCTGGCCCGTCTGTCCGTATTCACGGGAACAGGGCACTGGAATTTGGCGCTTTGGTGAAAGATGCGGCGCAGGAAATCACGCGCTTCAGCGGCGGCTGAGTACCGTATCAAGCAAAGGGTTGCCCTTTATTTACGCGGTATCCGCGGGATACGGGATTGCGACAGTTTGTAATTGTGCTCGGGGTGGGGCGGGTGGCCGTGGGTACGGCTCCAATATGCCGGCCCACCGCGTTTCAACCAAAGCGGGATGCACAGGATCAGGCCGACAAGGAAGCCGCCGGTATGCGCCCAATAGGCGACGCCGCCTTCGTCCGGGTTGCTGGCGAAGCTGCCGACGAACTGGATGCCCAGCCAGATGCCCAGCATGATAAAGGCCGGAATTGTGAAGACCCGGAAATAGACGATCAGGATCAACAGGACGTCCACGCGGGCCTTCGGGAACAAAAGGAGATAGCCCCCCATCACTCCGGCGATAGCGCCTGACGCGCCAATCGTCGGCACCACCGAGGCCGGAGCGGTGATGACGTGGATCAACCCCGCGCCTACGCCGGCGACCAGATAGAACAGTAAGAAGGGCAGGTGGCCCATCTCGTCTTCGAGGTTGTCGCCGAAAATCCACAGAAACAGCATATTGCCCGCCAGATGCATCCAACCTCCGTGCAGGAACATCGAAGTCACGAGTGTTTCCAGCGCAAACCCGTCAGTGATCCGCGACGGGATGACCGCGTAGTCGAAATAGAGCCGACTTATCAGCCTCTCGTTACCCATGAACCCCACATAGCTGAGAAAAATCAGGATATTGGCCGCCATCAGAAGATAGACGACATATGGCGTACGCCCCGAGGGGTTATGGTCACGGATCGGAAACATGCGGCGACGCTGGGCTTTTCGCAGCCCAGCGTCAAGATACGGTTACGCCGCACCTCCCAACAGGGCGGCGTTACCGCCTGCGGCGGTAGTATCGACGCAGACGTGGCGCTCGCCCAATACGCGCGCGCGGTCAGGGTGCCCCGGGATCAGCGGCAGGATGGGACCGTTGCGGCGGGCCAAGCGACGTTCGATTTCACGCGCTGTGTCTTCGTCGCCCCACCAGAGTACACCTGAAAACCCGGTGGCGTTCTCGAGCCGGTGCAGATCCATCATGCCAGTTGCCTGGATGGCCGTGCCACCCAGAGATTTAACGGCCTCGGCTTGTGCTCGTGTCGCGTCCGGTCCCGGACCCATACATAGTAGGGGTGCACGAGGGGTTTCGCTCAGCCGGTTGGATTCGCCCGTCGGGCCGGGCAGGGACTGAGTGCGGATGGCGACGGGTTGGCCCTGCGGGGCGGGCAGGTCACCCATGGTACTGTCCCATTGCGCCGTGCTGTTCTGCCGATCCGGCGCGCAGAAGCGGGCCATGTAGTTCGGTCCACCCGCCTTGGGTCCGGTGCCCGACAACCCTTCGCCGCCGAATGGCTGAGAACCGACGATGGCCCCGATCTGGTTGCGGTTGACATAGATGTTGCCCGCGTGAACGGCCTCGGTGATGTGCTGCACACGGTCGTCGATGCGGGTGTGCAGGCCAAAGGTCAGCCCATAGCCGGTTGCGTTGATGTCGGCGATGACCTGATCGATCTCTGACGCCTTGAATCGCGCCACATGCAGAACAGGGCCAAAGACCTCGCGTTCCAGCGCAGCAATTCCAGAGAGTTCGATCAGGGTAGGGGCGATGAAGGTGCCCTCGGGCGGCGTGGCTAGTTCCTTCAGAACCCGCCCTTCTGCACGGGCCTGTGCGATGTGATCCGCGATTCCCTGCAATGCGTCCTGATCAATGACCGGGCCGCAATCGGTGGTCAGCATCCATGGGTCTCCGACCTTCAACGCCCCCATCGCACCGGTCAGCATGGTCAGCAGGTCGTCGGCGATGTCTTCTTGCACGTAAAGGCATCGCAGGGCCGAACACCTTTGCCCCGCCGATTGAAATGCGCTTTCTATGATGGACTGTACGGCCTGTTCGGGCAGCGCGGTACTGTCCACGATCATCGCATTCAACCCACCGGTCTCGGCGATCAAAGGCGTTCCGGGCCGCAGGTTGTCCGCCATGGCTGCGCGGATTTTCATCGCCGTCGCGGTCGAGCCGGTGAACGCCACGCCTGACACGCGCGGGTCAGACGTCAGCGCAGCACCAACCGATGGTCCACCAGGCAGCAATTGCAGCACGTCGCGTGGTACGCCAGCCTCGTGCAGCAGTTGCACGGCCCGGTGTGCGATCAGAGGGGTCTGCGGCGCTGGTTTTGCGAGAACGGCGTTGCCAGTGGCCAATGCGGCGGAAATCTGGCCGGTGAAAATCGCCAACGGGAAGTTCCACGGGCTGATACATGTGAACGTTCCCGCCGGTTCGGCCTGCGGGATGTTGGCCGCATAGTACCGAAGGAAATCCACAGCCTCGCGGAGTTCGGCCACCGCGTCGGGAACGGACTTGCCTGCCTCACGCGCCAGCAGGGCGAACAGTTCACCGTAATGCGCTTCGTACAGATCAGCGGCGACGTTCAGGACGCGCGCGCGATCCGCGGCAGGAACCTGCCACAGGCTGGCCGAGGCCAGAGACAGTTCGACATCTTGTGCGCTGGCCGCAGCGACGGCACCGGGCCGGTCCTGCGGGTTTGCAGGGTTGGTAACCGGCTGGTCTTCTCCGGGACGCGCATCTTCCGACAGCAGCGGTTGTGCGTACCAGTGATGGGCCCGGAATTCGTCCCGGGCTGCGTCGATCCGGTCGAGCGTCGGCGTATGGTGCAGGTCGAATCCCATGGAGTTCGGACGTTCGGGCTGAAACAGTTCAGGCCCGGTTGGCAGGCTGGGTTTCGGTTCCTGAATGGTAACGAACGGGTCCGAAGCGACCTCTTCCGGCGGCACGGCCTCATCCACGATCTGGTTCACGAAAGACGAGTTCGCACCGTTTTCCAGCAGGCGCCGGACGAGATAGGCCAGAAGGTCCCGATGCGCCCCAACGGGGGCGTAAATCCGGCAGCGCGTGTTGCTCTGGTTCTTGACGATCTGGTGCAGGGTTTCGCCCATGCCATGCAGGCGCTGAAACTCGAACGGCTGATCATTGGCCATATGCAGGATGGCACTGACCGTATGCGCGTTGTGAGTGGCGAATTGCGGGTAGATTCGGTTGGTCATTCCCAGCAGTTTGCGCGCATTGGCGATGTACGAGATGTCGGTCGCCTCTTTGCGGGTAAACACGGGGAAGCCTGTGACACCCTCGACCTGAGCGCGCTTGATTTCGGTGTCCCAATAGGCACCTTTGACCAGCCGCACCATCAACTTGCGGTCATGGCGCTCCGCCATGTTATAGAGCGTATCCAGCACGATCCCGGCGCGCGGGCCGTAAGCCTGCACCACGATCCCGAACCCGTCCCATCCGGCGAGGGCGGGCTCGGCCATCACCTCTTCGATCACCTGCAAGGACAGCGACAGACGGTCGGCTTCCTCGGCATCGACGTTCAGACCCATTCCGGCCGCCTTGGCCAACAGGCAGAGCGCGCGCAGGCGGGGCACAAGCTCATCCATCACGCGCTGTTCCTGTGCGAGTTCATAGCGAGGGTGCAGCGCCGAAAGTTTTACTGAAATTCCGGGATTGGCGCGAATGTCATCATGGGTACACGCATCTGCAATGGCGGCAATCGCGCGCGAGTAAGACAGGTGATAGCGGGCGGCGTCGGCCTCGGTGCGTGCTGCCTCGCCCAGCATGTCGTAGGAATAGGTGTAGCCCTTGGCTTCCATCGCGTTGGCGCGGTCCATGGCAGATCGGATCGTCTCGCCTAGAACGAATTGGCGGCCCATCTCTTTCATCGCACGGCCTACGGCGGTGCGGATCACCGGCTCACCCAGTCTTTTGATCGCCCCGCGCAGAGCACTGACCGGCGAGGCTCTGCCCTCATCCAGTACCTTGCCCGTCAGCATCAGCGCCCAGGTCGATGCGTTCACCAGAGACGATGAGGACTGACCAAGATGCTTTCCCCAATCCGACGGCGCGATCTTGTCCTCGATCAGCGCGTCAATCGTGTCGGCATCCGGGACCCGCAGCAGCGCTTCGGCCAGACACATCAGCGCGACGCCTTCATCGGTGGACAGGCCATATTCAGCCAAAAACACCTCCATCATACCGGGTGAGGTGCTGGACCGGATATCGCGCACCAACTGCGCTGCCGCCGCGCAAATCGCGACGCGGTCGGGTTCGCTCAGTTCCGACTGTGCGATCAGGACATCCAGAATTTCGGACTGATCGGCATAGGTCCGGCTGTCGATATGGGTGCGCAGGCTGTGTGTCATGTATCCTCCGAGCTTTTGTTAAATATAGGATCGATTTTGCGGGATGATTGCCTTAATTTTGAGTTGAGAGAGGCGAATGGACTGAAATTTTGTGAGGTTTCGATGCAAATGAACCGCCCCGATCTGGACCGGTTTGACCGGGCGATCCTGACGATTCTGGCCGAGGACGGGCGTATCTCGGTCGCAGATCTGGCGCGACGCATCGGGTTGTCGAAATCCCCGACTCAAGCCCGCGTAAAAAGGCTTGAGGCCGAAGGGATCATCACCGGATACCGGGCTCTGCTGGACCCGATCCGTCTTGGGCTGGACCATGTCGCCTTTGTCGAGGTGCGCCTGACCGACACGCGCGAAAAGGCATTGGCCGAGTTCAACTCGGCGGTACGCAAGGTCGCCGAGATCGAGCAAGCCCATATGATCGCGTCGAATTTCGATTATCTGCTGAAAATCCGCACCGGTTCGATGTCGGAATATCGCGCCGTTCTGGCCGAGAAAATCTCCTCCCTGCCGCATGTGGCCAATACTTCTACTTTCGTGGCCATGGAGGCCGTTAAAGAAACCGGTGTATCAGGGGCCCTCGAAGGGATGGGTTGACGAAACGTTCGGTGGCGCCACCATTGGATCATGAAACAGATCGCTTTCGCCTTCATCCTGTTGACCGTTTATACACCCGCGCAAGCCGGGGAATGCCCGGCTGCACCAGATCACAGCGCGGGTGTCAGCGGAGTTATCGCGCAAATCCAGAAGGCCGAGACCGAGCGGGCCGCCCGAACCCTATCGAGTCAGTTGTGGGAGTTCTGGGCGGACGCGCCTGATGCAAGTTCACAACGGTTGCTGGACCGTGGAATGGCGCGTCTCAGGGCGTCGGACTTGCTGGGTGCGATTGAGGATTTCGACAAGCTGATCGCCTACTGCCCTACCTATGCCGAAGGGTATAACCAGCGCGCCTTTGCGTATTACCTCGGGCAGGATTTCGCCGCCGCCCTGCCCGATCTGGACAGGGCTATCGAACTATCGCCGAACCATGTGGCCGCGATCAGCGGGCGTGCGTTGACCTTGTTGGGACTAGAAAGGTTGGATGAGGCGCGAGAGACTTTGAATAATGCGCTGCAACTGAACCCGTGGCTGTCGGAACGCCATCTTTTGGGGCCGGGCGGTCCACTGGAGCCGCCCGGTCAGGATATCTGAGGAAAAAACGCCCCCGAACCGCTAGGTCGGAGGCGTTTTCGTATGGCTTACCCAACCAGACCGCTGTCGGCGCGTTTGATCGTGATCACCGAGGAGCGAGGTGTGCCGCCATCGGGCCAGTTGCTTCCCGGGTGCTGGATACCGACAAACATGGTGCGCAGGTCACTGGACCATGCCAGACCGGTGACTTCGCAGCCATTCGGGCCGGTCATGAAGCGCGCGATCTCGCCGGTGACCGGATCACCAACCAGCATCTGGTTGTTGCCGTGACCTGCAAAATCATCCTCGTTGTCGTCATTGCCGTCGGTCTGGATCCAGACCAGGCCGGTCGAGTCGATGGCCATGCCGTCGGGCGAATTGAACAGGTTGCCCTCGTTCACGTTCTGCGAACCGGCGCGATCGTCGGAATGCACGGTCGGGTTTCCGGCCATGACATACAGGTCCCAGTCAAAAGTTTCGGCGGCGTGGTCGTTATTCGCCGGGCGCCATCGCACGATCTGACCGTATTTGTTGGCCTCGCGCGGGTTAGGTCCGTTGACCGAGGTATCGTCACCCCCGGCATTCGGCTTGACGCCCCGGTTCTTGTTGTTGGTCAGGCAGCAGTATGCCTCGACCACGACCGGGCTGGAGGCGACCCATTCCGGACGATCCATGGTGGTGCCGCCGGCCTTGGATGCGGCCATTCGGGTAAAGATCGCGATCTCTGCCTCTTCCATGCCGGTTGTTTCCGGTGTCAGGGGCAACCACGCACCGGTCGCGTCATCAATGAACTTGGCAACGTAAAGCGTGCCATCGTTCAGCAGACTCTCGGTCTCGCCACCCGGCTGGTAGGTGCCGTTCGAGACAAACTTGTACAGGTATTCACCGCGCTCATCGTCGCCCATATAGACAACCACGCGGCCATCGGCAGCAAGTGTCACTTCGGCATTTTCGTGCTTGAAGCGGCCCAGACCGGTGTGCTTGACCGGTGTGCTGTCCGGATTGGTCGGGTCAATTTCAACGATCCAGCCGGCGCGGTGCGGCTCATTGGGGTTTTTCGAGGTGTCGAAACGCGGATCAAAGAATTCGTAGCCGTTCCAGCTTTCGGCCTTGATACCGTACCGTGCCATGCCATCCGCGACCTTCTGATCATAGCTGGCATTCCCGTCAGACGAGCCGAAATAGCCATTAAAGTTCTCTTCGCAAGTCAGGTAAGTGCCCCAAGGTGTCTTGCCCGCACCACAGTTATTCATTGTCCCCAGCGATGTGGTCCCGGTCGGGTCGGCCTCGGTCTTCAGCAGATCGTGACCAGCCGCCGGGCCAACGATCTTCATGGGCGTGTTATGGTGGATGCGACGATTGAAGGGGCTGTCCTTTACAACTGACCAACCATCGGGGCCTTCGGTGATTTCCATGACGGTGACGCCCTGGATGTTTTGCAGCTTCAGAACGTCATCGGCATTGGCTGGCACGCCTTCATTCGCGGCGGGCAGGTTGATCTTGCGGTTCGGGTATTCGTGGTTGATCGCGATCAGTTCGTGACCCTGGAACGAGAACGTCTCCATTCCGTCGGTGTTTTCACCAAACACGCGGTCTGATTTCTCGATCGCACCACCGTCGGTCAGGTCATAACCATCGGCGTCGGAAAACAACGGGTCGCCCCAACGCATCAGCATTTTCCATTCGTACCCTTCCGGGACGTGCACGGTGCCGTCGGTTTGCGCTGCAATCGGAGTGAACGCAAAGCGCGAGGCGGTTTGCGCCTGCGCCGAGGTGGACCCCATCAGGCCCGCCCCCATGGCCGCTGCACCCGAGCCAAAGGCCAACACGCCGCCCAGAAAACCACGCCGCGATATGGCGCTTTCAACAACGTGGTCAAAGTCGTTTTCTTTTGGGCGGGGAAAGTGCAGTTCGTCCCAGTCGTCGGCAGACAAAGTGGTGGGGTCAACGTTGTTCATGGATGGCTCCTGGCGGTCATATGAAAAGTGTTGAATCGGATGTAGTGCGTCTTTGTGACAAGTTGTTGACAGCACTAGTTAGGACGCTGCTTGGGTCATCGGGAAAGGGGTTCTTTCAGGTTTATAAAACAAGCCAAAACCCACCCACTGCATGGTGGATGAGGGCATCGGACAAAGATCACCTTTGCGCGTAGCCGCTTCTCGGCGCAGTTGTTGGTCTTCCGGGGCGATTCGATAGGCCTTGTCGGCCGAAATGCCGAATCTCAGTTCCTGACTTTCCGCGATTGCGAGTTGACCGAACCGTTGTGCCGTTGCTGTATGGTCCCGCAACCTTGTGATGACGTTTGTGTCTCTTCTCAGTTTTTCGGCATGGTTTACGCAAACAGCCAACGGACCTTCATCGAACAGGAACAAGTCTTCGGGTTGGCTGCCGATGGTGTTCAGCCTTTCAGCAGCCATTTGGGCAGGAAGTTCCTCGACAGAGACCTCGGAAAACCGGCAACAAACTGGTTGGAGAGGTTGTTGTACAGCTCCGTCAGGTGCCGACCTGTGCCACCCGCCCGTCTTGTAGTACGACCAGCGTCATTAACTTGGTTCGGTCATGGGTGACACAAATCATGGGGATATCCAATGCTCAGTACTGGTTCGCAAATTCGATCCGCGTTCACACACAAAAGCTGGATTTGCCGCAGCCCGACAAAGACGACAAGTTTTCCGTCCTCGACCGTCAGGAATATGTCCTTCAGGACATGCACATTGCCGAAGCTTTTTTCACGTTTGTCCAGGCCAGAGTGGGCATGATTTGTACACTTGTAGAGAAACGGGTTGACCGGCGCGGGTACCTTCATCGCCGCCCAGACAAATGGAGAGGGATTGGACGGTGTCAGTCTATGGCGCGTCAAGTCGTTGTTTACAGCATTGGTGCGCAGAAAACTGGCCTGCTCGGCGTCACTCAGTTTCTGATGGTCGGGTTCATCGGGTATTTCGATGGTACGGTCTCGGTCGATTTTGTGGATCAGCAATCTGCCGACCTTGGTATGGTTGTTGATATCGGTCGATGCGCCCTTATTGCTGACGGTGATTGAAACAGAACCGTTGGTCTAGGCAATACCTGTCACGAGAAATGCGGCCTCTGACATCACCAGGGACCTTCTGGCCTCGTACCAACCGACCGAGCTTTTATCGAAGGCCATCTGGAACGGGCCGCGCGTCGGTGATCTGGTTCATCGTGTCCACATAATGCACTTTACAGGCCACGGCAGGCGAGGCGGTTTGCATCAACGCGTTTCGCAACTCCCGATCCGGACTCGAGGATTGTTGATTCCGGTACAGGCGGAATATCAGGGTCTGCATAGATCGCATGCCTTGGCGATCAGGCGCATCCACGAGGGATGGTGGCGCAGGATATACCCTACGCCGGCTTGCGGTTCAGCCAAATGGATGTTTCGACCATGCGCCGTGCACGCCATGTCGGAAAAATCTCAGCGGCTTTGAATTTCTTGGTGTCTTCGTTCATGCCGATACAGATTTCGGTGTTGTCCGAGAAACAACAGGTGACACCCGCATCGCGGATCAACGGCTTGAATGCGCCATACTGAAATCGGCCTTCGTATTGAAGCCCAAGATTTGCCACGACCCGGCGGGAAAGATTGCAGCCCGGTCCTTATCGGTCATTATTTTGCTAAGCGGTGAACAGCACCTGACGGCTTGCCTCGCCCTTCCATTCGTTCGGGCCGATGGCGGTGGAGATGGGTTCCGTTCTCAGTGATCTTGTCAAGTGCGGCAAAGAACTCATCCTCAGTGGTGCTGGGAACTTCACTGTGGATTTCGGCGAGGGCATTCCGGTAGATGAAACCGTGGATCGCCGAGGCCATCGGAACGCAGATACTTACTGCGCATCATCTGTCTGTCACGCCAATTTCGCCACGTCCGAGAGATTGCTCATCGCCTCGACCTCGGACAGATCGATCAGGTGGCCGCCCCAAACAGTGCCAGAAAGATTTAGAACGGGCGGCAGGTGATCAGGCCGCCGACCGAATCCGCGTCGCGTTTCGAGTTCAGAACGGCGTTGTATTCTGCCGGGGCCGAGGGGATGAACTGATCCTAGATGCCGGGGTGTTTGGCTTCGAATGCGGGGAGTATCTGGTCCTGCCGCGGGGTCAGGTCATCGTTGCGCCAGCTTCCGTTGGTCAACGTCAAGTCCTTGGCAAATGCGCTTGTGGTCATCTGGGTTGTGTCCAGCGAGGCCAGCATAAGGCTTCAGTGTGTCATTGTCCTTTGGATTTGCTTGTCGTTTTCAGTTTTGCGCCAGTAATGCGGACACAACCCCGTCGGGTACTTGCAATAGCATACAGGCATCCGTGGGCGACAAGCCTACGCGTCACGGACGTGGTGGCCTCAGCGATCTGCGACTCGGTCAATGCGCGCCATGCGCTGACCAGATTGCATGAGGTCAGCTATTTTTCGTCAAGGTGCAGGTGTCCAAATTGCGGGGGCATCAAGTGCCCCCGTTTGTTCGCCATAAGATATCTATGTGACACCACCTGTCCTGGTTCTTCTTTCTCCTTGAAATTTTGGAACTATTTTTGCCAATTTTCGGGAAAAAAACTGTGGCTTTCGGGACGCGTGGGCATTCTTAGTCTTAAAAGGTATTGTAATGGTATTGTTCTGGCCGAGTCTTGAGATAGGGCGGAATTAGCGGTTGATGGCGGCGGAAGGCGCTGCCGGGTGGCTTGTGAGGTTAATGACATGAACCGTTGTGTTGAAGCCGGGGCCGCCAATGTCTCACCCAGTTTTGACAGGATGCTCGCGCATATTCGGGGCGGGCTTGATGCCTTGTCCCGGCAGATCGGTGGGGTTGCTGCCGCAATCTCAGCTGCCGCACAGGCTGGTAACTCTGTTGCCGTAGAGGTTTTGCAAGCCATGGCCGATTGCATCACCGAAACCGCGAAATGGCAGGGCTGGCAATCGGGTGAGGCGATCTGCCCGGCCGGTGGCGGAATCCCGGAAAAAGCCCGCTTTATGTCCAGTTGCGTCTCCGGCTGCAAGAGGGGCTCGATACCAGAGTGCTGGCTCTGAACGCCGAGCTGCCCTCGGAACGGTAACTGGTAGAGATCACCGATCTGTCACGGGTTACCGTGCGCAAAGCGATAAAGGACCTGGTTCAGAAGGGCGTGACTGAGTAGCGGCAGGGCTCGGGCTCGTTCATTCGTGAGCGCGCGCTGCGGGTGGAGCAATCGCTGACGCATCTGACATCTTTTTCCGAGGGCATGTCGATTCGAGGTGCGCTACATCCTCGTAATGGCAGGAGCGCGGTGTCTTTACGCCCCCCCCGGAGAAGTTGAGGCGTTGAGCCTGAAAGACGGTGAACAGATTTTCCACATCCATCGCCTGCGTGAGGCCGAGTTGCTGCTGAACCTGCTTGCTGCCCCGGTCGGGCCGTCGGTCAGCTCGATCTAGGGTGTGGGTCTGCGGGTCAAGGGGCGTTGTGCCTGTCGGTGCCCGGTTGGGACAAAGCAAGGGTTTTTTAGGCATGACACGGTTCTTGAAATCCGGGGGCGGGTAATCGTCGCCATCACCAATGACGAAAGCTCGCGACTGGCCGGGATGACCGACGCGGTGCTGCCTGTGCACGAGGGGCCGGAACTGAGCGTGGCCGCGACCAAGACTATTGTCACCCCTTTGGTGGTTGGGCTTTGGTTACAGGCAGAGATCAGGGGCGACAGTGAATTGTCCGGCGCGATCCAGTCCATACCGGGGCATTTGGCGCGGGCCGCGCCATGTGACTGGACGGAGGTGGCCGAGGCGATAACGGGTGTGTCGCTGTTCACGCTGGGCTGCGGTCCGTCCTTTGCGATGTCCAACTAGGCCGCGCTGAAAATCAAGAAAACCTTCCAGATTCAAGCCGGAAGTTATTCGGTCGCCGAAGTCTTGCATGGGCCGGTTTCGATCGCGGAAAACGGGCTCCCCACTATTGTCTCCACTGCATGAGATGCGGCAGAACAGACTACAGCCGATGCTGCAGATACTCTGGTGGTCAAAGGGGCTGCGGTTATTGCGTCAACCGACAAGGCGAAACGCTCTCAGAGCCTGCCAGTCACACGAACCGATCATTGGCTGACGGATCCCATTGCCACCATCACCTCTTTTTACGGTATGGTCGAGGCCTTGGCCCGCGCCGGTGGAATCGACCCTGACGCGCCGCGCCATCTGAGAAAGGTGACAGAGAAAGTATGACCTCAGGTTCAGTGACATTTCGCAATGGGGCCCTGTTTGATGGCGGGCGCCTGCATTTCGGCCAGGCGATTGTTTTTCGCGACGGTGCGCTGGCCGCGCTAGTGCCTGAGGAGCAGGCAACATCCGAAGGGCAGGTTATTGATCTGAACGGGGATATCCTATGCCCCGGGTATGTCGATCTGCAGGTCAATGGCGGCGATGGGGTGATGTTCAACGACGACCCCTCGGTCGGCACGATCCGACGAATTGCCGAGGCGCATCGCCGGTTGGGTGTGGCGTCTTTGCTGCCTACCCTGATTACAGACACGCCCGAGAAGACAAGGGCCGCCATCCAGGCCGCGATAGAGGCGGTGCATTCGGATGTTCCGGGCGTGGCCGGGCTGCACCTGGAGGGGCCGCACCTGTCCGTTGCGCGTAAGGGAGCACATGACTGGGCGATGATCCGCCCGATGGAGGATGCAGACGTGGCGGCCCTGATCGCGGCGGCGGGGGAACTGCCGTGCCTCATGGTGACCGTCGCGCCCGAATCCGTGTCCGAGCAACAGGTAAAGGTTTTATTCGATGCGGGTGTTCTGGTGTCGTTGGGCCATACCAACGCAGATTTCGCGACGTGCCAGCGTTATGCCATGGCAGGTGCGCGCTGTGTGACGCATCTGTTCAATGCCATGAGCCAACTGGGCAGCCGCGAACCGGGTCTGGTCGGTGCGGCACTGGCCAATGGCGGCTTGTCAGCGGGGCTGATCGCCGACGGTATCCATGTTCACCCCGAGGTGATGCGCGCTGCGTGGGCCGCTAAAACCGCGCCAGGTCAAATCTTTTTGGTCAGCGACGCGATGGCCGTTGCGGGCACGGATCAGAACGCGTTCGAACTGGAAGGCCGCCGAATTGCGCGGACAGATGGGCGGTTGACGCTTGGGGACGGAACACTGGCCGGGGCCGATCTGGACCTGACTACGGCCATCCGCAATCTTGTTACTCAGGTGGGGGTGCCACTGCAGGAGGCGCTGGTCGCTGCAACGACCTATCCGGCGTCACTGATCGGCCAAACGGCTGCGCAGCCGCTGCAATATGAGTCGATGATCCGGATTTCGTCTGATCTCGACACATGTGACTGGCTTCCGGCGCAGGCGTAGCACGGCCACTATTCACGGTTCGCCAAGGCTGTGCACAGAAATTGGAATCCACCGTCGAACGGCGCTTGACGGCGTCAGGCGCATCGCTTAAACCGACCTGCGCTGAGCGGGCGTCGTATACTGGCTATTACCTCAGCCTTCCAAGCTGATGAAGCGGGTTCGATTCCCGCCGCCCGCTCCAAGTCAGCCCTGAAATTCTGCGTCAAATGGCCCTGAGAAGGGATCAATTTGCGATGCGCAGCTTGACCCGGCGGTGCGCTGCCGCCAAGAAGCGGGCAAACGAACGCGAACATGAGTTAAGGGCCAAGCATGGCAAGAAGAGCCTCAGCCAGTCCAGCACAACAATCCGCACCGGGCGCCAGCGAAGAGCGCGCGGGCTCCAAGAAAATTGGCGTTCTGGCTTCACTCTGGCCGTTCATGCGGCCATACCGGTTGTTGATGATCGGTGCGACGCTGGCGCTGGTGTTGACCGCCAGCATGACGCTGACGCTGCCGCTGGCCGTGCGCCGCGTGGTCGATAATTTCCGTATCGAAGATGGAGAACTGCTGGATTGGTACTTTCTGGCGGCGCTGGGCATTGCCGCCGTTTTGGCCGTAGGCACAGGCTTGCGCTATGCGCTGGTGACCCGTTTGGGGGAACGCGTGGTGGCCGATATCCGCAAGGCGGTGTTCGATCGCGTTATCGGCATGAGCCCCGAGTTTTATGAACGCATCATGACAGGAGAGGTTCTGAGTCGGATCACCACCGACACGACCCTGATTCAGTCGGTTTTGGGCTCGTCCGTCTCTATCGCGTTGCGGAACGTGCTGTTGTTCCTGGGCGGTCTGGTGCTGATGTTGCTGACTTCGGCCAAGCTGACCGGCATGGTGATGTTGCTGATCCCGATTGTGGTGGTGCCGATTCTGCTGCTGGGGCGGCGTCTGCGCGTGATCAGTCGGGAAAACCAGGACTGGATCGCGGCCTCGTCCGGCAACGCGGGCGAGGCGCTGAGCGCGGTGCAAACGGTGCAGGCCTTCACCCACGAGCAAGCCAGCCGCAAGCAGTTCGATGACATGACCGAGACCTCTTATACTGTCTCGCTGCGCCGAATTCAGACCCGCGCGGTTCTTACGGTCATCGTAATTTTTCTGGTGTTCACCGGCATCGTCGGCGTGCTGTGGATGGGTGCGAATGACGTTCGCAACGGCGTAATGACCGAAGGTGTTCTGATCCAGTTCGTGATCTACTCGATCATCATGGCGGGGTCCGTCGCAGCCCTGTCGGAAATCTGGAGCGAGTTGCAGCGCGCCGCCGGCGCGACCGAGCGTCTGGTCGAGCTTCTGAACACGCAGGACACGGTCAACGACCCGGCCAACCCGACCGCGCTGCCGTCGCCGGTTCGTGGCGAGATTCGATTTGACGATGTGACTTTCCGCTATCCGTCGCGCCCCGATGTCGTGGCGCTTGAGCATCTCACGCTTCAGGTCAACCCGGGTGAGACTGTTGCGTTTGTTGGCCCATCTGGGGCGGGTAAGACAACCGTCATCCAGATGATTCAACGGTTCTATGACCCGGCCTCGGGGCAGGTCAGGCTGGATGGCGTCGATTTGCGAGACATCGACCGGGCCGACTTCCGCCGCTATATGGCGCTGGTGCCGCAGGACCCGATCATCTTTGCCACCTCAGCGCGCGAAAACATCCGCTTTGGCCGTCTGGATGCCTCGGATGCCGAGGTCGAGGCCGCCGCCCGGGCCGCGGCTGCGCATGATTTCATCTCGGCGCTGCCCGAGGGCTATGACAGTTTCGTCGGTGAGCGCGGCGTTATGCTGTCGGGCGGGCAGAAACAGCGTATTGCCATCGCCCGCGCGATCCTGCGCGACGCGCCGGTTCTGCTGCTGGATGAGGCAACCTCGGCGCTGGATGCGGAAAGCGAACGTGCCGTTCAGGGGGCCGTAGATCAAATGCGCGCGGGCCGTACGACGCTGATCGTGGCACACCGGTTGGCCACGGTGAAAAAGGCCGACCGGATCGTAGTGATGGAGGCAGGCCAGATCGTGGCACAAGGTACCCATGACGATCTTGTGGCGCAGGATGGGCTCTATGCCCGTCTGGCGCGCCTGCAATTCACCGACGGATTGGCTGCCGAATAAAGTGACGCTGGGGCAAAACGGCTAAGTCCGCAGCGTCATTCTACCTCTTTGCTGCCTTCACAGCTAATGCCTTTCTTGAACCTGCGTGGTTTTGCTTCCATCTTGGCGTGGATACGAAACCCGTGCGGGACACGGGAGAGATAAGGGAGGAACCACATGGCCTTTGTGGGTTTGGAAGACAAGGCGAGGATGGAGCAGGAAATGTCGTGGGAGGACCGCGATGTTCCGGTCACCTTCCACCAGTTGCTGTCGCGCACAGCAGACAAGTTCCCCAACAGCAACGCGATCAGTTTTCAGCTTTTGTCCGGCCCGACCGACAAGGCTGAGACGCTGACATGGTCCGAACTGCTGGGCAAGGTCAACCAGGCCGCCAATCTGTTCCGGTCGCTGGGTGTGGGCGAAAAGGACGTGGTCGCCTACGTGCTGCCCAATTGTAACGAGACGCTGATCACCATGATGGGCGGCGCGGTGGCCGGGATCGTCAACCCGATTAACCCGCTACTGGAACCCGAACAGATCGCCGCGATCCTGCGCGAGACCGGCGCCAAGGTGGTGGTGACGCTGAAATCCTTCCCCAAGACCGATGTGGCGCAAAAGGTCGAAGAGGCGGTGCGACACGCACCCAAGGTCAATACCATTCTTGAGATTGACCTCAACCGGTATCTGACACCGCCGAAATCCTGGCTCGTGCCTTTCCTGCGCCCCAAGATGGGTGACAAGGAACATCTGGCCCATGCGGATTATAAGAATTTCAATCAGGAGCTGGCCAAGCAACCCACGACGCTGACCTTCGAAGACAGCAAGGAAGACCGTGTTGCCTGTTACTTCCATACCGGCGGTACCACGGGTATGCCCAAAGTGGCGCAGCACAAGTATTCGGGTCTGATCTATAACGGCTGGCTTGGTCATACACTGCTGTTCTCGGACGAAGACGTCATCATGTGCCCGCTGCCCATGTTCCACGTGTTTGCCGTCCATGTGATCGTGATGGCGGCGGTGTCGTCGGGCGCGCATGTGGTCTTCCCGACCCCTGCCGGCTATCGTGGCGACGGCGTGTTCGATAATTTCTGGAAGCTGATCGAACGCTGGAAAGTGTCCTTCATCATCACCGTGCCCACAGCTATTGCCGCCAAGATGCAGCGCCCGGTGGACGCGGATATCTCAACCGTGAAAACAGCGTTCTCGGGCTCGGCTCCGCTGCCCGTCGAACTGTTCCGCCGCTTTGAAGAAGCCACGGGCGTGACCATCGTCGAAGGCTATGGTCTGACCGAGGCAACCTGTTTGGTGTCATGCAACCCGGTGGATGGGGAAAAGAAAATCGGCTCGATCGGGATTCCGTTCCCCTATACGGATGTCAAAATCCTACAAAACGGGCCGGACGGCCCCAAGGAATGCGATGCAGATGAGATTGGTGAGATCTGTATTTCGAATCCCGGTGTCTATGCGGGCAACACCTATACCGAGGTCGATAAGAATGTGGACCTCTATCATTTCGACAAATACCTGCGCACCGGTGACCTGGGCCGGTTTGACGAGGATGGGTATCTGTGGATTACGGGTCGTGCCAAGGATCTGATCATCCGTGGCGGACACAACATCGACCCGGCTGAGATCGAAGAGGCCCTGCTGGGTCACGACGCCGTCGCCTTTGCCGGGGCCATCGGCCAGCCCGACGCCTATTCCGGCGAAGTGCCTTGCGCTTTTGTCGAACTGGTCGACGGTGCCAGCGTGACCGAGAAGGAGCTGATGGAGTATTGCAGCGTGCATGTCCATGAGCGCGCGGCACAGCCCAAGCACATGACTATTCTGGACGAGCTGCCGAAAACCGCCGTGGGAAAGGTGTTCAAGCCTGAGCTTCGCAAACAGGCAATCACCCGCATCTATAACGGCGCGCTTGAAAAAGCCGAGTTGGATGCGCGCGTTGTCTCGGTGATCGACGATAAGAAACGCGGGCTTGTCGCGCAGCTTGACGCCAACGGTTCATCGGACGACGATGTCGGGAAAGTGCTGGGATCTTTCACCCGGCCATGGGAATGGGCTACCTGACCGCGGAGGGACAATGGATTATGAACGTCTGATCGATGAAGAAACCTGGGCGTTCATAAAACGAACGGCTGAAAGCTATCCTGACAACGCGGTTGATCTAAAAATCGAAGATCAGCGCCGCGTCTATAACGAAATGTGTCAGGAATTTTGCCAACCCCGGCCTCCGGGTCTGGATGTGCAGGACGGGTCCGCTGATGGCGTGCCTGTCCGGGTTTATACCGCCGGAGATCCAACACGAACCGTCGTCTATTTTCATGGCGGCGGTTTTGTTGTCGGTGGGCTGGACAGCCACGACGACGTCTGCGCCGAGATTTGCGTACAGACCGGGTACCGGGTTGTTGCCGTCGACTACCGCCTCTGCCCCGAGCATGTGCATCCGGCGCAGTTTGAGGACAGTTGGACCGCTGCAAACTGGGTGGTCGCGGAATTCGAAGACCCTCTGGTTCTGGCTGGAGACAGCGCGGGGGGCAATCTTGCGGCTGCGGTTGCACATTATGGCCGCGGGCGGCTTGAGCATGTGCTGGGCCAGGTTCTGATTTACCCCGGATTGGGCGGAGATACATCAGCGGGGTCTTACATCGAACACGCGCACGCCCCGCTATTGACGCTTGAGGAAATCAAGTTCTACGAGAAGATACGCTGTGGCGGCACGGTTCCGCACAATGACCCGACCTTTGCGCCCTTGTGCGATACGAATTTCTCGAACTTGCCACCGACCATTGTCGTGACGGCGGATTGTGATCCGTTACGCGATGACGGGCCGATCTATTGCGAGCAGATCACAGCAGCTGGAGGACGAGCACAATGGATCAACGAACCCGGACTCGTGCACGGTTATCTGCGGGCGCGAACCTCGGTGAAGCGCGCCGCAGACAGTTTTGAACGGATTTCGATCGCTATCGAAGCGTTGGGCCAAGAGGTTTGGCCCTACGACTGATCCCCTATTTCAGGAATGACACGGCCTTCATCGTTTCGGCAATCGGTGCGCCCATGCGGTTCAAGATCGTGGGGGCCAACTGTAGCTGGTCGATCACAGCGTCCACCTCGGGGCCTTTGGCATCGCCAAAGTAATACAGCGCGGTTTCCTGCTGCAACGGGCTGCGTCCGCCGTGGTGGCCGCGCTCATCCTGGCCGTGGTCGGCGGTGACGATGACCTCGTAGCCCAACTGCCGCCAGCGGGGGATGAAAGGGGCCAGCATTTCGTCCGCAACGAAACAGGCGTGGTCCATCTCTGCACAGTCGTGGTGGAATCGGTGCCCCATGCTGTCCAGTGTGCAGGTGTGCAGGATGCCGTAATCCAGACCGAAGCGCAGGCAAAGGTTGGTCAGAGACGCGAACAGGTCCACATCACAGGGCGTCATCTGATTGGCATTGCCGTAGCCCGTCATGGAGTGGAACCGGCCGTGGTTGATGGTTTTGCTGTCGGGCTCGTCATATTCGACATCGCGGACGTAATCGAACGGGTGGCGGTTGAAGAATTGCGACCAATAGCTGTGGGTGACCGCGCCGGTCACGCCGCCGGCCTCACGCACTTGGCTGAAAACGTCCTTATGGCTGAGGCGGAAGACATTGCCATTGCCGGTACAGCCATGCTCCTGCGGTGTAACGCCGGTGTGGATCGAGGCATAGCAACTGGCCGAGGTCGACGGAAGCACCGAACGCAGTTTCCAGACCTGCGCCTCGCCACTGTCGACCCAGCCTTCGAGGTTGCCGAACAACCGGCGAAAGTTGCGCCACGGGACGCCGTCCAGAATGATGAGGAGGAGTTTGCGGTCCATATTCTGACCCTTTTCTTTAACACTTCAGGCGAGCCTAGGGGATTCGCAAAGTATGGGCTGCCAATTCGCGCCCCGAATTGCAAAATCCCGACACCTGTTTGTGACACGTGCCGGGATTTCGAAGCTTTTATGGGGACGGGGATCAGTTCCCGGCGCTCTCCATTTTGCGGTGGGCGACCACCTCTTCCAGCCAGCCCAGATGCATCTCGGGCACCGAGCTGAGCAACAGGTCGGTATAGTCGTCGAACGGTGGGCTCAGCACCTCGCTCTTAGACCCGTACCGCGCCACGCGGCCCTGATACATCACTGCGATGCTGTCACTGATCGCGCGCACCGTCGCCAGATCGTGGGTGATGAACAGGTAAGCCACATCCTCGATCTGCTGTAGATCCAGCAACAGCTTGAGGATGCCGTCCGCCACCAGCGGGTCCAACGCCGAGGTGACCTCGTCACAGATGATCAACTTGGGCTTGGCCGCCAGCGACCGCGCGATACAGACACGCTGTTTCTGACCGCCAGACAGCTCTGCCGGATAGCGATCAATGAACTTTTCGCCCAGTTCGATCTCATCCAGCAACTCGATGACCCGCTTGCGCTTTTCGGACCCGCGCAGGTTGAAGTAGAACTCCAACGGGCGGCCGATGATTGTGCCAACGGTCTGACGCGGGTTCATCGCAGTGTCTGCCATTTGATAGATCATCTGCAGCTCGCGCACGTCTTCGCGGGAACGCCCTTTCAAATCGCGGCTCAGCTTCCGTCCGTTAAAGGTGATCTCTCCATCGCGCGGGGGCAACAGGCCGGTGATCACACGAGCCAGCGTGGACTTGCCCGAGCCGGATTCACCCACGACCGCCAGTGTCTGCCCCGGATGAAGCTCGACATTGACGTTGTGCAGCACGTCGAAGTTCAGACCCTTGTAGCGCGCGGTGATACCATCAACGCTCAGCACCGGTTCCGGTGTGGGCTTTTTCTCTTCGTGCTCAATCGACCGCACCGAGACCAGCGCCTTGGTATAGTCTTCCTGCGGGTTGTTGATGATCTGATCGGTGTTGCCGTATTCGACCGTATTGCCCATCCGCAGCACCATGATGTCGTCGCTCACCTGCGCCACAACTGCCAGATCGTGGGTGATGTAAAGCGCGGCAACGCCGGTCGCTGCGATGGCTTCCTTGATGGCCATCAAAACATCGATCTGAGTGGTCACGTCCAGAGCCGTGGTGGGTTCGTCGAACACCACCAGATCAGGCTCGGGGCACAGTGCAAGCGCCGTCATGCAACGCTGCAACTGACCGCCCGAAACCTGGTGCGGGTAGCGATCACCGATATTGTCCGGGTCAGGCAGACCCAGCTTGGCGAACAGCTCACGCGCGCGGCCTTCGGCCTCTTTGCGGGAGAATTTCTTCTGTTCGACTGCCGCTTCGACCACCTGATCCATGATCCTTTTGGCCGGGTTGAACGACGCGGCGGCGGATTGGGACACATAGGTGACCTCACCCCCGCGCAGTTTGCGGATATCCCCATGAGATGTTTTGAGTATATCGCGCCCGTTCACCCAGACCTCGCCACCGGTGATTTTCACACCACCCCGTCCATAGGCCATCGAGGCCAGACCGATGGTGGATTTTCCGGCACCGGATTCGCCGATCAGACCCAGCACCTTGCCGCGTTCGAGGTCAAAACTGACCCCGTGCACGATCTCGATGTCATGGGGCTTTTCGCCCGGTGGATAGACGGTCGCGCCGATCTTGAGGTCGCGGACCTTGAGAAGGATATCACTCATCCCCGGCCTCCTTTCAGCGATGTGGTACGGTTCAGGACCCAGTCAGCCACAAGGTTGACCGAGATGGCCAGCGTCGCGATGGCCACAGCGGGGTACAGCGCCGCGCCGATGCCATAGACGATGCCGTCCTTGTTTTCCTTTACGATGCCGCCCCAGTCCGCCAGCGGTGGCTGAACGCCTAGGCCCAGAAACGACAGGGTCGAGATGAACAGGACCATGAAGATGAACCGCAGCCCGAATTCAGCGACCAGAGGCGACAGGGCGTTGGGCAGGATTTCCCGGAAGATGATCCAGCCGCGACCTTCACCGCGCAGTTTGGCGGCTTCGACATAGTCCATCACGTTGATGTCTACGGCGACAGATCGCGACAGGCGATAGGGACGCGTGGCGTCCAGCAGGCCCATTACAAGGATCAGGATCGGAACGGTCACCGGAACAATCGCCAAGATAACCAGCGCCAGAATCAGCGTCGGGATCGACATGACCAGATCAACCGCCCGGCTGAGCACCTGATCGGCCCAACCGCCCAGCACGGCCGCTAGCAGACCCAGAGAGGTGCCGGTGACAAAGCTGAGGATCGTGGCTGCTGCGGCGATAAAGATGGTCGTGCGGCCACCGTAGATCATGCGGGTCAATAGATCGCGCCCGATATTGTCGGTGCCCAGCAGGTGCTCGGCGCTTGAGGGTTCCCATACATCGCCGACCACTTCGGCCATGCCGTAGGGCGCAATCAGCGGTGCGGTGAATGCCACGAAGAAGTAAAGCCCGGTGAAAAACAGACCGATCATGGCCGAAATAGGAATATTCTTCATCATTTCGGATGCCTCAGTCTTGGGTTGGCCAGGATCGACACGATATCGGCCACCATGTTCAGCCCGATATAGACAGCGGCGAAGACGACACCGCAGGCCAGAACGACCGGCACGTCACGTTTGGTCACCGAATCCACCAAGTATTGCCCCATGCCGGGGTAGACGAACACCACCTCGACCACGACGACACCCACGACCAGATAGGCCAGGTTCAGCATCACGACGTTGACAATCGGGGAGATTGCGTTGGGAAAGGCATGACGTGCAATGACCTGAAAGTTCGACAGGCCCTTCAGTTCGGCTGTCTCGATATATGCCGACTGCATCAGGTTCAGGATTGCAGCACGGGTCATTCGCATCATCTGCGCCAGAACCACCAGAGTCAGCACGAAAGCCGGTAACGCGATGGTATAGAGCTTTTCCCCGAAGGACATTGAATCATTGATCATAGCAAGCGAAGAAAACCATCCCAGTTTCACCGAGATGAAGTAGATCACCAGGTAGCCGATTAGGAATTCTGGGATCGACACTGTTGTAAGCGTGACGGCAGAGATCAATTTGTCCGGCCAGCGGTCGCGGTACCGGACGGCCAGCAAGCCCAGAAAGATGGCAAGCGGAACGGAGACGACAGCCGCCACACAGGCCAGAAACAGCGTGTTCCCCAGTCGTTTTCCAATGCTTTCCGCGATATCGAGTTTGTTGGTCAGGGACTGACCCAGATCACCCTGAAGAATGCCGCCCAGCCACTCGAAGTAACGGGTCAGGGCAGGGCGGTTGAGGCCCATCTCTTCGCGCAGGTTTGCCAAAGATTCGGGGGTTGCGGATTGACCAAGGACGGCTTGCGCGGCGTCCCCTGGAAGAGCTTCGGTGAGGCCGAAAATCAGAGCCGATGCGCCGAAGAGAAGCAGGAGACCCAGCGCAAGGCGCTGGGAAACCAGTTTGATGATGGGATGCATTGTCCTTGGCCTGTATTAGGCAAACCACATTTTTCGTGTGGCCTGGCCACCCATCAGTTCATCATACGGATCCGGCTCCCAACCAGCCAGTTGGTCGCTGACACCGTCAATGAACTGGTTGAACATCGGACAAATCAGGCCGCCTTCTTCGTTAAGCAGTCGACCCATCTGAGAGTAGATCTCTTTTCGCTTGGCGGTGTCGAGCTCACCTTTCGCCTGATTCAGCATATCGTCGAACTCGGGCCGTTTCCAACGTGTGTCGTTCCAGTCGGCGGTCGAGAGATACGCTGTGGTATACATCTGATCCTGTACCGGACGGCCCGTCCAGTAAGAGGCGCAGAACGGTTGGACATTCCAGACCTCGGACCAGTAGCCATCACCCGGCACACGTTCGATCACAAGTGGGATACCGGCCTGATTTGCCGTCTGCTGGAAGAGCGCCGCAGCGTCAACTGCACCCGGGAATGCAACATCCGAGGTGCGCAGAACGATCGGTGATCCGTCGTGGCCGGACTTCTTGTAATGTTCGGCCGCCTTTTCAAGATCGAACGGGCGCTGTGGGATTGTATCGTCAAACAGCGGGTAAGCCGCATTGATCGGCATGTCGTTGCCAACAGACCCATAACCCTGCAGGATCTTTTCAACCAGCTCTTCGCGGTTGATCGCATATTTCAGAGCCAGCCGCAGGTCGAGATTGTCGAACGGAGCGGTATCCGAATGCATGATGAATACGTAATGTCCGCGACCAGTCGTGGGCTGCACGCTCAGACCCGGAGCGCGGCCCAGAAGGCCAGCGACCTTGGGCTCAACCCGGTTGATCAGGTGAACCTGACCGGACTGAAGCGCCGCGGTACGTGCGGTTGCATCGTTGATGGCAATAATTTCGACACTGTCAAAATGGCCGTCATCCGCCCAGTAATTGTCGAACTTCGTGTAAACGTGACGCACACCCGGCTCGTTTACTTCCATCTTGTATGGCCCTGTGCCGATACCCGCGCCCGGATTATCGAGGCCACCGTCCGGCTGAATGATCAGGTGGTAGTCTGCCATGAGGTAAGGCAAATCAGCATTTGGGCTGTTCAACGTGACTGAGAACACGTCGCCGTCTGTCTTCATCGACTCGATCTCTTTCATGATGCCCAGGGCACCGGATTTAGAGTTCTCGTCCGAATGGCGTTGCATTGTTTTTAGCACGTCTTCGCTAGTCAGCGTCTTGCCGTTGTGAAATTCAACGCCGGGACGAATTTTGAAGTTCCAAACCTTGGCATCCGCGCTGGCTTCCACGCTTTCGGCCAGACGTGATTCAATCGAACCGTCCGGCGCTACAACCACCAGCGTGTCACCGAATTGGCGACCGTTGAGCGCGGGCACTTGGCTGGCGTAAGTTGCGGGGTCCAGCGAGTTCGTCGATTCGCCACCGACAGAGCCAATCTTCACGTCGCCGCCCTGTTTCGGGCCAGCCGCGCGCGCGGCGTCTGCAAATATGGTGCTGGCCATGGCTGCAGAAACACCCAAAGCCGCTGCTTTCCCCATGAATTCGCGGCGGGTGAGCTTGCCAGCTGTGACCTGTTTGGTCATGTGAGTGATTTGTTCGTTCATTATGGTCTCCCAGTTGATTGGATTGTTGCCCTTTTGGGCTTTTTATTGACGCATGAGTCAAAGTAGGCGGAATTCGGTCGGACGGGCAAGAACAAATGTCTGACACTTGAGCGACCCGCATCACATTTGGTCACGAGGTACGGTATCCCCCAATTGCTTAGTCGAAACTAGTTTTTCGGCCTCAAAAGCATCCATGCGGGCCTTGAGGAAAAAGGAATTCAAATCCGCCCACATCTCGCAGGAGGTCTCTTTGCGCAGGTCGATACCGTTCCGGCTGATTTCTTGTGTCCATTTGCAATATCCCCGAGCAGAGAGGGGATCATCCGGGTGAATTGTCCAGCGTTCATACGCCGTTCCACCATGTGTCAGGCTGTGGTTATTGTTGGTGACCAGACCAAAATCATCCTCGATGATCAGGTGGGTTTCGCCCGAGTTCATGTCCATTTCCACCCGCCGCGAATTGTTCGGCGCACGCAGGGATGACTGACCCAAGGCCGGGGCCGACTCGGGCGGCGGAAACGTGTGTTCGTCATCAACGGACGGGCGTTGCGGTATGGTGATGTCACCTTGCGTCAGGTGCAGTTCGGTACGTTCTGGCGACGGCCAGATCAGCGGCAAATATGCGCTGGAGATTGCGACTCGCAGCCTGTGCCCCTTGGGCACGCGATAGGCAATGTGATCCAGTTTCAGCGCAACGTCATACACGGCGCCTGGTGTCGGCGGCGTTGGTTCCGCATGGCTGTCGAGATGCGACAGGTTCAGCACACCATAGGTAATGCGTGTCGAAGCCCCATCCGGGTGCACATGGTTCAGCCGGACAGCAATCTGTGCCTGCGGGCGGTCGGCGCTCAGACGCAGGCGGATGCGCGGCGCGCCCACGATGTCCATGTCTTCAGCCAGCGATGCGCCATCGAAACAGGCCGATAGCGCATCTTCCGAGCGCTGATCTCCGGGCATGTCAGGACCCAGCCAGGTGGCGCAATACTCTCCGCCCTCCATGCCGCAGGTTTGCGGGGACTGCACCCCAATGTCCAGTGGGCCGTCCTGCCCCAAACCGGCATCGGACAAGCCCAGCGTCAGGCCGGGCAGGTGGGACGTGGCGCCATCAGCCTCGGCTATCCAGCGCCCCGGCCGTTCGTTGTACCCGCGCTGCGGCCACACGCCATCCATCAGATAGGCACGAAAATCCGGGTCGTTTTCGACGCCGGTATCGACACCTTTCAGCCAGTGATCCCACCAGCGCAGAGCTTCCTGCAGGAATCCGATCCGCAGTTCGGGCACCGCGAAATGAGGGTATTTATGCACCCAAGGCCCAACGATCCCTTCGACCCGGACCTTCAACTGCTCAACCAACAAAGGTACTTTGTTCTTACAGGCATCCCCCCAGCCACCGATGGCCAGGGTCGCCGCCTGAATCGCACTAAAATTTTCGCAGACCGAGCCGTGCCGCCAATATTTGTCCCGCCGTTGGTGGCGCAGCCAGACCGAGGGTGGAAACGGCTCATGCTCCAGCCGTTCCAGCCACAACTCACGCCAGTTCGACCGCAGCTCCGGGTCCGGCGGTCGGGAAGAGTACGACCACATCGTCGCGCCCCAGCCCAGGTTCTCGTTCAGCAGGCAGCCACCTTTTAAATGGATGTCGTCCGCACAGCGGTCGGCAGTGGAACACAGGGTGATGATCGCCTTCAGCGGTTCGGGCTGCAGCGCCGCGACCTGAAGCGCGTTGAACCCGCCCCAACTGATCCCCATCATTCCAACCGAGTTTGTGCACCAGCGCTGCTGCGCCAGCCAATTGATCGTTGCGACGGCATCGTCAAGTTCTTGCTGGGTGTATTCGTTCTCCATCAGCCCTTCGCTGTCGCCATTGCCGCGCATGTCGACGCGGATGCAGGCACAACCGCGCTCGGTGAACCACGGATGAGTCAGCGCGTCGCGCACTGTCGTTCCATCGCGCTTGCGATAGGGCAGGAATTCCAGAATGGCAGGGACGGGGTTGTCCGTTGCATCCGTCGGACGCCAGACGCGCGCGGACAAGCGGCAACCATCAGGCATCTCAATGCCGACGTCGGGATGGTCTTCGATGGTGCGTAGCGCGTTGGCTGGCGGCGTCATTTCAACACTGTCCGGGGGAATTACAAATCAGGTTGGGTCAAAATCGTCAGTTCAATTGCGGATTGCGACAAGCAGATCCATTACGTTCGTTCCCGTCGGCCCCGTCACCAGCAATGCGCCTGCGCGATCCAGATAGCTGCCACTATCGGCCTGCTGCAGAGCCTGTTCCGCGCCTTCCCCCCAAGTGGCGCCGTCAATGATCGCTCCGGCCGCATCGGTTGGGCCGTCTGTGCCATCTGTTCCACCCACGACCACGGTGAGTCCTTCGGTTCCGGCAATCTCGCGGGCCAATGCCAGCGCCAGCCCCTGATTTCGCCCACCGCGCCCCGGGTTCTCGGGCAGGACAACCGTCGGCTCTCCGCCAAAGACCATGACGCCGCTTGGCATGGATCGGATACGCGCGCCCAGAGATTTGGCGACGTTCAGAAAGTCGTCGTGCAGGCATTCTTCGTTGGAAAGAACCGTCAGGCCTTCGTCCTGCGCCAATTCCGTAGCGGCCGCGCGAGCATGTGCATTTGACGCCACGATCTGCGTTGTTGCCTCAAAGTCGTAGCTCTCCGGCAACGCTCCGATCCCCGAGCCGACAACATTCAGGTCATCCCCGGGCACATCCGAGATCGCCAGAACGGTCGCTGTTTCTCCTTTGAAATGAGACAGCAGGCCACCGCCTTTGATCCGCGATAGCTTGCGACGTTCAGCGTTCATGGCTGTGATGTCCAGCCCTTCGGCCAGCAGCTTCTTGTTCAGCTGTTCAAGATCGGACAGGGTTTTGCCCGGCAGCAAATCCTCGGCCAGCGAGGATGCCCCACCGGAAACCAGCAAGAGCAGATGCGAGCCGGGCTGCATGGCTTCGACCGCTTCACGAAGGGCTTGACCGCCCTGAAGGCTGCGACTGTCGGGAACGGGATGAGAAGCCTCAATCACCGTGACGTGATCCGGCAGGTCGCGCCCGTGGTCGTCCTTGGTGACCACAAGTGCCGGGCACGGGCCGAAATGCTCTAACGCAGCGCGTGCCATGGCCGCTGCGGGTTTGCCTACGGCCAGAATCTGGTCGGGTGCGGGGACATCGTGCAGCACTTTGCTGGTTGCAGCGTGGCCGCCCACTGCATCGACGCCGGCCTGCCAGATGCGAATTGCCTGTTCTTTTTTGTCCATCAGCTTTCCATCCAAATTGTGACCGGTCCGTCGTTGACCAACTCTACCGCCATATCCGCCCCGAATTCACCGGTTTCGACCGGCACGCCATGCGCAACAAGTCGCTGGGCAAAAACCTCATACAGGTGCTTGCCAAGATCCGGTGCGGCGGCTTCCGAAAAGCCTGGCCTGTTGCCGCGCGATGTATCGGCGGATAGCGTGAACTGGCTGATAACCAAGGCGGATCCTTCGATATCTTTCACCGAGAGATTCATTTTCCCTGCGTCATCCTTGAAAATCCGCAGTTTTGAAACCTTGGCAGCCAGTTGATCCGCCTTGATCTCGTCATCGCCTTGCATTGCGCAGACCAGGATCGTCAGCCCGGGCCCGGTCTGGCCGATAACCTGACCGGCCACCGATACGCTGGCGCGTGAAACTCGTTGTACTACTGCGCGCAAATTTACTCTCCGCTAAGTGCGTTTGTTATCCGACCCATTCGACGATCTCACCCAGATCGGCGCGATCGGTGCGAAAGCCATTGGCTGGATGGTCCTTATCTGCATAGCCAAAAGAAATCGCGCATAAAATCACTCGGTCATCCGGGATGTCGAAATAGCGGCGTAGGAACGGGCTGTAAGTAGCCACCGCTGCTTGTGGGATCGTGGCCACGCCCCGAGCCTGAGCAGCCAGTGAAAACGCTGTAACGAACCCGCCGCAATCCAGCGCGCCATAAGCCCCAAGCTCTTTCGGGCTGGTGATGATGGCACAATGCGGTGCGCCGAACAGAGAGAAATTCTCCATCATCTGCTGGGTCGAGGCCGCGCGGTCGCCGCGTTCCACGCCCACTGCCTCATACAAAGCCCAGCCGCACGCGCGGCGGCGGTCCTGATAGACCCCAGTGTAGGAGGTCGGAAACGGCAGGTCCGGGGCAGGTGTGCCTGTAGTCGCTTCTTTCTGCAGTGCCGCTCGAAACCGGTCGGTTTCTTCGCCGCTGGTGAGGATCACGTGCCACGGTTGGGCATTGCACCAGCTGGGTACACGCGCGGCGCTGGTCAGGATTTGTTCGATCTGCTCCTTCGGAACCGGGTCGGGAAGGAATGCCCGACACGAATATCGTGCTGTCAGCAAGTGGTTCAGATCGGATAGTTTCACACAAGCCTCCCCGCTCGGCGTTGACGCGTCGCAGAGTGGCGTCTGATCAAGCGGAGTTCAAGCGCCAACAATTGCGGATTTCGAGGACGCCTTACCCTTGTTGGCCGGTGGCCATCAGATATCCGACACCAGCCGCCACAAGCATACCCAGAATAACGGCGATAGTGATCTTGATGGCTGACCAGGGGCGCTCCCCCTGAACGCGGCCGGTTTGTCCGTTGACGACGAAACGATACGTCTGACCGCGATATTTGTAGGCCGCCATCCACACCGGCAGAAGGATGTGCTTGAAAGTCACATCCCGTACATCCGTGTCGATTGCATGTATCCGCTGGCGATCGCCACCGATGTCAAAGCGCACGTCCCGCTCGATAACCCGCGCCATATACCCGCGCGCTTCGGAGTATCCTTCCTGCAATTCGACCGTATAGGCTTCGGCCCGAAACCCAGCCAGGTATTCAGGCTGATAGGGCTCCAACGCTGGCAGGTCCCAGGGTTCCAGCGCGTCGGTGTAGCTTTTGGGCAAAGACCGTGAGGCTAGCACAAGCACGTCGTCAAAAAACCGCTTCACCCGCCCGGATTTCGGAGACCACCGCACCTTGGGTACCTGCTGCTGCACGCGCTTGCCGTCACGCATGACAGTTCGGGTCTCATAGTAGACGGTGCCGCGCTCTCCGCGATAACTGGATTGCGTGTCGGCATCAAAGGTCCAGTAGGGTACATAGATGCCCTGCATCTTGCGACCTTTGCGGGCGTAATCCTTCAGCCCGTTCGGTGCAAACCACAGCCGTCCCAACCAGTCGCCCATCGCCTTGTGCGCCGCGCGTTCATCCAGCGCAAAGGGTAGCACGCCGCGCGGTTTGATGTGCCGGTTGACCCCCGTATCGGTCACAACCGGTGTCGCACAGAACGGACATTCAGCCGCGTGTGTGGCAGGATCGAACTCGACCTGAGCCGCGCAGTTGGGGCAGGACAAAACCCGCGTTTCCTCGATCTCACTGTCCGGAAGCCGATCCGCAATGGCCGCATCGAAGTCCAACTCTTTCAGGCTGCCACCGCCCCAGGGGCCGGCGCCGATTGCCTCGGAATGCCCGCAGTGGTCACAAGTCAGGCTGCCGTCACCGGGGTTGAAACGGTAGTCCGCACCGCATTGTTCGCAAGGGAATCTGTGTTCTTCGGTCATCGTGCCACCCTATTCTTGCGCTGACGCCTGAAAGGTTAGGCTCCCGGCGGCGGCGGTGGCAGGATGGTAAACAACTGCGCCAGCTCCTGTACATCTCCGGCCTTTTTCCAGCCATCCTGACCGGCGGTCCAGACATAGGTGTCGCGGGTGATTTCCCCGTCCGTTGCCATACGTCCCATCTTGGCCTTCGAGAAGGGTCCGCTTGTCTGCCCATCGACCGCGATATGCCACACGTGCTCAACTGGCGGAGGAGGGGGCGGTGCCGCATGCGTTGCCGGTTGCGTGGCAGCGGCGGCGGAACTGCCCCACGGGCCGCTCGGTTGACCCGCTGCCATGTTTGCCATCTGGTTGGCCATCGCCATTCCCATCCCCATACCAAGTCCGGCACCCATGCCGCCGCCTTGGCCGGGATTGCTGGCGGCCGCCGTCATCGCCTCGGCCGCTGAATACTGGGTGAACTTGCCCAGATCACCCGCCAACCCCATCGAGGTCCGCTTGTCCAGCGCTGCCTCAACCGCGGGCGGCAACGAAATGTTTTCGATGTAGAATTCAGGCATCTCCAACCCATAGCCGTCCAGAACGGGCGAGACCTCGGCCGCGATCAGCTTGCCCAGATCGGCGGTGTTGGCGGCCATGTCCAGAACCGGGATACCCGACCCGGCGATCACCCGGCTGAATTCCTGCACGATGATGTTGCGGATCTGAAAGCTGATCTCATCCATCGTGAATTCACCATCGGTGCCCACGATCTCAGTCAGGAATTTCGCCGCATCCTTTACACGCACGGTATAGGTGCCGAAGGCCCGAATACGCGTGGGCCCGAACTCGGGATCGCGCAGCATAATCGGGTTCTTGGTGCCCCATTTCAGGTCATTGAACCGGGTCGTATTGACGAAATAGATCTCGGACTTGAAGGGCGACTGAAAGCCGTGATCCCAGTGCTGCAAGGTCGTCATGATCGGCATATTGTTGGTCTCAAGCATATAGAGACCCGGCGTGAACACATCCGCCAACTGCCCTTCATGCACGAACACAGCGGCCTGACCTTCGCGCACCGTCAGCTTAGCGCCGTACTTGATTTCATGGCCCTCACGCTCGAACCGCCAGACCATCGTGTCTCGGGTGTCGTCGACCCAGTGAATGACGTCGATAAATTCTCCGGTCAGAAAATCGAAAATACCCATTTGGGGTCTCCTTTCCTCGGGCTCAGAGCTGCTGGCCCATCAATTCGCGTGCTATGATCCGCACCACGGGGCGGGCGTCATCCGCGGTCACTCCGGGCTGTAGACGCGGATCGTAAAGCATGGTCAGTAGTTTTTCGTCATGGCTGGTCAGCAGCGCAAACTCATCATCATCGTTGAAAATCGACGGTCGGGCTGAGGGGCTATCATTTGGAAGGCCGAATCCCTGTGCAATTTCCTCATGGATGCAACTCAAACGCAGCAGGTTGGGCAGTTCTGCACGTATGTAAGCTACGGCACGGATTACGGTATTGGTGTCCTCTTGGCCGGAAAACGTAAAGACAAAACAATAAAACGGCCTGTCCAGCGTTCTCAGCAGGTCCAGCCTGTCGTCCGGTATACCCGGAACAAGTGATTTCAACCTGTCCTGAGCATAGGCCACATCATCCTGACCTGCTACGAAAACAAGAAAGTTCCCGTCACCATTTACACTTCTAACGCTGTGCCCGGTCGCTTTCTGTAGCCGCTTGGCATAGTTTTGAATGGTTTGCCGATCAGCTTCACGGCTTTCCATAGAAACGCTCGGACCAAACTCAGTCCTGATGCGGATCGGGCTCTTCCAGCGATTTAACTTAATCTCGCTTGGGCCGCTGACAAATGCGGCGGATTTGCCAGAGTGTTCGTTGATGAAAGCAATTTTCCCAAAATTACGCGCTAAATCATCAGCGTCATACGGTGTATCGGGGCCTCCTCCGTCCGTCCGCAACAACCCGCGGGTCAACAGGTCACGTTCGACCCGCTGATAGAACCGGGCCAAGTCCTGACTGGCTGCAGACGGTGGCACATAGGCGTTGGGTGCAGGTGCGGGCGCCGCGGGACGCGGTTGCGGGACAACCGAAGACGTCAGAGTTTCATCGCAGTTGGCCAAAGCTAACAGAACGACAAAACCCAAAAGGGGCTTCAGATATCCCGATACCTTCACGCGCAGCCCGCCGTCAGCCCGGAACTGCCGTTCCGGCGTTGTCGCCGATACCGTCCCGGCGCGCCTTGGCCGAGGCCAGCGTGTCACGCAATTCGGCCTCCATCTTCTTCAATTCCTGCTCGGCGGCGGCGCGCTTGGCTTTGCCTTCGTCCGCGATCGCAAGACTTTCGTTGATAGTGCCGATCAGGTCGGCGTTGGCTTGTTTGACCGCTTCGATATCGAATACACCGCGTTCCATTTCCTCGCGGATCATCTTGTTCGACTGACGCAGGTTCGCCGCGTTCGAGGTCAGCAGCTCGTTCGTCAGGTCATTCGCATCGCGCACGGCCGAGGCCGCCTCGGCGCTGCGCTGGATGGTGACGGCCTGCGCCAATTGCGTCTCCCATAGGGGTACGGTGTTGACGAGGGTCGAGTTGATCTTGGTTACCAGCGACTTGTCATTTTCCTGCACCAACCGGATCGAGGGCAGGGATTGCATGGTTACCTGACGGGTCAGCTTCAGGTCGTGCACGCGCCGTTCCAGATCGTCCCGCGCAGCGCGCAAGTCACGCAGCTCTTGCGCCTTCATCACTTGTTGGTCTTCGGGCGCGGCCTGAACTTCGGCTTCTTTTTCGGGGATGTTCTGGCTGTCCAGCTCGGTCAGCTTTTCTTCACCTGCTGCGATGTACAGCGCGAGTTCGTCATAAAATCCCAGCGTTTTTTCATACAGCAAGTCCAGCGACTTGATGTCTTTAAGCAGCGTGTGTTCATGGCCCAGCAAGTCGTCTGTAATCCTGTCGATCTGTCCCTGAACGTCTTCGAATTGCGCAGTGAATTTGGCGAATGGCGCGGCCTTACCAATCAGCTTTTCCCACCAGCTGCGTTCGCGGCGTACATCCAGTTCACTGACGGAAAAGCCGCGGATCGTGGTCACGATGTTGCGCAGACTGTCCCCGGCGGGACCCACATCCTTGTTGCGGACATCCGCCAGCATGGCCTGGCTGATCTCTTGCAGTTCGGCCTGGGCGGATGATCCGAAGGAGACGATCGAGTTGGTGTTTTCCATGTCGATTTCGTCCATCCGCTTGCGGATCTCGGCGCTGACGGGTTCGTCTGCTTCCTCAAGCGAGATGACCTCGGCGGTGGGGTCGGGTAAGGCAACGGCCGTGACCTCCTGCACCAGCGTTTCAGCTTCGACCGCCTTGTTCTTGATCGCATCAGACATGGGGTAATCCTTTCTCAAACAACTGTCCGGTCAGTCCAACCGGACGCCTTCGCGTTGCAGGCGTTCGCGCAACACGTCAATTTCAACCGTCAGATCGCTGCGGTCATCCAATAGCATCTTGCGAGTACGGGCCGCGAAATTCTGTTCCAGATCGTCCAGCAAGGCGGTGTAATCGGCCAGCGCCTGTGCATCGCGGGTGCGGGCAAAGACATCGGCAAACTTCACCGTCGCATCACGCGCGCCCTGCAGGTAGACGGTCAGGTATTTGCGGGCACCGGCCAGATCGCGCGGGTCTTCCTCGACCGTGCGGAACAGATCGCGGGCGGTGTTCTGAAAGCGTTCGACGCGCGCCTCGACCCGACGGTCCCCGGCGCGCTTGATGGCGTCGGTCATTTCAGACAGGTGGGTTTCGGCATCCTCGACCACCCGGGCCACACGGTCCTGCTGAAAGGTGTCGACGCCTTCCATGCCTTTATCCTTCATCGGGTCCAGCCCGAAAGACACGGAATGCAGCACCGTGGCCACCGCTCCAAACAGGATCGGAGCCAGCAAGCTCGCCTGCGCGGCGGCCTCGGCGTCCAGATACTCGGATCGATACGCGGCCAGCGCGGCACCCAGCCCAGTCAAAACGCTTGCGAAAACCTTGCGGGGAAAAGCAGGACGGCGCGCAGAGCGGCGCGCGTTATAGGCGGCTTCGGCGCGCAAACCCTCGCGCAGAAGAAAGGCGGCGCCGGTTAGCAGGCCCGCTGCGATCAGCCCGATCGTCATTCCGATTGCGCCGTCGTTCAGAGACAGAAAAACCAACGGAATGGCGGGCAGAAACAGGATATTCACCCGCGCGCCTGCCGGTTCGACCCGCGCGCCGTGGAATTGCCCGCGCGGCTGTTGGTCGTCGTCAGACCCACCGCCTTGTGGGCTAAATTTTCCGCCATATCGCTGTGACATGCGTTACAAGCCCCCCAGCACGCCGGTGCAGACACCGAACAACAGCACCAGAAGGGCCGCGTAGGCCAGTTTTTGCACTCCGGTCCCTGACATGGCGCCCCCCAATGGCTTTCCTTTCGGAAAATTTAGGCGATACGAGGGCTTGGCGCTAGGGGGAAGGTTGCCAAACCCGCATCACTTGCGAGTTTTCTTGCCGATGGGTGCCCGTTTTCGTTGCGGTCGCGCGGGGCGTTTCGGCCGGGCTTCGGGTTCTGCGTCCAGTCCCAGCTGATCGCGCATCACGCGGCGGCGGATTTCCTCGACCTCGCCGGGCTTGAGGCTGCCCAGTTGAAACGGACCGTAGGATACACGCAACAGCCGGTTCACGGCAAAACCGATGTCCTCCATCGCACGGCGGATTTCACGGTTTTTGCCTTCGCGCAGGCCGATTGTCAGCCAAGCGTTCGCACCCTGCTGGCGATCCAGCGAGACCTCCATCGGCAGAAACCGCTCGCCGTCGATCACCAAACCCTTGCGTAGCGGTGCAAAATCTTCGTCCTTGGGGCGGCCATTCACACGCACACGGTATTTGCGCAGCCATCCTGTAGAAGGTAATTCCAGCTTGCGCTTGATGCCGCCATCGTTGGTCAGCAGCAGCAAGCCTTCCGAGTTCAGGTCCAACCGACCAACGCTCATGACGCGGGGCATGTCTTCGGGCAGGTTGTCGAATATGGTCGCACGGCCTTTTTCGTCGCGTGTCGTCGTCACCAGACCGGGCGGCTTGTGATACAGCCACAGGCGCGAGGGTTCGGGCTCAGACACCGGTTTGCCGTCCACAGTGATCCTGTCTTTGCCGGTGACGTTCAGGGCAGGGCTGGCGATGGTCTTGCCGTTCACGGTCACGCGACCCGCTTCGATCATGCGTTCAGCTTCACGGCGCGAGGCAACGCCTGCGCGGGCCAGTACTTTGGCGATCCGGTCGCCGGGAGGAGGGGTTTTGGTCATCCGCAGCCCATAACGCATCCCGCCCGCTTGCGAAAGACAGGTTTCTGATGCAGTCAGAGGCATGAAGTTCAAATCGCATATGGACAAGGCGCTGGTCGAGGCGCGCGCCGCAGCAGATCGCGGAGAGGTTCCGGTGGGGGCCGTGATTGTCGCAGCCGACGGCCGGATCGTGGCCGCAGCGGGCAACCGGACGCGCGAATTGAACGACCCGACCGCCCATGCTGAGATTCTGGCACTGCGCGCGGCCTGCGCCGAGGCTGGTTCCGAACGGCTGCCGGATCATGATCTTTATGTCACGCTGGAACCCTGTGCGATGTGCGCGGCGGCATTGGCTGCGGCGCGCATCCGGCGCATCTACTATGGCGCCGCCGATCCTAAATCCGGCGGAGTGGCCCATGGTGCGCGGGTGTTTACACACAAACAGGCGCACCACGTCCCTGAGATATACGACGGCATCGCAGGGCGGGAGGCCGCCGATCTTCTGAAGGAATTCTTCGCTGCGCGACGCGATCCTAGAGAGTGATGGGTTTCATCAGTTCGGGTTCGACTACGTCGACCCCCGGCAACCCATCGATCAGCGCATGGGCGGATTGTTCCAGAATCGGAAAGGTTTTGTAGTGGCAGGGAATCACGGTCTTGAAGTTGAAGTACCTCTTGGCCGCATAGGCCGTCGCTTTCATGTCCATGGTGAAATGGCCGCCCGCCGACAGGATGCCGATATTGGGTTTGTAGTAATCCCCCATCCATTCCATATCCGCCATGATATCTGTGTCGCCGGAGACGTATAGCATGTGCCCTTCAGAGGCGATCATGAAACCAACTTCGCTGCCACCGGTGCGCAGACCGTCTGGCGTCGAGAAGGTCGAGCTGTGAGACGCCGGAACCATCGACACCATGACCCCGTTCAGGTTCACCGTGCCGCCCTTGTTGAAACCTATGGTCTCAAGCTCTTCGGCCTCGCTCCAATACCCCATCAGGTCATACTGACCCACCACCGGCACCTTGAGGTGCTTGGCCAGTGACATTACGTCAGCGACGTGATCGAAATGCGTGTGCGTCAGAAGAATATGCGTTGCACCGTCCAATGCGGCGTCGTGCTGATCTTCGGACAGCACCGGATTGCCGGTCAGCCACGGGTCAATCAGCAGAACCTGCCCTTCAGTTTCGATACGAAAACTGCCGTGCCCCAGCCAGATGATGTTCATGAAAACGTCCTCCCAAAACAAACTCTTGGCATCAACCTAGCATCGGATATGTAAAAGTTCATGGACTGGTTTCAGGAAATAGACGGATATTGCGAGCGCCTGTCGCCCGCCTATTGGGCCGAGCCGATCAACGCGGTGACAAACGCAGCATTTCTGATCGCGGCGTTCATCATGTGGCGGCGCGTGCGCGGGCAGGGGGTGCCTCTGGCGATGGGGCTGGTGGTCATCCTCGCGGTGATCGGGGTGGGTAGCTATCTGTTCCACACCCATGCGCAGGTCTGGGCCGCAATGGCCGATGTCGCGCCGATCCTGCTGTACATTCTGGTCTATATTTTTGCGATCAATCGGGATGTCTGGCACATGCGGCCAGTCTATGCTCTGATCGTCACCGTCCTGTTCGTGCCTTATGCCGCAGCTACGGTCCCTTTGTTCCAGTTCATTCCGGGTCTGGGTGGATCGTCGGCATATGCTCCGGTGCCGCTGCTGATTCTGATCTACGCATTTTTGCTGCGCAATCGCGTCCCCGAAACAGCGTGTGGCTTTGCGATCGGGGCGGGCATCCTGATCGCCTCTATCACCTTCCGGGCACTGGACGAACCCCTTTGCGCCCAGCTTCCGCTGGGCACACATTTCATGTGGCACATCCTGAACGCCACAATGCTGGGCTGGATGATCGAGGTCTATCGCAGGCACATGGCCCGCGCGTCTCAGTCTTGAAACGCAGCTACCAAATGCTCCGGCAGTTCGAATTCAGACAAGACCCGCGCCCGGCCCTCGGTCGACATCTTGCGGGCGGTCTTTTCGACGATCCTCTGGATTTTTTCGGCTGAGTGTTTCTCGGCAAAGGGCGCAAAATACCATTTGAGGAAGACGAAACAGATGACGTCTTCCAGTGCCTGAACATCGTCATCTCGCTTGATGCCCTGTTTGCGCAGCATGCGCCCTGCGGCTTCGACCTCATCGTTGCTGTAACCTGCCTGTTCCATCATCGCCATAACGACCTCGGCGTGATGGACAGCTTGCGCCTTGCGCCAGGCGAGGTATCCGGCCCGGCCTTCGGGGTATTCGCTGCGTGCCAACTTCCAGCGTTCGACGTGCTGGCCCCGGGCAGCTATCTGCAACACATCTGAAGCATCTGGGAAAAGTCGGTCCAATTCGGTGCTCATGCGCTGGCCGTACAGCAACTCGACCGGTTGGCCGTCTTCAAGGTTGGGATCTTGGGTATTGGCCGCATCAATTGCGTCCAGAACTGCTTGTTTGCGCGCGCTCATCTACTGCTCCGTTGGCTTGCCGAACCTGATTTTTGTTCGACGGATCACTTTGATCACCCTAGCGGTTGGACGCAATATGCGCAGCAGTCAATTGCAGTTTTTCCGGGCCGGACGTCGAATACCCGACCCGGACAGGGGGTCATATCATTTACCCAATTTGGCCTGATCCTGCGTGACAGGCTGAGAGACAGTCTCGGGGAAAGTCAGGTCGCGCGTCAGGGTGTTCATGGTGGGGCCAAAGGCCTGCGCCTGGGCAACAAGAACAGTGGTGGACAGTACTAATGCAGTCATGAACGTTTTCATTGTCTTTCTCCGTTTGAGGCTGTGCCGTACCTCATGAAATGAACCGTTCAGTATACATTTTCAATGGCAAAAATGAACTAAACGGTTTACTTTTGCGCATAGGGGGTATGCAAAATTGAATGGCAGCTGCGGTGATCTGCACGAACGAGGCCATATCCTCCCTTCCATGCCCTTGCGACCTGAGCATCGGACAGGTAAATGCCCCTTAACGCATATGAGGTTTTCCGATGTCGATTGACCAAAACACCGCCGCCAAGGTGGCCAAACTGGCCCGGATCAAGGTCGAGGATGACGCGCTGCCCGCGCTGGCGTCCGAGTTCAACACCATCCTCGGCTTCATCGAACAGCTGAACGAAGTGGACGTCGAAGGTGTCGAACCGATGGTCTCGGTCGAGCCGATGCGACTGAAGCGTCGTGAGGACGTGGTCACCGACGGAAACCAGCAGGACAAGGTTCTGGCCAACGCCCCCGACGCGCGCGAGGGCTTTTTCGCAGTCCCCAAAGTGGTGGAGTAAGACATGAGCGATCTGAACAAACTGGGCCTGGCCGAGGCCCGTGACGCGCTACGCAAGGGTGACGTGACCTCGGTTGAGCTGACGGAATCCTGCCTGAAGGCCATCGACGAAGCCGACGCACTAAACGCTTTTGTCCACAAGACCCCCGAGATCGCGCTGGAACGGGCCAAGGCCGCGGATGAGCGGATCAAGGGTGGTGACGCACCTTCGATGTGTGGTTTGCCGATTGGCATCAAGGATCTGTTCTGCACCAAGGGTGTGCCGTCGCAAGCGGCCTCGAAGATTCTGGAAGGCTTCAAGCCGGAATACGAATCCACCGTGTCACAGCAGCTGGCCGACGCTGGGGCCGTGATGCTGGGCAAGCTGAACATGGACGAATTCGCCATGGGCTCGTCCAATGAAACCTCTGTTTACGGCAATGCGGTCAGCCCGTGGCGCCGTGGCAATGACGATGCACAGCTGACACCGGGCGGTTCGTCCGGCGGGTCAGCCTCGGCTGTCGCCGCCGACCTGTGTCTGGCCGCAACCGGCACTGATACCGGCGGATCGATTCGTCAGCCTGCAGCGTTCACCGGCATCACCGGCATCAAGCCGACCTATGGTCGTTGCTCGCGTTGGGGCATCGTAGCGTTTGCGTCCTCGCTGGATCAGGCCGGACCGATGACCAAGAATGTGCGTGACGCGGCGATCATGCTGGAAACGATGTGCGGTCACGACCCCAAGGACTCGACCAGCGCTGAACTGGCCGTGCCGAACTTCGAGGCGATGCTGACTGGTGACATCAAGGGCAAGAAGATCGGTATACCGAAAGAATACCGTATGGATGGTATGCCCGCCGAGATCGAAAAGCTCTGGGCTGACGGTGCCGAGATGCTGAAAGCTGCGGGTGCCGAGATCGTCGATATCTCGCTGCCGCACACCAAATACGCTCTGCCTGCGTATTACGTGATTGCCCCGGCCGAGGCGTCCTCGAACCTTGCGCGCTATGACGGTGTCCGCTATGGCCGCCGCGCGCAGCTGGCGCAGGGTGACGGCATCACCGAGATGTACGAGAAAACCCGCGCCGAGGGCTTCGGCCACGAGGTGCAGCGCCGCGTCATGATCGGCACCTATGTGCTGTCCGCAGGTTTCTACGATGCCTATTACAACCGCGCGCGTCGTGTCCGTACCCTGATCAAGAAAGACTTCGAGGATGTCTTCGCCGCAGGCGTCGACGCGATTTTGACCCCGGCCACGCCGTCCGCCGCTTTTGGCTTGGGCGAAATGACCGAAGCCGATCCGGTTCAGATGTACCTCAACGACGTCTTCACCGTGACAGTGAATCTGGCCGGTTTGCCGGGTGTCTCGGTGCCTGCCGGATTGGATAAGCAAGGTCTGCCGCTTGGTCTGCAACTGATCGGGCGCCCGTGGGAAGAGGGTGATCTGCTGAACACGGCATACGCGCTGGAGAACGCAGCCGGGTTTGTGGCCAAGCCGGGCAAATGGTGGTAAGCCTCGGGTCAGGCAAGACAACGCAAGACGGAGCAGCTGGATGCGCTTTACGCTTCTGATTCCCGCAATCGGATTGGTGGCCGCCTGTGATACGGTGGCGCCGGTGGGTGGCCCGGATTTCAACACGCCGACTTATCAGGCGCAGCGTGAGGCGCAGTTGGCGGGGCAGGGATATACCGGAAACCCGCTGCTTGGCCCAGTTGAGGTGTCCGAGCAGCAGCTTGGCGCGCCCGGGGCTGGTGCTCCGTTGCCAGCCGGCGAGAATGCTGACCTTGCCTCGGCAACGGCGGCAGCTTTGGCCAGTACGTCAGGGCAAAGCACTTACGAACCGTCACCCGTTGAGGACCCCATCAACAACACCATTTCGGACGAACAGGATTTCGAGGCGGTCTCTGGCCGTCGCACCATCGAATCTGACGCAGCGCTGATCGAACAGAATCGCCAGACCTATGAGGTTGTTGCGCCGACCGCCGTTCCGGCACGGGGTTCGGATGGTCAGCCCAACATCGTGCAATACGCGCTGAACACGTCGAACCCGGTCGGAACGCAACTCTTTAGCCGTGCCGGGTTCAACCTGCAGGCCAAGGCGCAGCGCAATTGCGCGCGCTTCCCGTCGGCCGACCAGGCCCAGATTGAGTTCCTTGCAAATGGCGGCCCCCAGCGTGACCGCAAAGGCCTCGATCCGGATGGTGACGGTTACGCTTGCGGCTGGGACCCCAGCCCGTTCCGCAGTGCCGTTAACAACTAAGCCGCTGACGCCGATCTGGCACCCGTCCCCCAATTTCGGTGAGCGCAGAGATGGGCTTAATCCCACCTTGATCGTGCTTCACTACACAGCAATGGACAGCGCCAGTGCTGCTCTGGATCGATTGTGCGATCCTGCTCATGAAGTCTCGGCACATTATCTGATCGGCTCTGACGGCACGCTCTGGCAGATGGTTCGCGAAGAAGACCGCGCCTGGCACGCAGGCGCGGGCGAATGGAACGGCCAAAGCGACATCAACTCCCGCTCAATCGGTATCGAACTAGACAATACCGGGGCACATCCGTTTTCAGAGCCTCAATTGGCAGCGCTTGAAACCCTGTTGCACCAGATACAGAAGCGGTGGTCGATCAGCCCGGATCATGTGATCGGCCATTCCGATATGGCTCCGGGTCGAAAATGCGACCCTGGCCCCCGATTCCCATGGCAACGAATGGAGCGTTTGAACCTCGCAGGCCGCCGCGGTGAAGGTAAGGGGCCGCAAAACGCAACGATCCAATCGTTCCGGGCTTCGGCCCGCGCCGCAGGGTATTCCTCTGAGGTGGACGATGACACGCTGTTGGCTGCAGTACGGCTCAGGTATCGTCCCTGGGCCACCGGCGGTCTTCACCCCGCCGATTTCGCACCACTTGTTACGTAAGTCCTGATCCGCCTTCATCTGGTCCCTTATTGACCTAACCTCTTGACGCCACCCAGACCACAGCATACCCACCGCACTGCGCGGAGGGCCGGATGGCCGCTGGGGTGTACGCCCGAGAGGAAAGTCCGGACTCCACAAGACAACGGTGCCGGGTAATGCCCGGGCGGGGCAACCCGACGGAAAGCGCCACAGAAAACAGACCGCCGCACCTTTGTTGAGGTTCGCCTCCGGCAAAGCGCGGTAAGGGTGAAACGGTGGGGTAAGAGCCCACCGCGCCGCTGGCAACAGCGGCGGCACGGCAAGCCCCACCGGGAGCAATGCCAAATAGGGTCCCCGCGCGGGCCGGTCGGCGTCCGCCGATACCGCCGCTAAGCGCGTCTTGGCCGAGAGGGACCGGGTTGGCAGCTTGAGCCGCGCAGCAATGCACGGCCTAGAGGAATGGTCATCGAAGGGGGCAACCCCGGAACAAGATCCGGCTTACAGGCCCTCCGCGCGTCTTTCCGATCACTTGCCCGGTGGCTTATAGGCGCCGGTCAGTTTTGCGGCTTTCTTGGTCACGGTGACAAAGTCCTTCGCCCTCCAGGCGCGTACCGTTTGGACTTTCGACACCGCGCCTGATGCGGCAACGGCCATCCCAACAGCCACAGCATCCGTACCGTCCGGGGCTTCGCTGATGACCACCACGTCATTTTCACCCGTCGTCATATAGAATCCCAAAAGCTTACCGCCGACCTTTTTCAGCAAAGCCCTGACAGGGGCCGTACGGTCCACAGGCTTTTTCAGCATCCCCTTGACGCCATCCTGCGAATAGGACGCATATGTAATGAAAATTGGCATGTCTACCTCCTGTAAAAAGTTGATCCAGGACCTTTAATCAGGCTGGTCCTATAGCCCTCTTGCGATTGTCAGCCTGTCGCAGTCTGTTGGGTCCGCGATCAGTCAAACGTCCACAGCGTTAAATGCGGCTCCGGTACCAGGTGCACGCCATGCTGCCCCGGGAGATTGAGGGCAGGCTGATAGCTCTGTCCGCCCGTTTCCACGCGATGGCATTCAAGCCTGATTGGCAGGAGAAAAGGTGTCCGGTGGGGCACCACGGAGGCGATAATCTGGACCGGGCACGCCCTGTATGTTCTTCCCGGTTCCAATTCCGGCCGATCGGGGCAATCCACGACATGCCACGGCGCCATCTCGTCGGTGTCTTCACCTGTCATGCCCCCCAAGTGATCATTAAAACTCTGCTGGCAGAGCGTCTCGCCTGGACGTGGCGCCTCGGGGTGCGAGCCTGTTATCGGCTTCTTTACTGGGGTTTAATCGCGCGACCATATCACAGAACCGTGAGCCAGCCAAACAGGGGCAAACCTCAAGCGCATGATTTGTGCGCTTTACGGGCGGAATTCGGTTGACTCAGCCGCGCGACCGGGTAAAAGCGCACGCTCATAGGAATTCAACCGAAAGGCCCCTGCCTTTTCGGACGCAGGAGATAACCATGGCGAAGCCGACGACAATCAAGATCCGTCTGAACTCGACCGCGGGCACGGGCCACTTCTACGTGACCAAGAAAAACGCACGCACCATGACCGAGAAAATGACCGTTCGTAAATACGATCCGGTCGCTCGGAAGCATGTCGAGTACAAGGAAGGCAAGATTAAGTAATCTGCCGTCCAGCTTGGACATTTTCAAAGGGTTCTGCCTTGGCAGGACCCTTTTTCATTTCGGTTCATTTTGTGGACGGTTCTTCATGGCGTCTCGCGCCGTTGCAACGAAGCATCAGCGGGCAGGGCAATCGGTTTTGCGGTGGGTTGCTTTTTGCAGGGGCTTACCCCTACGCTTCAACAAACTGTTCCAAAATGTTGGCCGTCATGAAAAAAATCTTGTTATCCACAATAACCGTTCTGGCCCTAGCGGCCTGCGAGGACCCCTATAACCGCGAAGGCGTCGGGTTTACGGGGATCGATGGTGAACCCCGCTCCATCTCGGATGTGCCGGGTGCGGCGGCCTTCCTGCCGCCTGCGACGAACGTACCGGCTGAACTGGCCGTGCTGCCTGCAGTTCCCGTGGTGACCGACCAGACCGATGCCGAGAAAGTTGCCCGTGTCGCAATCGACAACGGCGGACGCAGCGACACCGACGCGGTGGTACTGACCGGGTCTGACACCAACCTGTTCCTGAGCACGGTCAACGTGAACGGTACTCTGTTCGGCGTCCTGCGCACAGCGAACAACAGCACCCGCGTGGACAACAAGGTCGGCGCAACGTTTGGCCGCGATGCCGAGCAGTTTACCGGCTGCCTGCCAGCGGGTGACGTATTCCGCAAGGGATCTTCCGAGCGCAGTTCGGGTTTTGCAGTGGCGCTGAACTGCAGCTAAGCGACTGACAAATGTTGGGTTGAGGTCCCGTTTGGACGGGGCCTTTTTTGTGCAGGCGCCTTAGCTACAGAACTCGGCGCGTTTCAGGCGGACGGATGTTCGACAAAAAGAAAGGGGCGGGCCGTTGCGGGCCCGCCCCATTTGATTCTGTACTGGCGGCCAGCTTTATTCTTGCTGCCCCATGAACATCAGCAGGAACTGGAACATGTTCAGGAACGAGATGTACAGGCTCAGCGCGCCGTCAATAGCCGCTTTGTCCAGCCATTCCTGATCACCGTGGGTTGCATGTGCAACGTAGGTGTTCTTGATGTCCTGCGTGTAGAACGCGGTCAGCCCAGCAAAGATCAGAAGGCCAATCGCCGAGATTGCCAGCATCATCGGTCCCGACTGCAGGAATAGGTTGATGACCATAGCAACCAGCAAGCCGATCACACCCATGATCAAGAAAGTACCCATGCCGCTCAGGTCACGCTTGGTGGTGTAGCCAAACAGGCTTAGGCCCGCAAATGCGATAGCCGTAACAAGAAAGGTCTGCGTGATCGAGTAGGGGGTGAAGATCATGAAGATCGAGCTCATCGACACACCCATCACTGCGGCGAAGACGAAGAAACCCAGTTGAACCGCAGCGGCGGAGCCACGCCGCATCAGGGCGCCCCAGCCAAACAGCAAGAAACCAAGCGGCGCGAACATCACGACCCATTTGAGCGGGGTCAGAAACAGAGTCTGTCCCAAGCCGGTCAGGTAACGATCCGTGCCGATTTGAATACCGGTGGCGGTCGGGTCTGCGGTCACTGCAAGCCCGGCAATCGCCCAAGCGGCGAGTGCCGTGATCAGCATGCCCACGGACATCGTGCCGTAAACTTTGTTCATATGGGCGCGCAGGCCCTCATGGATCTGGGCAGCGCGCGCGCCGGCCGCCGTCCGGATCGTGTCAAATTGTGCCATAAAAGGGTCTCCCTTCACATCATTCTTGTCGCGGTTCGAAATTCGAACCCCGTTCCACGCAAATATCGGCAACTGCGGGTCACGTTTCAAGGGTTTAGCGCCGGAATCCAGCTAAAACACGAAACAAAAATGGCGACCTGCGGGTGCGGGTCGCCATTCATGGGGAAAAGATGAATGTCAGAGTCATTTTTGCCAGAATTCCGGCGCATCCCAAATGGGGCGGGCCGCTTCTGCTTCGGCCTGTTCGCGGGTGATTCCGATATCTTCTAGCGCCCGGGCGTCCAGCCTTGCCAGGGTGCGTCTCTGACGGCGCAGGGAAAACGCATCTCGTAGCAGGGTCAGGCCAAATCGGCGGCGGGGCGGGCAGTGTCTGTCAATTGCGATTTGGGTCATAATGTTTGTCCTTTCATCGATCCTCGATGAGTTTTCGCTGTCTCATCAAGTTCCTTGATTTATATGGCGCGTTATGACACATTTTGAAAATGAATATTTATGAAGTGATACATAAGGATTCGTGAAGATGCGAAATCTGGACATTACGACTTTACGCTCGTTCGTGGCGGTGGCGGATCAGGGCGGTGTGACGCGTGCTGCAGGTTTCCTGCACCTGACGCAATCCGCTGTTTCGATGCAGTTGAAGCGGCTTGAGGAGCTGCTGGGGCTTGAACTGTTGGATCGCAGCGGCCGGACCATCGCGCTGACCGCGTCAGGTGAGCAGCTGCTGGCCTATGCCCGCCGCATGATCGCGCTGAATGATGAGGTGATCTCAAAACTCACCGATCAGGCGTTTGAAGGTGAGGTGGTTCTGGGCGTGCCGCATGACATCGTTTACCCGGCGATTCCCCGGGTGTTGCAGCGATTCAACGCGGACTTCCCGCGAGTGCGGGTGCAGTTGGTGTCTTCGTACTCAATGCAACTGAAGGATATGCTCAAGCGCGGCGAGTGCGACTTGATTCTGACGACCGAAGCAAACAGGGGAGATGGCGCTGAAACTGTCGCGGAATTGCCGCTGCGCTGGATTGGTGCGCCCGGCGGTTCGGCCTGGCGTAAACGGCCGATCCCCATTGCGGTGGGTCGTCGCTGCATGTTCCGGCCGCAGATGATCGCGGCACTGGATGAGGCCGGCCTTCCGTGGGAGCTGTCGGTGGAAACTGAAAACGACCGCACCATCGAGGCTACCGTGTCTGCCGACCTGGCGATTCACGCCATGCTGGACGGAACAGAAGCCGCGCATCTGGTGCAAATCGACGACGGCGGCGTGCTGCCCACCCTGCCTGCGCATATGATCAACCTGTACGGAGGTGAACCCGGACGTGGCCCTGTGGTTGAGGCGCTGGCCGACCTCGTCCGGCAGAATTTCCGCATGCTAGGCAGTAGTCCTCTGAAGGCGGTTGTCGGCTAGGGCGTAATCACAACCTTGCCGGTTGCCGTGCGGTCGCGCAGCAGTTTCAGGCCTTTTTCGGCGTCCGACAGGGGCAGCACGTGGCTGATATGCGGCGTGATTTTCCCTTCGATGTGCCAGCGGAACAGCGTTTCAAAGCTGTTCTGCACGATCTGAGGCCGGAAGGTCAGGTATCCACCGATATAGAAGCCAATCACCGTCAGGTTTTTGACCAGTAGGTGGTTGGCGGGAATCTGCGGAACCTCTCCGCCTGCAAAGCCGATCGGCAGCAGGCGCCCTTCGGGGTTGGTGGCGCGGAAGGCGGCTTTGAAAACATCCCCACCGATCGCATCGTATACAACGTCCGCGCCGCCAAGTTCCTTGACGCGCGTGCGCAAATCTTCGGACGCGTCGATCAGGTGATCTGCGCCGGCTGCATGCGCCACGGCCAGCTTGTCCGCGCCCCGGGCCTGAGCGATCACGGTTGCGCCCATCAGCTTGCCGATCTCGACCGCTGTCAGGCCGACACCACCCGCGGCGCCCGTAACCAGCAGGGTCTCGCCGGGTTGCAGGTGGGCGCGGTGATCCAGTGCAATGTGGCTGGTGCCATAGGCGATCTGCATGGCCGCAGCGTCCTCGAAGCTCATCGAATCGGGCAGGGGAATCGCACGCTCTGCGTCGAACACTCCGAATTCCGCCAGACCGCCCTGACCGGAATAGACAGCGATCCGGTCACCTGGTTTCAAGTGCGATACGCCGGGGCCGGTTGTATCGACCACGCCAGCGATTTCCATTCCCTGCGTAAATGGGGCGGGGGGTGTATCCTGATATGTACCTTTCTGCATCAGCAGATCGGCAAAGTTTAGTCCGCAGGCTTTGATCGCCACACGCACCTGGCCTTCCAGGGGTTGCGGGATGTCAATATCACAAAGCTGTGCGACCGCACCTTGGGACGGAATTCTGTAGGCCAGCATGAAAGCACTCCTGTGGTTTGGCGCATAGGTTCGTTCCGCTCGGGGATTGTCAATCTCTTACCCGGTAAGCCCCGCAAGAGGGTGTGGCGGCCATGTCAGGCTTTCCCAATGGCAAGGACGTGTGCCAGACAGATTTGGCACAACCTTAAATCTCTGTTCGTGGAAACAGATTCAACCTTCTTGAAAAAATACTGAAAAAGCGCAATATTGTCTGGGGTGCTGATTTGGGGGCATGTTCCTGATTAGGGAGTGGTTAAGGGCGGCTTGCTAGTGTTGCGGTAGTAAAGGCATGTCGCGCACCCGAATTGGTTGTGTGTGTATTAGAGGAGTTTACCAATGACCCATCACGTCGATGTCCATGTGGGCAAGCGCGTCCGGCATCGCCGCTGGCTGATTGGCATGACCCAGCAGCAGTTGGCGCAGCAAGTTGGTATTAAGTTTCAACAGATTCAGAAATATGAGACGGGTGCCAACCGTGTCAGCGCATCCCGTCTGTGGGACATTGCCGAGGCATTGGACGTACCTGTCAGCTTTTTCTTTGAAGGTCTTGAAGAGGCTGAAAAAGAACCAACCGGCAAGAAATCGGTTCCGGCCGATCTGATGGGGGACAAGGAAGCTCTGGATTTGGTGCGTTCCTACTATGCAATCCCTGAAAATCAACGCCGCCGCCTGTTCGAACTTGCCCGAGTGCTGAGCGACGTCGCCTGAGCAAACGGGGTTGACTCTGGCACGCGCGAACCGCACGGGTAGCGCATGCGAGAGACGACATTGAGCGATCTGGATGTTGCCGAAGAAATGGCCGACGCTGCGCGCGAGGCCATTCTTCCATTTTTCAGACAATCCAATCTTGAAACCGACAACAAACTGGCAAAGGGTTTTGACCCGGTAACGGTTGCAGACCGGAACGCCGAACAGGCCATGCGTGCGGTTCTGGCCAAACACCGACCCAATGACGGTATCTTTGGGGAAGAGTTCGGCCAGGTTCCGGGCAGCAGTGGACGGACATGGGTTCTGGATCCGATTGATGGCACCCGCGGTTTCATCAGCGGCACACCCACATGGGGCGTATTGATTGCGCTGAGCAAACAGGACGGTCCGATCATGGGCGTCATCGACCAGCCCTATATCGGAGAGCGTTTCGTGGGGGCTGCCGATATCGCGCAAGTGACCGGCCCAACCGGCACGGCACAGCTGAAAACGCGTCCGACATCCAGTCTGGATCAGGCGATCCTGTTCACTACGTTTCCCGAGGTCGGCACCCCCGAGGACCGTGCCGGGTTCGAGGCTGTGGCGCAACACGTGCGCCTGACGCGTTTTGGTATGGATTGCTATGCCTATGCCCTGCTTGCTGCGGGGCAGGTTGATCTGGTGATAGAGGCGGGGTTGAACGCCTATGACATCCAGGCGCCGATTGCGGTGATCGAAGCTGCAGGTGGTGTTGTCACCGACTGGCAGGGCGGTCCGGCGCATGAAGGCGGGCGCGTGCTGGCGGCAGCGAATACCGTGTTGCACGCGGCGGCGTTGGAGGTTTTGCGCAAGCACTGAAAGTTATTGCCGGGTCTGAACCTGTCGGGTAGGGTTTGTCGGGCTGGTTCTTGTGCCCGTTTTCCGCCAGCAAATGCTCTTCTTGCACGAAACGGGTGTATCGCAAGGGGGGCGGAATGACCGAAATCCTGATCAAGAATGCAGGCACCATCCTGACGATGGACGATTCGCGCAGTGAGCTTTCTGGCGCGGATATCCTGATCCGCGGCGGACAGATCGAACAGATCGGCCACGGCCTGCAGACCGCCGGCGACGTTCACGATGCAGCCGGGTGCGTCGTGACGCCGGGCTTGGTGAACACCCATCACCACCTTTACCAAACCTTGACGCGCGCGGTGCCCGGCGGACAGGATGCGCTTTTGTTTGGCTGGCTGAAAACGCTCTATCCCATCTGGTCCCGCTTTGGGCCGGAGGAGATGTACGTCTCGGCCCAGATCGGCCTGGCCGATCTGGCTTTATCTGGATGCACGCTCAGTTCCGACCACCTGTACCTGTACCCGAACGGAACGCGGCTGGACGACACGATTGCCGCCGCCGCCGAGATTGGCCTGCGCTTTCACCCCACACGCGGTGCCATGAGCATTGGCGAAAGCGATGGCGGCTTGCCGCCGGACTCGTTGGTCGAAGGCGAGGCTGCGATCCTCGACGACATGATCCGAGTTGTTGATGCGTTTCACGATCCCTCCGAGGGTGCGATGTGCCGGGTAGGGCTGGCACCGTGTTCCCCGTTCTCGGTCAGTCGTGATCTGATGCGTGATACGGCGATCCTGGCGCGCGACAAGGGGGTGATGCTACACACCCATCTGGCGGAGAATGACGAGGACATCGCCTATTCGCAGGCGCAGTTCGGCTGTCGCCCGGGGCAGTATGCCGAGGATCTGGGCTGGACCGGCGCGGATGTCTGGCACGCCCATTGCGTCAAGCTGGACGGGACCGAGATTGACCTGTTCGCCAGAACCCGTACTGGCGTTGCCCATTGCCCTTGTTCCAATTGTCGACTGGGATCAGGTATCGCACCAGTCCGCGCCATGCGCGACCGCGGTGTTCCGGTCGGTCTTGGCGTGGATGGGTCGGCCAGCAACGACATCGGCAACCTGATCCTCGAGGCGCGACAGGCCATGTTACTGCAACGGGTCGCGAACGGTGCGGATGCGATGTCGTCCCGCGAAGCGCTGGAGATCGCGACACGCGGCGGCGCCGACGTTTTGAATCGCCCCGATTGCGGACGGTTGGAACCCGGCAAACGCGCCGACATTGCAGTCTGGGACACCCGCGGCATCGAAAGCGCAGGCAGTTGGGACACCGCGGCTCTGTTGTTGGCGGGTCCTGCGAAAGTGAAGCACCTGTTCGTGGAGGGACGTCAGATTGTGCGTGATTGTCAGATCACGACGATAGACCTGCCACGGGTCATCGAACGTCAAAACCATCGTGCAATGGCGTTGCAGCGGTAAGCTGGCATTCCTTGACTTTACCGCGCTCGGTTCGGCGAAGGATTTTTAGAGGACCGCACATTTGTGGTATCTCTCCGCCCTTTTGAAGGAGTGGGTAGATGAGTTTTCAAGCAATTTCTGTTGGCGCTGCCGTTCTGACCTTTCTGAATTCGGCGATAGCTTGGGCGGACCCGAAACCGCAGGGCGCGAAACCTGCTGATCCAAACACGGTTGCCCAGCTTTACGCGGGAAAAACTCAAATTTGGAAAGGATGCGAGGATGGCATGTACTTTGGCTCAGGCTGGCAGGCGAGTGCCTGGTGCAAAAAGCACAGCGACAACGTAGCCCTTGGTACATGGAAAGTTGATCGAAAGGCGCGTGTTTGCCGTGAATTGGTCTGGTACTGGCCAAAGGGTGATTCCACGGGGTCTAAACCGGATGACCTCGAATGCATCTAGCAAGTTGTTGCCCCAGATGGCGCAATTTGGCGCAGTTGGCCGAATGAAAACGAGTGGTGGTCTATGACCGATGACAGCAGCCTCGTGAAAGGTGACAAATTCAAATCCAATATAAGGAAAAATAAGAAGAAACTGGGTCTGTAGGGCTTACCCGTCTGGCTGGACAATTTAACGGTCCGGGCAGCGTTCGCAAACTGCCTGCACGATCAAGCCGAGTACTAAGTGGAGCCTTGATCCAAGAATGTGCACCGAATTGGGTGAGGCCATTCTTTATTGAACGACGGGCTCGCCTCCAATCCAAACGGCAGAGATCGCTCGGTCATCGCCCATCATGATGGTAGGGAAGATGGCCTCCCACAGATCGTCGGCGCTGGCTTCGCGCTGGGCGATGGCGGGGGTCGAGGCGAGGTCAAGGACGATCAGATCAGCCTCCATCCCCGGTGCGACGTTGCCGACGCAATCGTCCATCCGCAATGCGCGCGCCGACCCGACGGTTCCCAACCACAACAGCTGTGCGGCGTGCAAAGGTGCGCCCCGTAGCTGTCCGATCTCGTAGGCCGCAGCCATCGTACGCAGCATTGAAAAACTCGACCCGCCGCCGGTATCCGTGGCCAGTCCGATCCGGTGGCCATCGCGCATCAGCCCTGTCATGTCGAACAGGCCCGAGCCGATGAAGGTGTTCGAAGTCGGGCAATGGACCAGCGCTGCATCAACCTCGCGCAGCCGGTCGCGTTCGCGCGATTCGAGATGGATGACGTGGCCGTAGACGCCATGCGCGCCCAGCAGGCCGAATTTCTCATATGTATCCAGATAGTCCCGCGCTTCGGGGAACAGCTCGCGAACCCAGGCGATCTCGTCGGTCTGCTCGCTCAGATGGGTTTGCATTAGGCAATGCGGGTGCTCGGCCCAGAGCGCGCCCATCGCCTCAAGCTGTTCGGGTGTGGAGGTGGGGGAAAAGCGCGGAGTGATGGCGTAAGATAACCGGTCGACCCCGTGCCATTTCCTAAGCAGCGCTTCGGACTGGTCATAAGCTGTCTGCGCCGTGTCCCGCAGCCCCTCGGGCGCATTGCGGTCCATGCAGGTTTTACCGGCGACCACACGTTGATTGCGCTGTTGCGCGGCGGTGAAGAAGGCATCAACGCTTTCGGGGTGTATGGTGCAGAAACTGCACATTGTCGTCGTGCCATGCGCCGCCGTCAGGTCCAGATACCGGTGGGCGATCTCGGACGCATAGGCGGGGTCGCCGAACTTCATCTCTTCGGGGAAGGTATAGGTGTTAAGCCAGTCGATCAGGCGCTTGCCCCAACTGGCAATCATGGCGGTCTGTGGATAGTGGACATGGGCGTCTACAAAACCCGCCATGATGACGCGCTGGCCGTAGTCGGTTACGCTGGCGTGCGGATGGGCTGCACGCAGGCCGTCGGCATCCGCCACGGCCGATATACGGCCATTTTCGACCAGAACCGCTTCGCTGATTTTGACGGCTTCGGTCGGCTCATCGTCGAACGGCGAACCAGTGAAGCTCAGAACACGTCCTTTCAGCAGCGTTTTTTGCGCCATTATCCTTCATCTCCACCTGTATGGGACTGCGAAACAGCATAGGCGCGCGAAACTTGTCGGTAAATCGCCGCATTGTCATTGTTTTCCGGTAGCAGCTTCTTCTAATTAGGGGCCAATGACCGAAGAAACGGGGGCAGACATGACGACAGGCTTTGATGAACCCGTAACCGAGGCGACCAGCGATGAGGACGTCTATGCGCTGGATCGCAAGACCGTAGCGGCCATTCTGTATGCAGTCGATGTAGACGACCGCAATAAACTGATTGAGTTGATGGAGCCGCTGCACCCGGCCGACATCGCCGACCTTCTGGAGCAGATCAACCCCTATGACCGCGCGCGTCTGATCCGTCTGTATGATAAGGAGTTCGACGGCGATATCCTCTCGGAACTCGATGAGGCGGTGCGCGAAGAGATTATCGGCATCCTGAATCCCGACGTTCTGGCTGACGCCGTGCGCGAAATGGAAAGCGACGACGTTGTCGACCTGCTGGAAGACCTCGAAGAGCCACAGCAGGAAGCCATCCTTGGCGCACTGGAGGCTTCCGAACGGATTGCAGCGCAACAGGCGCTGGCCTACCCCGAGAACTCGGCTGGTCGTCTCATGCAGCGCGAGGTGGTCATGGCGCCCGAGCATTGGACGGTGGGGCAGGCCATCGATTTCATGCGCGCCAATGATGATCTGCCGGAACAATTCTATCACGTGGTTTTGGTCGATCCGCGGTTGAAGCCCGTGGCGCAGGTCACGCTGGGCAAGTTGATGGCCACCCGGCGCGATGTGTCGCTGCATGACATTGCCGAAGAGGAATTCCACTCTATCCCCGTTGATCAGGACGAAGAGGATGTGGCCTATGCTTTCAACCAGTATCACCTGATCTCGGCCCCCGTGGTGGATGCGGACGGGCGGCTGGTCGGTGTGATCACCATCGATGACGCCATGGTGGTTCTGGATGAAGAGCATGAAGAAGACATCCTGCGTCTTGCGGGTGTGAGTGACGAAAGCTCGATTTCGGACAGTGTGGCGGCAACCAGTCGGCGGCGTCTGCCGTGGCTGGCGGTGAACCTGTGTACGGCGATCTGTGCCTCGCTGGTGATTTCGCAATTTGAGGCAGCGATTGATCAGTTAGTGGCGCTGGCGATTCTAATGCCGATCGTGGCGTCGATGGGAGGTAATGCGGGAACACAGTCATTGACGGTTGCAGTGCGGGCGCTGGCAACGCGTGACCTGACCAATGCAAACGTCATGCGCGTAATCCGGCGGGAATTGCTTGTGGGGATGCTGAACGGGCTGTGTTTTGCCATCGTGCTGGGAACGGTGGGCATGATGTGGTTTGATTCTCCGATGCTGGGTGTCGTGATCGGGTCGGCCTTGGTCGTGAATATGATCATCGCGGGCTTTGCAGGTACGGTAGTACCGGTGGTGCTGGACCGCATGGGTGTTGACCCCGCGCTGGCGTCGGGAACCTTCGTGACGACCACAACGGACGTCATGGGGTTCTTCATCTTTCTTGGGCTTGCCAGCGTGGTGCTATTGTGACCGACCTGACTGAAATCAAAGCTGCCGCACGCAAGGCGGCTTTCGCTCGCCGTAAGGCTGCGTTTGACACCCGTTTGCCCGGAGCCGCCGGGCGATTGTCCGAAGTGCTGGCCGGGCATCGGGGTGTGCCCCTGTCGGGTTATATGCCGATCCGCACCGAGATTGACCCTGTGGCAGCGATGGCCGAAGCTTCGGCCTATGGCCCGGTCGGCGTACCGGTGATCCAGGCCGCCGGTCAGCCACTGAAGTTTTCCCGCTGGACACCCGAAGGCGCGCTGAAAGATGGCCCTTTCGGAGCCAAAGTGCCCGAGGTCGATGACTATTTTGACCCCGAGATTCTGATCGTACCTCTTGTCGCCTTCGATGCGCAGGGCGGGCGGCTGGGCTATGGCGGCGGGTTCTATGACCGCACGCTGGAAGGGTTGCGCGCCAAGCGCCCGACGCTGGCCATCGGGTTTGCCTTTGACGCGCAAGAGGCCGAAGGGCTGCCGCTGGAGCCCACCGATCAGCCGCTGGACATGGTGATCACCGAAAGCAGGGTGCTGACCTTTTCGAGCTGATTACCTCAGGTCGGGCTGTTTTCGCGAAAGAACTCCCAGGCATCGACTTCGCGCCCGTCGGATAGAATGCAGACGCCCGATTGCCCGTTGTCACCATCCCTGATTTCGTATTTCGCACCGCTTTCCACACAGAACGTCGCCGCGGGGTTTGCCAGTTGCGGTGCGGACTCAGGCGGCGTTACTGGCTGACAGGCGGACAAAATCGCAAGACCGGCGGCGGTCAGTACAAATCGGTGCATCAAATTCTCCGTTCGCAAGCGCGTAGATGGATTTCAGTGCAGCTTAACCGCTTGTGCTTGAGCATTACCACACTTAGGACAGGTTGAATGAGGATACTTTTTCTGGGTGACGTCATGGGCCGCGCGGGACGCACGGCCATTCAGCAACATCTGCCGCGTTTGCGCGACGAATGGCGGCTGGACTTCGTTGTTGTCAATGGCGAGAACGCCTCGAACGGGATGGGCCTGACCGGAGATCACGCCAAGCTGCTTCTGGACGCCGGTGCGGATTGTCTGACGCTGGGCGATCACGCTTTCGACCAGAAAGACATGTTGCAGTTCATCGAGAAAGAGTCGCGTATCATACGCCCGGTGAACTTTGCCAAAGGCGCGCCGGGGCGGGGGCATCGCCTGTTCAACGCACCCGGAGGCCGCAAGGTGCTGGTCGTGCAGGTGCTGGGGCAGGTGTTCATGAAACGGCCCTTCGATGATCCGTTCTCGGCCATTGAACCGATCCTCAAATCCCATCCGCGCGGGGGGCAGGCGCAGGCGATCATCGTTGATATGCATTGCGAGGCGACGTCCGAGAAGATGGCGATGGGCCACTATTGCGACAAGCGCGCCAGCCTTGTGGTGGGGACGCATACCCACGTGCCAACGGCAGACGCGCAGATCCTGCCTGGCGGTACGGCCTATCTGACCGATGCAGGGATGTGCGGGGACTATGACTCGGTGATCGGCATGGACAAAATTGAACCGATGCGCCGTTTCATCACCGGAATGCCCAAGGCTCGGTTCACTCCGGCCAATGGCGAGGCAACGCTGAGCGGTGTGTTTGTCGAGACCGATGACCGCGACGGGCAGGCAAAATCTGTGCAGATGGTGCGCGTTGGCGGACGACTGCAGCAGACCGGGCCGCAGTAAGGCTTGCTCTGCCGCGCGCAATGCGGGAAACTGCCCGACGGGCGCGCAAGCCAGGTCAAGGTTCGGACACAAAACCAAGAATGCAATTCCTTCAACTGACAGAAACGGGCAGCGCGATCGTGGCGCTGATGGTCGTTGCAGGCATGTTCGTCATGTTCTTGCGCGAAGTGTACCCGACCGAGGTTGTCGCCATCGGTGGCGTTGCCATCATGCTGGTGACTGGCATCCTGCCCTATCAGAGTGCGCTGGCCGTACTGTCTAACCCCGCGCCCTGGACCATTGCGGCGATGTTCATCATCATGGGCGCCATGGTGCGGACCGGGGCGTTGGATGCGTTTACCTCGACCGCGCAAAAGCAGGCGCAGGTGAATCCGCGCTTTGCCATCGGTCTGTTGATGGCGTTTGTCGTGTTGGCCTCGGCCGTGGTGTCGAATACGCCGGTTGTGGTGGTTATGATCCCGGTCTTTGTGCAGATCGCGCGCACGTTGAACGTTCCAGCCTCGAAACTGCTGATCCCGCTGAGCTACGCGGCGATTCTGGGCGGTACGCTGACTCTGATCGGGACCTCGACCAACCTGCTGGTGGATGGTGTGGCTCGGGCGCAGGGGATGAAAGCGTTCTCGATTCTCGAGGTCACGCCGCTGGGGATTGCGCTGGTGATCTATGGCATGTTCTACCTGCGTTTCATCGCGCCGCGCCTGTTGCCGGACCGCGACAGCATGGCCTCGCTGCTGTCCGACCGGTCCAAGATGAAATTCTTTACCGAGGCCGTCATACCCCCGGAAAGCAACCTGATCGGGCGCGAGGTGACAGGGGTTCAGTTGTTCAAACGCCCTGGCGTGCGCCTGATCGACGTGATCCGGGGCGACGAATCGCTGCGACGAAACCTGAAAGGGGTTGAGCTGAAGGTCGGTGACCGTGTGGTTTTGCGTACCCAAATGACAGAACTGCTGAGCCTGCAAAGCAACAAGGAACTCAAGCGCGTCGATCAGGTTTCGGCGGTTGAGACCAAAACAGTTGAGGTGCTGATCACACCGGGCTGCCGAATGGTGGGTCGGACGCTTGGCGCGCTGCGTCTTCGTCGCCGGTATGGTGTCTATGTGTTGGCGGTGCACCGGCGGAACCAGAATATCGGGCGTCAACTGGATGATCTGGTCGTTCGCGTCGGCGATACGCTGCTGCTGGAAGGGTCTCCGGCAGATATCCAAAAACTGGCGTCTGACATGGATATGGTCGATGTCACCCAACCCTCGGCCCGTGCATTCCGGCGTAGTCATGCTCCGATTGCCATAGGCGCGCTGGTAGGGATCGTCGTGCTGGCCGCGCTGGGTGTGGCGCCGATCCTGCTGCTGTCGGTTCTGGCTGTGGCCGTGGTGCTGCTGACCCGCTGCATCGACGCGGATGAAGCGTTTTCCTTTGTCGAAGGCCGCTTGTTGGCACTGATCTTTTCCATGTTGGCCATCGGCGCGGCGCTGGACAAATCAGGAGCCGTTTCGCTGATCGTCGAGGCGATTGCTCCGGGCCTGAGCGTGCTGCCACCCTTCCTGATCATTTGGGCCGTCTACCTGCTGACCTCGGTGCTGACCGAACTGGTGTCGAACAATGCGGTGGCCGTGGTGGTGACGCCGATTGCAATCGGTCTGGCGCAGGCGGTCGGGATTGACCCGCGCCCGCTGGTGGTGGCGGTGATGGTGGCGGCCTCGGCCTCGTTCGCGACGCCGATCGGATATCAGACCAACATGATGGTTTACGGGCCCGGCGGCTACAGGTTTACTGATTTTCTCAAAGTCGGTGTGCCGTTAAACCTGACGGTCGGCTTGCTGGCGTCCTTACTGATCCCCTTTATCTGGCCCCTTTAAGGTCGGCGCGGAACCGCCGGTTTTTAGGGGCTTAGCTTGTAATCTCTGATCCCGCCCCAATGTTTCTCTTCAAAGCCCTTGAAGAGAAAGGACAGGATCATGCCTTTTCCAAAGATCGGTCAGGCCATCGTTGCCAGTGCAGTTGTATTGGGGTTGTTGGGCGGTCACAGCACGGCCCAAACCACAAACGAACCAGTGAGTCTTGAGAATACCAAATGGTCCGCCATCGGGTTGAATGGAGGTGTTCTGGATATGGAAAAACGCCCCGAGATCGCGTTTGAGTCCGGCGGAGCTTTTGGTGGCAGCGGAGGTTGCAACCGCTTTAAAGGGCAGGCTGAGATGTCGGGTGGGCAGATCGACTTTCCAGACAATATCGCGGCAACCCTGATGGCCTGCCCGCCCGAAATGGAACAGGTCGAGCGTCAGTTTTTAGATGCGCTGCAGAATGTTGTGTCCTACGCGGTCGCCGGAGACAGTTTGGTCATGCTGGACAGCGCCGGTGAGCCGGTGCTGAAATTCGTGAGAATGCAATAAAGCCGGGCGGTCAGGCCACTGCCCGCGACCGCCCCGCATTGCGGCCGGAGAAGATACAGCCGCCAAGGAACGAGCCTTCTAGCGCGTTGTAACCGTGATAGCCGCCGCCGCCGAACCCGGCGACCTCTCCGGCCGCGAACAGGCCGGGGACGACCTGACCATCCGCGCCGATCATCTGGCTGTCGAGATTGGTTTGCAGCCCGCCCAGCGTCTTGCGTGTCAGCACGTGCAGCTTCACCGCGATCAGCGGGCCATTGGCCGGATCAAGGAATTTGTGCGGCTTGGCGGTGCGGATCAGCTTATCCCCCCGATAATTGCGCGCGGCCAGAATGGCCGCCATCTGCGCGTCCTTGGTGAAGGGGTTGTCGACCTGACTATCCCGCGCCTCGATCTGGGCGCGCAGGTGAGATTCGTCGATCAGACCGCCGCCCAACTGGTTCATGCCACTGACCAGCTCGGTCAGGGTATTGGCGACGATGAAATCCTCACCGTGTTCCTTGAAGGCCTCAACCGGTGCGGTGGCTTTTGAACCCGTCAGGACGCGCTGGAACAGCACCTCGCGCCAGCCGCCATCGGTCATGTCGGGGTTCTGTTCCGAGCCGGACAGGGCGAATTCCTTCTTGATCACCTTCTGGGTCAGCACAAACCAGCTGTATTCATGACCGGTTTTCAGGATTTCTCTCAAGGTGCCCAGCGTGTCGAATCCCGGCATACAGGGCGGTTTCAGCCGATTGCCTTGTGCGTCGAACCACATTGAGCTGGGGCCGGGCAGAATGCGGATACCATGCGAGGGCCAGATCGGGTTCCAGTTGCGCACACCTTCAGTGTAGTGCCACATCCGGTCGCCGTTGATCACGTGGCCACCAGCCTTTTCGCTGATGCCGATCATACGACCATCGACATGAAAGGGTACGCCCGCCACCATATCCTTGGGCGGCTGGCCCAGCCGGTCGCGGGGCCAGTTCTTGCGCACCATTTTGAAATTGCCACCGATCCCGCCCGAGGTGACGATGACCGAGGGCGCATAGACCTCGAACTCACCCACCTCATCGCGGTTGGTCTTTGCTCCGTGAGCGGCAGTGTCATCGGCCAGAATCTCGCCCGACACACCCTTGGCGCCGCCGTTCTGCATGATGATATGGCTGACCTGGTGGCGGAATTTCAGTTCAATAAGCCCGGCGCTGACATGGTTCTGCACACGGCGGATGAAGTGTTTCAGAACGCCCGGTCCGGTGCCCCATGTGATGTGAAACCGTGGCACCGAGTTGCCGTGACCATCCGCATAGGACCCGCCGCGTTCCGCCCAGCCTACGATTGGGAACCAGCGCAGACCCATCTCGTGCAACCAAGGACGCATTTCACCGGCTGCGAACTCAACATAAGCTTCGGCCCATTTGCGCGGCCAGGCATCTTCAGCGCGGTCGAACTGCGCGCTGCCCATCCAGTCGCGGAGCGCCAGATCGTGACTGTCTTTGATGCCCATCCGCCGCTGTTCCGGGGTGTCGACCATGAACAGCCCGCCAAGGCTCCAGAACGCCTGTCCGCCCAGAAAATGCTCGGGTTCCTGATCCAGCACGATCACCTTCTTGCCGCGATCCCCCAGTTCAGCCGCAGCGGCCAGCCCAGCCAGCCCGGCGCCCACAACGATAGCATCAGCAGTATTGTTGGTCATGTCTTGTCCTTTCAGCGGCTGCGAAGCCAGGCGATATACGGCAGGGCCACGACATACATCATGATACCGTATACGGCCGAGGGCAGGGCCAGCGGGCTGAATCCGCTGTCGGTACCCGTGATAAGCGCCGCGAGAGTGATCCCCAACGTCGAGTTCTGGATGCCAGTTTCGATTGAGACTGTCTTACTTTCATTCCACGACAGTTTCGCGGCACGCGCCAGCCCCAACCCGATTGCAAGCAGAGCGATGTTCAAAGTGACCAGCCCAGCACCCATGATCCCAAGGTTGTCGATGAACAACCGCCAGTTCCCGGCCAGCGCCGCGAGGACAATCAGGACAAAAAGGACAGTCGAAACTTTGGATAGCGGTGCGTCGATCCCTTCTGCGAACGTTGGCGCGAAATGGCGAATACTGACGCCGATGGCCACGGGCAGGGTGGTGATCAGGAACATGGCGACCGCCAGACCTGCGATCGAGACCTCGGGTGCGTCTTCCCCCATGAAGTGATTGATCGACCAAGCGGCCAAGACAGGAACGGTCATCATCGACAGCAGGCTGATCACGGCGGTCAGACTGACCGACAGTGCAACATCTCCCTTGGCCAATTTTGTCAGGATATTACTGGTCACACCGCCGGGGCAAAAGCTGAGCAGCATGAAGCCCACGGCAATCTCGGGCTGCAGGGCAAACAGCTTGACGGTGAAGAAAGCTGCAATCGGCAGCAGTACCACCTGACTCAGCGCGCCGATGGCGAAAGGGTAACCCCGAGTCAGAACTCGGCGAAAATCGGCAATATGCAGCCCGATACCCAGAGACAGCATGATAATGGCCAGCGACAGCGGCAGGCCGACATTGATAAGCAGATCCAAGAACAACTCCTCCCAAAGCCGTTCGGACCAGCCTATGCGAGGGGCGAAGTTTGAGGCAACCGCGCCGTTGGGTCACGCATAGCGCTGAGCAAAACGGCGCAGAATTTCGCCGGGCTGGGTAACGTCGGCCGCGTGGCAGATATCGATCAGGCGCTGCGCGTCGTCAGGCGGGAAATAGCCGTGGTGTTTGTAGATATTGATGCGTTCTTCGAAATCCTGCGCGTTGGCCTCGGGGTGGAACTGCGTGGCATAGACGTTCTGGCCCCAGCGGATCATCTGAAACGGGCAAGGGTCCGAGGCCACAAGGTGAACGCACCCGGCAGGCAGGGTCTGCACAGCCTCTTTGTGGCCAACGAAAGCGTCGAAGGTCTGGTCCAGCCCGGCGGTCAACGGGTCGCGGGCGCCGTCCTCGGTAAGGTGGCAGGTCGAGGGGCCGACGGGTTCTCCGAACTGGTCCTTGCTGACGTCTCCGTTCAGGTGTGCTGCCAGAATACCCAGGCCATAGCAACAGCCCATGAACGGGTGATCCTTTGCGGTGATCTGCGGCATCAGGCCCATGATGGCGGCTTCGATGCGGGCATCCATCGCAGACTTTCTAGCGGGATCGTCACTGACGCAACCGGGGCCGCCGCCGACGATCACTCCGGCATAGGCGGTGACGTCTAGCCCTTCGGGCAGGTCCTCGCGATCCAGACGGATGCGGTGGGTCCGGTCCGGCGACATGCCGGTCTTGTCCAGGATCGAGGCGTATTCGGCATCCGACGCCTCGGTCTCAGGGCGCAGTTGCAGGATCAGAAATCGTTTCATGCAGTGCCTTTACCCGTCAAAGCGGCCAAAAGACAAGAATGGCGGGGATGGAAACCGCGACGATGAGGATTTCCAGCGGCAGCCCCATCCGCCAATAGTCGCCAAAGCGATAGCCGCCCGGGCCAAGGACCAGCGTATTGTTCTTGTGTCCGATGGGGGTGAGGAACGCGGCTGAGGCCGCCACGGCGACCGTCATCAGGAACGGATCCGGTGAGACCTCAAGCGTGCGCGCCATCTGAATGCCGACCGGGGCGGCGACGATGGCGGTGGCGGTATTGTTCAGAACATCCGACAGGGTCATTGTGACGATCATCAGCACTGTCAGAATGGCCCAGGCGGGCAAGCCGTCGGTCAGTTGCACCAGCGCATTGGCGATCAGTTCGGTACCGCCCGAGGTTTCTAACGCGCTGCCCAATGGGATCATTGAACCCAGCAGCACAACGACCGGCCATTCAATATGGTTATAGAGATCGGCGATTGGCATGATTTTGGTCAGGACATAGGCGACCACGACCAACCCCAATGCAATTGGCAGGTAGATCAGCCCGACGCTGGCTGCCAGAACGGCGGCGGCGAACAGACCGATGGCCAGCCACGCCTTGTCATTGGCGGTGACGTTCAGCCCGCGCTCGGCCAGTGGCAGGCAACCCAACCATTCGGTCACATCGGCGCTGCGGTCGCGCGGGCATAGAAGAAGAAGGATATCGCCGGCCTCAACCTCGGTCTTGCGGACCTGTTCGGTGATGCGACGGCCCTGGCGTGAGATACCCATCAGCACAGTGCTTTGACGCCATGCCAGACCCAGCCCCTGCGCAGTGCGCCCGGTAATACGGGCGCTTTCGGGGGCGACGACCTCAATCACCTCCAGCCCATCGCCCTCGGCGGTCAGCAATTCCTGACGGCGTGTGTCCGAAAAGTCGAGGTTTAGCGCGGCGCGGAATTCATCCAGTGCCTCGGGCCGGGCTTCCAACACCAGCGCGTCGCCCTGTTTAAGCGTCGCATGGGCGGATCGGCCATAACGCCGCTTGCCATCGCGGATCAGGCCGATGATGGCGACGTCGGATTTTTCGGCGGCCTCATAAAGCTCGCTGACCCGCTTGCCGATATGGGCCGACTCCGGCGGGATGGTCAGTTCGGCAATATACTCGGCCAGCGCCTCCGAAGTCTCCTTCTGCGGCCCGCGGTTCGGGATCAATCGCCATCCGATCAGCGACACAAAGGCCAGCCCGGCTATTGCCGCCAATCCACCGACGGGGGCGAAGTCGAACATCCTGAACGGCTCGCCCAGTGTTTCCTGCCGAATTGAAGCGATAATGATGTTCGGCGGCGTACCGATTAACGTCGCCATGCCGCCCAGAATGGTGGCAAAGCTAAGCGGCATCAGGGTCAAGCCCACTGACCGCCCAGCCTTGCGCGCGGTCTGGATATCGACTGGCATTAGCAGGGCCAATGCGGCCACATTGTTCATGAAGGCCGACAAGACTGCGCCAATCCCACCCATCAGCGCGATATGCGCACCGAGGCCCCGCGAGGCATCGACCAATGTGCGGGTGATCAGGAACACGGCGCCGGAACGGACCAACCCGGCCGAGACCACAAGGACCAAGGCTACGATTATGGTCGCTGGATGGCCAAACCCGGCAAAGGCGTTATCGACGGGTACCACCCCAAGTACGACACCAATCAACAGCGCGGAAAAGGCTACGAGATCATAACGGAAGCGCCCCCAAAGAAGCATTCCAAATACAGTTGCGAAAAGGGCAAAAAGAATAATCTGGTCTGTCGTCATGCCGCCACCATACCCACAAGGCGGTCTTGAACAAGCCGCTCTCTTGATCCTATGCCCTGCAAACGTCTATATGAGCGCCGAATACGCAATCACTATTACGAGGACGCAACATGGCAGGCCATTCCAAATGGGCCAACATCCAGCACCGCAAGGGGCGTCAGGACGCCGCGCGGTCCAAGCTGTTTTCCAAACTGTCGAAAGAGATCACCGTCGCTGCCAAAATGGGCGACCCCGATCCCGACAAGAACCCGCGCCTGCGTCTGGCTGTCAAAGAGGCCAAGTCGAATTCGGTCCCCAAGGACGTCATCGACCGCGCGATCAAAAAATCTGTTGCAGGTGAAGGCGACGAATACGAAGAAATCCGGTACGAGGGCTATGGCCCCAATGGCGTCGCTGTCATCGTCGAGACGATGACCGACAATCGCAACCGGACTGCCTCGACCGTGCGTTCGACCTTTTCCAAGAACGGTGGCAATCTGGGCGAGACCGGCTCGGTCGGATTCATGTTCGAACGCAAGGGTGAGGTAGTATACCCTGCATCCGTGGGTGATGCCGACACCGTGTTCGAAGCAGCCATCGAGGCGGGTGCCGAAGACGTCGAAAGCTCGGAAGAAGGTCACATCATCTGGTGCGCCGATACCGACCTGAATGACGTTTCGAACGCGTTGGAAGCAGCGCTGGGCGAGACCGAGTCGACCAAGTTGGTTTGGAAACCTACCACCACGACCGAGTTGGGTCTGGACGACATGCAAAAGCTGATGAAGCTGGTCGATGCGTTGGAAGACGACGATGACGTGCAGCGCGTTACTACCAACTTCGAAGCCACGGACGAGGTCATGGCGCAGCTCTGACACGCGCCAGATAGCAGTCTTTGAAAACCCGGCCGTTGGCCGGGTTTTTCTTTTGCGACTCATGTGGTTCTTGGCCGGTGGCCCGTATCCCTATAGGCTTGCAGCCAGGCAGTTCTCTTCGCAGCGTAGATGACCCAAATGAGCGCATGACGGACACCGCACCCAAACGAAATATTCCGGTTCTGGCCGGGCAAAGTATCCTGTCTCAGGTTGCGTGGACACTAGGCAGCCCCTCCGTGGTTCTTCCGTTTCTGGCCGTTTCGCTGGAACTGCCAATGTTCATTGCCGGGGGACTGGTGTCGGTCCGAATGGTCGGCAGCATGATCTCGGACGTGTTCCTGGCGCAGCCAATTGCGGCGCGGGATCGGAAGAAACGCGGGATTGCCCTGACTGAAATTGCCATCGGTGCCTGCCTTGTCATGGCGGTGGTGGTCGCGTCGACCGGGGTGGTTCCAGCCATCGGAATGGCTTTCGTCGCGGCGTTTTTTCTGATTGGTCTGATCGAAGAGATTCAGTCGTTGATGTATACCGACCTGCTCGGCGACCACGTACATTCCAAGTCGCGGATGGTCTTGCACTACTTGCAGCTTGGCATTGGCGGGTTGGGGGCCATCGGATTGGTGTTGCTGGTGCATGAGATCACCAAGGAAAACCCGCCCTTTTCACGCCATTCTGCGGTGATTGCCGTTTCGGTCACGTTCTTCGTTCTGTCGGGCCTGTGCATTCTGGCAATGTCCGAGATCGACAAGGACGCACCAACTAACGCCGGCGCGCCGTCAGCGCGGAAACGGAAATTCTTTGAAAACTTCACCGATATTTTGGCCATGTTCGATCAAGCTTGGTTCCGCCACTACATGGTCATGCGCATACCATTGGTGGTGGTGTCCCTTTCGGTGCCGTTCTTTGCCCTGATCGCGGCCGAGGCGCATCACGCGTCAGCCAAAGGTTTGACAGCCATGATCATCTCATCCGCGTCAGGGTATCTGGTCTCAGCTCCGTTGTGGCAGTTGGTGAACATGAAGTCGCACCGGGCCGTGATGGTGGTGGGCAACCTGATGGTGGCCGTTACCGGAGGCGCATTGTTGGTGGTGCATTTTCTGGGGGTCGATCACGCGGTGCATCTTCATGCGGTGGCGTTGTTCATCGTGACGGTGGCCGTGACGGGCATCAGCGGGGCGAGAAAGCTGTACTTTTTGGACGTGGCCCCCAAGGATCAGCGCGTCAAAGGGGCCGCTGCGATCAAAAGCATCTGTCGGATCACGGCGGTCATCCTGTCGGCCGCATTGGCTGCCATCGCTCATATGCACGAAGTTGCTTGGGCCATTTTCTTCATTGTTCTCGTCAGCTTGTTTGCCGCTATTACCTGTTACCGGGTGGTTTTACCCAACGTGAAAAAGTCTGAGCCGACCTGACACGCCCAGTCAGGGCTGAGTTGGCAGGAGTGCCTGCGTTGCAACCCGTCTGACTGCATCACTCAGCGGGGCCAGCGCAGCGGAAAGAATGCGGCCCACTTGCCATGTCAGAGGCACGTCAAGGGGCGCATTGTGTAGCAGGGGAACCAACCTTCCGTCATCTAGCGCCTGCTGTGCCAGCCCGATCGGGTTCATGCCCCAACCCATCCCGGCCATTGCTGCGCCCACGAAGCCCTGTGGTGAGGGCAGGAAATGCGAGGGCGGTTTAATGCTTTGGCCGGTCTGTTCGGTGATCCATGATTTCTGCAGGCTGTCCTTGCGGTTGAAGGTCAGGCAAGGTGCCCGGGCCAGCGTGCGCGCGTTCACCCCATCGGCGAACCACTTGCGCATATAACCTGGGCTTGCGGTTGCGATGTAACGCAGTGCCCCCAAATCAGAGGAATCGCAGCCTGCAACCAGTTGACTGCCCACCGTGATGGCGGCGCTGACCTCTCCGCGCCGCAACCATTCTGCGGAATGGTCCTGATCGTCGACCACCAGATCGAACAGTATTCCGTCAACCTGTGCCATTGCATCGATGAACCACGTCGCCAATACGTCAGCGGGAACCGCCACACGGGCTCGTGCAGGACCAGTCGCTTGATCCAAGGTCAGTTCCCGGGCCAGTTTTGCCTCAAGAAGCCCGATATCCTCTGCATGTTGAGCGATACGCAACCCCGCCGGAGTGCCTGTGCACGGCGTGCCGCGATGGATCAGGGCGGCACCCACGCGATCCTCCAACGCCTTGATCCGTTGCGAAATGGCCGAGGGCGTCACGGCCAGCTCGGCAGCGGCTGCCTCAAAGCTGCCATGGCGCAGGATGGAAGACAGTGCCGAAAGGTGATTGGGATCGAGCAACATTAGCCAAACTTAACTGAGGTCAACATCTTTAATTTGATAGAGGGCGGCAATACCCGTAGTCAATACCTCGGAACCACAGGAGGTCACATGTCTACATCCCTGATCGCAGGCTTTGCTTTGGGCTTCAGCCTTATTCTAGCCATAGGTGCGCAGAATGCCTTTGTGCTGCGTCAGGGGTTGCGGCGCGAACATGTGCTGCCCCTGTGCCTGACCTGTGCAGTGTCGGACGCCATTCTGATCGCAGCAGGTGTCGCGGGGTTCGGCGCGCTGGCGGCGGCAGCGCCCTGGTTTGAAACGGTGATGCGATACGGCGGGGCAATTTTCCTGACGTGGTACGGCCTGCGCAGCCTGCAATCAGCATGGCGTGGGGGAGCGGTGATGGATGTGGCCGAGGGGCAGCGCGCCAGCCTGAGGTCCGTCCTGCTGACGGTTCTGGCCTTCACCTGGCTGAACCCGCACGTCTATCTGGACACGGTCGTGCTGATCGGATCGATCTCGGCTCAGTATGATGATCGGCTGGCCTTTGCGCTGGGCGCAATGCTGTCTAGCTTCGTGTTCTTCTTTTCCCTCGGCTACGGGGCAGGCATCCTGTCCCCTGTCTTTGCCAAGCCGCGAGCCTGGCAGGTTCTGGACGCGGTGATCGGCGTGGTCATGCTGGGGATTGCTCTCAAACTCGTGGCTATGTGATGGGTTGCCCCGGTCGGGGTTTCGGTGTTCAACCGTTAACATGACAACTCATGCGCCCGCATATCGCCCCCTGGTGGGCATGTTCTGGATGTTTGCCGCCGGGGTGTCCTTTGTTGTCATGACCGCGCTGGTCAAGTCGCTGGGTTCGACGATGGACCCGATTCAGGCGGCGTTTCTTCGGTTCGTCTTTGGTCTGATCTTTCTGCTTCCAGCCCTGAAGCTTGTTCTGACAACGCACCTGACACGCCGACATTTGACCCTGTTCGGTGTGCGCGGGATCGTGCATGCCGTGGCTGTGATGCTGTGGTTTTTCTCGATGACGCAGATCCCCTTGGCCGAGGTCACGGCGATGAACTACATGACGCCCGTCTATGTGACTTTGGGCGCGGCGTTGTTTTTAGGAGAGAAACTGGCTTTTCGCCGGATAGCGGCGATCTGTGTTGCAGTTGTCGGCGTCCTCATCATCCTGCGCCCCGGATTCCGCGAAGTTTCGGCAGGTCACCTGGCCATGCTGGGCACGTCTCTGGCGCTCGGCGGCTCGTATCTGATTGCAAAGGCGCTTGTACGGGATATTCCACCTTCAGTTGTTGTCGCACATATGTCGATGTGGGTGACGATTGCCCTGATCCCGTTTGCGGTGGCCGTCTGGACACCGCCAAGCCTGCGCGACCTGGGCGTACTGTTTCTGGTCGCCAGCTTTGCCACGGCGGGCCACTATTTCATGACGATTGCGCTGAAAGCGGCACCGGTGGCGGTTACGCAGCCGGTAACCTTCCTGCAACTGATCTGGGCCACGTTGCTGGGTGCACTGGTCTTTCATGAAAGCATCGACATCTGGGTTGTCGCGGGCGGCTCGCTGATCCTGTCGGCCGTCAGCTTCATCGCCTGGCGCGAGGCGATTTTGAACCGCAGCTACCTGACCACCCCCAGTATTGCGCCCAAACTATAGCGACATTCAGCGCGTCAAAGTGGTTATTAATTGACGAGTCAATAAAAACCCCGTAGCGTTTTCCCCACTTAACGTTGGGAGAGGACAGCTATGCCGAAACTCGGAATGGAGCCAATCCGTCGCGACGCTATCGTTCGCGCGACAATTGCCGAGCTTGGGTCGAAGAAGTCCCTTGACGTAACCGTCAGCCAAATTGCCAAGCGGGCCGGAATGTCCAGCGCCCTGGCGCATCACTATTTTGGCGGCAAGGATCAGATTTTTCTGGCCGCGATGCGACGCATCCTGTCTGATTTTGGTGCCGAGACCCGGGGCGAGCTAAAAACTGCTGCGCCGAAGGAGCGGGCGCAGGCCATCATCCGCGCCTCCTTTGCACCATCCTGTTTTACGCCTGATGTTATCGCCGCGTGGATGACGTTTTACGTTCTGGCTCAGACAAACGACGAAGCCCTGCGTCTATGGCAGATTTATCAGTCGCGTATCCGGTCCAATCTGATTGACGCCCTGCGCCCATTGATGAAGGACCCGGTCGAAGCGGCCGAGAATATGATCGCTCTGATCGACGGGTTGTATATTCGCGCCGCGCTCAGCGCGCCTGAAGACCCCCAACTGGCCGTGCAACACGCGATGCGTGTTCTCAACACTCTGCTCGAGGCTGAAAAATGACAAAACCTAACATTCTGATCCTGATGGTGGATCAGCTCAACGGAACCCTCTTTCCCGACGGTCCCGCAGACTGGCTGCATGCTCCGAACCTGAAGAAACTGGCCGAGAGATCGACACGGTTTGCCAACACCTACACGGCCTCGCCGTTATGTGCGCCCGGGCGGGCTAGCTTCATGTCCGGCCAGTTGCCCTCACGCACCGGCGTTTATGACAACGCCGCTGAGTTCAACAGTGACATCCCCACCTATGCGCACCATCTGCGTCGCGCAGGCTATTACACCTGCCTGTCGGGTAAGATGCATTTCGTCGGCCCTGATCAGCTACACGGGTTCGAAGACCGCCTGACCACCGACATCTACCCCGCCGACTTTGGCTGGACTCCCGATTACCGCAAGCCGGGTGAGCGGATCGACTGGTGGTATCACAACATGGGTTCGGTGACTGGCGCGGGTGTGGCAGAAATCTCGAACCAGATGGAGTACGACGACGAGGTTGCCTATCACGCCAAAGCCAAGCTCTATGATCTGGCGCGTGGCAATGATGACCGCCCGTGGTGTGTGACTGTCAGCTTTACCCATCCGCACGACCCCTACGTTGCGCGCCGGAAATACTGGGACCTCTATGAGGATTGCGAACACTTGCTGCCCGAGGTCGCAGACCTGGGTTATGACAACCAGGACCCGCATTCCAAACGCATCTTCGACGCCAACGACTGGCGCAGTTTCGACATCACTGAGGAAGATATCCGCAAGTCCCGCCGCGCGTATTTCGCCAACATCTCGTATCTGGACGACAAGATCGGCGAGATTCTCGAGGTGTTGGAAACCACGCGGCAGGAAGCGATCATCCTCTTCGTTTCGGATCACGGCGATATGCTGGGCGAGCGCGGCCTGTGGTTCAAGATGACCTTCTTCGAAGGCTCGTCGCGCGTGCCGCTGATGATCTCGGCACCGGGTATGCCTGCAGGGCGTATCGACACGCCGGTTTCGACGATTGACGTGACACCTACTTTGGGCGCGCTGGCGGGCGTGGACATGGCCGAGATAGCGCCGTGGACTGATGGTGAAGACCTAGTGCCTTTGGCGCAAGGTGGTGGGCGGACCACGCCGGTGGCGATGGAATACGCAGCCGAGGCGTCCTACGCCCCGCTGGTTTCGCTGCGCTATGACAAGTGGAAGTACAACCGTTGTGCGCTGGACCCCGATCAGTTGTTTGATCTTGAGGCCGACCCGCTGGAACAGGTGAACCTCGCCGAAGACCCCGCGCATGCCGGAACGCTGGAATCGCTGCGTGCGAAATCCGAGGCCCGCTGGGATTTGGATCAGTTCGACGCAGAAATAAGGGCCAGCCAGGCCCGTCGCTGGGTCGTGTACGAGGCGTTGCGGCAGGGTGGTTACTACCCGTGGGACTACCAGCCGCTGCAGAAAGCGTCCGAACGCTACATGCGCAATCATATGGATCTGAACACTGTCGAGGAAAGCCAGCGCTTCCCGCGCGGCGAATAACCTCTTCGTTTTTGAGAATTACTCCTGCCGAACAGTTCCAAACGTGGTTCGGCGGGCTATGGAGACCTGAATATGGAAGCAGATTTCGTCATCGTTGGCGCAGGGTCCGCAGGCTGCGCGATGGCTTACCGCCTGAGCGAGGCCGGGGCCTCAGTTCTGGTGATCGAACATGGCGGCACCGACGCTGGACCGTTCATCCAGATGCCCGCTGCGCTGAGCTATCCGATGAACATGGCGCGGTATGACTGGGGTTATGAGTCTGAGCCCGAACCGCATCTGAACAACCGCCGTCTGGCTTGCCCACGCGGCAAGGTGATCGGTGGGTCGTCCTCGATCAACGGTATGGTCTATGTGCGCGGCCACGCGCGCGACTTTGATACCTGGTCTGAAATGGGCGCGGATGGCTGGTCTTACGCCGATGTTCTTCCGTACTACAAGCGCATGGAGACCTGGCATGATGGCGGCCATGGCGGAGATCCCGAATGGCGCGGTAAAGACGGCCCGCTGCACGTATCACGCGGCCCGCGTGAGAACCCTCTGTTTAAGGCGTTTGTCGATGCGGGCCAGCAGGCGGGGTATGAGGTCACCGGCGACTATAACGGTGAAAAGCAAGAAGGCTTTGGCCCGATGGAGCAGACCGTCTGGAAAGGGCGGCGCTGGTCGGCGGCAAATGCTTATCTAAAGCCCGCCCTCAAGCGTGACAATTGCGAAGTCGTGCGCGGCTTGGCGTCTCGGGTCGTGATGGAGGGTGGCCGTGCGACAGGCGTTGAGTTGATCCGTGGCGGCAAAAAGGAAGTCATCCGTGCTCGGCGCGAGGTGGTTCTGGCCGCGTCCTCGATCAACTCACCCAAGTTGCTAATGCTGTCGGGGATCGGTCCGGCAGCGCATCTGGCCGACCACGGGATCGAAGTTGTCGCGGATCGTCCCGGTGTGGGCGCGAACCTGCAGGACCATCTGGAGCTTTACATCCAGCAGGCCTCGCTGCAGCCGATCACGCTGTATAAGCATTGGAACTTGGTCAGCAAAGGTCTGATCGGGGCGCAGTGGCTGTTCACCAAGACCGGCCTTGGTGCGTCGAACCAGTTCGAAAGCGCGGCCTTCATCCGTTCGAACCCGGGTGTCGAGTATCCGGATATCCAGTATCACTTCCTGCCCATAGCTGTGCGTTACGACGGCCAGGCCGCGGCGGAAGGGCACGGGTTCCAGGCGCATGTGGGGCCGATGCGCTCGCCATCGCGCGGGGCGGTTACGCTGCGTTCGGACAACCCTGAGGACGCACCGGAGATCCGGTTCAACTACATGAGCCACGAGCAAGATTGGGAGGATTTCCGCAAGTGTATCCGTCTGACCCGCGAGATTTTCGGGCAGGATGCGTTCAAACCCTATGCTGGAAAGGAAATCCAACCGGGAACGGACGTGCAGAGCGATGAAGAACTGAACGGGTTCATCGCCGAACATGCCGAAAGCGCCTATCACCCCTGCGGCACCTGTCGTATGGGGCGGGCCGATGACAAAAACGCGGTTGTTGATGCAGAGGGTCGGGTGATTGGTGTAGACGGGCTGCGGGTCGCCGATAGCTCGATCTTTCCGCAAATCACCAACGGCAACCTCAACGCGCCGTCGATCATGGTGGGCGAGAAGATGTCGGATCACCTGCTGGGTAAAGAAGCCTTGCCAAAGGCCAATGATCGCCCGTGGATTCACCCGGCATGGGCGACTGCCCAGCGGTGATTTGATCCGCGTCAAAGCGGGGTGTGGGAAACATGTCTAGACCTGAATCGCAACGACATATTTTAGGAGCGAACAGGAATGTCCCACACCCCGCATGAACTGGCCGAAGAGTTTCCGGAAAAAGTCGAACTGATGAGCCAGCTCAAGCAATCGGATGCACATTTTGCCCGCCTGGCGGATGAGTATCACGAAGTTAACCGCGTCGTACACCGCGCGGAAACCAACATCGAACCGATGGAAGATCTGGCCGAAGGCGAGCTGCGCAAGAAGCGCGCTGCACTTAAAGATGAGATCTGGTCGATCCTGTCCAAGGCTTAAGACCCAAGGGCGGGGGCTCTGCCCCCGTCGCGACGGACTGCGGCTTCCCCGGGGCATTTTCCGGCCGGATATAGTCAGGTGACTTCGTAGGGCAGGGTGCCGCGGGTATGGGCGTCAATGGACAGGCGGCGTTCCAGAGGCGGAACCGAGCGTTGGTGGCAGTTTTGCCGCTCGCAGATACGGCAGGAAATGCCAATGGGTTCATAAGCGCTTGCGTTGGTGATATCGAGGTTATCAGCGTAGACCAGCGCCTCGGCGTGACGGACTTCGCACCCTAGGGCGATGGCATAACGGCGCACGGGCGCGCCGTAAGAACCACCCGATTTCGACACATCCCTTGCCAATGAGATATAGCGGACACCATCCGGTGTTTCCGCCAGTTGCCGCAGGAAGTGGCCGGGTGTTTCAAAAGCACGGTGGACGTTCCAAAGGGGGCAGGCGCCGCCAAACCGGGCAAATTGCAGGCGCGTGGCCGAGTGGCGCTTGGTGATGGTCCCGGCCTGATCGACGCGCACAAAAAAGAATGGGATGCCCTTGGCGCCGGGACGCTGCAGTGTCGAAAGCCGGTGCGCCACCTGTTCAATGGATGCTCCGAATCGATTGCTGAGAAGCTCGAGATCGTGGCGGTACTCCTGCGCGGCGGTCAGAAACGCATCATAGGGCATCAGCGAGGCCCCAGCGAAATAGTTGGCCAGGCCGATTTTGGCGATGGACCGGGCCTCGTCGCTTTGAAACTTGGCGAAGTCCAGCGTCGCGTCGAGCAGCTTGTCCTGGCTGATCAGCGCCACCTGCAGCAGCAGTTGAAACACCTGTGTTTGCGGTGCCGTTCGGGATGAGAGCTGCAGCGTTTTGCTGTCAGCATCGTATTTCCGAGTCTCGGAAATATGCACGAACTGCACCCGAATGCCGCGCTCACCGAGGCTGTTGATCGCTGCGGCGCGAATACCGCCGGCTTCTTCGGCGCGGGTTGAAAACCGCTCGGCGGCGCGATCGACAGCGTCGATATAGTTGTCGCAGTAATGGAAAAAATCGCGCACTTCCTCCCACGGGCTGGCCTGAATTTGCGCGTCTTCACGGCCCAGGGCCTCGTCCAGAGAGGCAAGCCGTTCGTGAGTTTGGCGATAGGTTCTGTGCAAGGCGATGAATGCACGGGCCAGAGCAGGGGCGTTTGAGGCAGTGAGGCGTAGATCGGCCAGCGGGGGCATGTCGTCGAACACCGGGTCAGCCAGCGCCTCTCGCATGTCCGAGACCAGACGCTCACTGTCGCCGGTGCTCAGTTCGGTCACATCCATGCCGAATTCTTGCGCCAGCGCCAGAACAACCGTGGTCGAGATCGGACGGTTGTTGTTTTCCATCTGGTTTAGGTAGGGCAGAGAAACGCCCAGTTTTGTGGCGAATTCTTTCTGCGTCAGGGTCAGGCGCGTGCGCATTTCGCGCAGTTTCGCGCCAGCATAAAGCTTTTGGGTGGCCATGGCGTGCCTTTGCAACTTTTCTGTTGTCGCAGGCTAACTTTGCAAACCAATCGGTGCAAGCCGTGTTACAGGCCCAATTTCCGTTCGCGGCGGATGACCGAAACGATGGCGCAGATTGCCAAAACGGATGTCGCCAGCATCAGCCAAAGCAGTGGCATCGCTCCGGTTTCGTGGGTCAGAAGGGTTCCAGCCAGGGCGCTGAGACCAGCACCGCCGCCCAGCATGATCGCGCCACTCAGTCCCGAAGCGGTGGCGGCAAGATGAGGGCGTACCGACAATGCGCCTGAAGTGGCATTGGGAATTGTCATGCCGTTTCCGATCCCCACAAAGGTCATGAAGCCAAAAAAGCTGAGTGCCGTTCCAAAGCCAGCCAGAAACAGGATAGCTGACAGAGCAACGCCGATTGCGTTCAGCAAACACCCCCAAAACACCATCCGGTTGACGCCAAAGCGGGTCGAATAGCGCCCGCTGACGAAATTGCCGAAGAAATACCCAATCGCTGGCGCGCCGAAATAGATACCGACCTGCGCGGCGCTGAGGCCAAAGAGTTCGGTGCCGATAAAGGGGGCCCCGCCCAGATAGGCAAAGAATGCGCCAGAGGAGAGGGCGGACGACAGCGAATAGCCCCAGAACCGGGGGGAGCGCAGCAATTCCGGGTATTCGCGGAACTGCTGTATCAGCGTTTTGCCGCTCTTGGCCGAGGTTTCGCCAAAGTCGACGTAGGTCAGCGCCAGTGTCATTACACCTAATGCAAAGGGAAGCCAGAAATTGGCCTTCCAACCAAAGCTCTCTTCCAGCAGACCACCAATCGCCGGACCAATCATGGGCACAACCGCCATGCCCATCGTGACATAGCCTATCATTGAGGCTGCTTGATCCTGATCGTACAGGTCGCGCACCGCCGCCCGGCTGAGCACCATGCCGACTACCACGATGGCCTGGCACATCCGGAAGGCCAGAAAAACTTCGATGCTCGGGGCGAAGATGCAGCCCAGAGTTGCGATCAGAAACAATGCCAGCCCCCACAGCATGACGGGCCGGCGCCCGGCCTTATCCGCGATCGGGCCGATCAGGATCTGCAATATCGCATTGACCAGAAGGTACAGCGCAATCGACAACTGCATCACCTTGTAGTCGGCCTGAAAATGTATCGCCATGTTCGGCAGGCTGGGCAGGAACAGGTTCAGGCTGAGCGCGGACAGCCCAGAAAGCAAAACCAACGTCGATATCGTGGGGGGCGAGCGGTGCGGCCGGGAAGAACTAAACTGCATGGTTCACATGTTAAGTGACCGTTTCAGGGAATGCTATCCAAGACTGCGTCTCACTGTGAAACTTAGCAAATTTACAGTTTTCCATAAGTTTGTTGCGGTAACTTTGCAAATTTGCCGAAAGATGCTTTGGACCTGAAGCGTATGCGTATAGTGTCGCGCGAAATCTCACAGGGAATGAGCGCCATGAAAGATATCCTTACCGAGCTTGAAGACCGCCGCAACGATGCCCGGCTGGGCGGCGGACAAAAGCGTATCGACGCGCAGCATGGGCGTGGCAAGCTGACCGCGCGCGAGCGGATCGAACTGCTGCTGGACGAAGGCAGCTTTGAAGAGTTCGACATGTTCGTCAGCCACCGCTGTACCGATTTCGGGATGGAAAAACAAAAGACTGCGGGCGATGGCGTGGTCACCGGATGGGGCACGATCAATGGCCGAATGGTCTATGTGTTCAGTCAGGACTTCACGGTGTTTGGTGGTTCGCTGTCGGAAACCCACGCGCAGAAGATCTGCAAGATCATGGATATGGCGATCCAGAACGGTGCGCCGGTGATTGGAATCAACGACTCGGGCGGTGCGCGAATCCAGGAGGGCGTGGCCTCGCTGGCGGGCTATGCCGAAGTGTTCCAGCGCAACATCATGGCCTCGGGCGTGGTACCGCAGATCAGTGTAATCATGGGCCCCTGTGCCGGTGGCGCGGTATACAGCCCGGCGATGACCGACTTTATCTTCATGGTCAAAGACACCTCCTACATGTTCGTGACCGGCCCTGACGTTGTGAAAACCGTCACCAACGAGGTCGTCACCGCCGAGGAATTGGGCGGTGCTTCGACCCACACCAAGAAGTCTTCGGTTGCTGATGGTGCGTTTGAAAACGACGTCGAGGCGATGGCCGAAGTGCGCCGCCTGGTCGATTTCCTGCCGCTCAACAACCGCGAGAAACCTCCGGTGCGCCCGTTCTTTGACAGCCCGGAGCGGATCGAGACCTCGCTGGACACGCTGATACCCGACAATCCGAACACACCCTATGATATGAAAGAACTCATCACCAAAGTGGCGGATGAGGGCGACTTCTACGAAATCCAGGAGGATTTCGCCAAGAACATCATCACCGGTTTTATCCGTCTGGAAGGGCAGACCGTAGGTGTCGTAGCCAATCAGCCGATGATTCTGGCTGGCTGTCTGGACATCGACAGCTCGCGCAAGGCGGCACGGTTCGTGCGCTTCTGCGACTGTTTCGAGATTCCGATCTTGACGCTGGTAGACGTGCCGGGCTTCCTGCCGGGCACCTCGCAGGAATATGGCGGTGTGATCAAGCACGGTGCCAAGCTGCTGTTCGCCTATGGTGAAGCGACCGTCCCGAAAGTCACCGTGATCACTCGTAAAGCCTATGGTGGTGCCTATGACGTTATGGCCTCCAAGCATCTGCGTGGTGATTTCAACTATGCCTGGCCCACGGCCGAGATCGCGGTGATGGGCGCTAAGGGCGCGACCGAGATTATTCATCGTGCCGATTTGGGCGATGCTGAGAAGATCGCGCAGCACACGCAGGATTACGAGAACCGGTTCGCCAACCCCTTTGTCGCCGCCGAACGTGGCTTCATCGACGAGGTGATCATGCCGCAATCCACCCGCCGCCGTGTGTCCCGTGCGTTTGCCAGCCTGCGCAACAAGCAGCTGAAAAACCCGTGGAAAAAGCACGACAATATCCCGTTGTAAGGGGTGTCCAAACGAACCACCTGCCGGGGGCCAATCCGTCGGCGGATCATGGCGTAACTGTCGAGCGGAAGTTTGACTTTGAGACCAATGCTGATAGATGACTGACCTTATCAGACATAGAAAAGCGCGGGCCACAAGCCATGCGCGCGCGACCCCGGAGAGAGGAGCCCGCGTCAATCGGGGCTGGGGTCGCGCCTTTATTCTGATGTGTCTGGGATGGTCATCTACCGCTGTTGCGCAGCCCGAAAACCTGTTGCCGGTTCCGTCGGGTCAACCCGTGCATCTGAGCGATGTTCTGCTGGACAACACCCCGGGCGAGCTGTGGGTCAGGTTCCGTTTTGTGGCGCCCAAGATCGGCTACACCGCTGGACGAATTGGCTATGATGTCGCTTCGAACGACATGGAACACTTGTGCCAAACCCTAGCGGTTGCCTATTTGGCGCACCATGAGCTTGATCCGGCGCGTGTCGTGATTTCGTTGTCTGACCGGCCTGTCGAATTCGGGCGATCCGCGCCTGACGCCACGCAGTTTTTTGAAGCCTACCGGCTGGAGCAATCCCAATGTATCTGGGAGGCGCTCTGACCATGAAATCCCGTTTTCACCACCTCAGAGCGTTTCTGAATACCTATGCGGCTTTGGAGGTGCGCGATATGATCCCGTCTGCATTTAGGGGCGATTCTGTTTCCCTACTCTCAGTGAATAGCGAGGTGCCGGTATGCTGAAGCACCGCGGTTTTCCCGGGCGCCTTCCGGGGACGGATTTTCAATTCACCATTCGCCGGGCCAATCCCAAAGGGGTCACGCCGATTACGCGACGCGAGCGGTTCCGTGATCGCAAACCGGCAGACCGTCGTGCGGATACCGCGTTCATGGAAGCGCTGTGGCAGAACTTCGGGGATCAGCCTTTCGAGCGTGGCAATCTGGACGCCGGCCGCCTGAGCTGGCTGTTCGAGCGCGAAGTGATCCCGGCCGAAGACCCGTTTGATCCGGCCAACTATGACGCCTTGCTGATCATTGATGTGGACGCGGCGCGGATGTCGTTCCCCGATGTCTTCGACGGGGTGCGCTGAACCGTGCAGGCCACTGTCGCGCATATCCATCCGGGGGCACCTTCGGAAAAAACCCTGCCCAGTTGCGGGCAGGGCGGTTCAGTGCGTTCAGAAATTCAGCTGCGCGGCGACCTGAATACGGTTGCCGTCAAAGGTCCGGCCCGTGGGTTCGTCGTTCCGCTCACCATAGATGTACTCGGCGCTCAGCGTCAGGTTCTCGGTGGCCTGATAGAAAGCGTTGACGTGGATCGTCTCCAACTCGGTGAAGGACAAAGTGCCGGTCGAGGTCGGCAGGTCATAGTCTTCTTTGCCGTAAGCGATGCCGACATTCCACTTTTCTCCCAGGTCCTGACGGAACTCGATGGTGTATCCATCCACGTCGTTGGCCTGACCGCCAACAACAGCATCACCAAGGCCGATCAGATAGGGGCCAAGGGCCTCTCCGTTGACATAGTTGACCTGAAACAGCCCGCCCTGCCACGGACGCACCGATCCGGACAGGGTAAAGCCGGTCTGGTCCACCTCGACGCCTCCGCCTTCGGCCTTGCCATAAAGGGCCGACGCGCGGGCGATATAGGTGCCGTCATTGTATTCAGCCGAGGCGGTCAGCACCGGATCATCCGAGTTCGACCCGCTGACGTTTTCTTCGACCGAAACGGCGAAAGACGTGTTGGTCCCGAAACTGTTGGTGTAGCGGACCTGTGGAACACGGGCGAAAGCGATGCCAACCGGTCCGTTGAATTCGACCGAGGTCGGATAGGTGTCCAGCGGCTGGAAGTTGGTCCAGTACTGGCCGATCAGCCAATTGTCCCCGATTCGGATATTGGCATGGCGCAATCGAAACTCGGCGGTGCCGTTCGAGGCGAAAAGGTCAACCTCCAGTTGGCCGCCGATGTCGCCAATGGCGCTGGGCGTGGTGGTAAGCAAACCGATCCGCGATTGGCGTACAGTGGCGCCGAAGGTGCCGTCGGTGGCTGCCGAAGGCTCACCGATGACGTTCACGAAGGCGGTGTCGCCCTGGTCGAACTCGAAGTCATAGAAGAAGTCGGCTTTTACATAGCCATAGACGTCCAAAGTGGTGTTGCCGATCCTGAATTCTCCGGGGGTGGTGCCCGGTCCTGTAGATTCCAGCGCTTCGATCCGGGCACGCAACGCATCCAGTTCAGCCTGAGTTTCAGCATCTTGGGCAAAGACCTGCGTACCGGTCACGCTAAGAGCATAGGCAGCGAGCAGGAATGCCTTTTTTCTCTTTATAATCATGTGGGTGTTCCCTTGTGTGCAGAAGTGCAAGGGCAAGGTTTCACGCAAATGTCAGCGTGGGAAATCACGAGAACGGGATGGGAATCGCGTGATTTCTCAAGAAGAATTGTGCGAGGGCTCAGTAGTTTTCACAGCCGGGTGAACAGATCGGTTAACCCTACGGCTGTGAACGGAGATTTGAAGCGGTGGCCGGTGCCAGGCCGTGATGCTGCATGTGCAGAAACGGGTGTCGATGGTGAGCTTTGTAACGCCAATGTGACTGTGCGGGCCATCGGTTTCGCGCACCCGATGGTGCAGCGTGTCGGCGCAAATTTGCGCGGGAATTCACCGTATGGGCGAATTCCAGCCGGAATCTCTCTTGGAAACAATACTTTGTTTGCGGCCTTGATTGTGCCGTGCAATGTGAATGAGCCGTGCGGCTCTACTTTGCCTGCGCCGCACAAGCACCTACTATTCCGTACCCCTTCCTTCCGCGGGCAGGTTTGTGAAACTCACAATACCTCGCCCGCGTTTTTCTTTGAGCGCTCTTTGCGCTTAAAGCGGCATAATTCTGCGCAAAATGCAGATTTGGGGGGCCTGTTATTGAATAACAGCCCCCACTTACGCCATCAGCGCCCCGACGCATCAAGAAACCAAAAGGGGCAGAGCGTATGCGAATCTCAAAAATCATCCTTGCCGTGGCGACCTGTGCTGGGCTTGCGGCCTGTGGCGACTCGTTCGGCGAGCAGGCCTTGCTTGGCGGCGGCGCAGGGGCGCTGGGTTCGGCGGTCCTGGGTGCCGATCCGTTCGTCGGAGCGGCAGTCGGTGCCGCGGGCAACGTGCTTTACTGCAAGACGCAAAAGAACTGCTACTAACTTAAACTACGGGGCGCCCGTCGCCCCGACCGTCATCGCGCAACACGCCGTCGTGGGGTTCAAGCCCCGTGGCGGCGTTTTGCGTTTCCAGAACACCAAGACAAAGGACGTTCCATGTTCAACAAGATCCTGATCGCCAACAGGGGCGAGATCGCTTGCCGAGTCATCAAGACCGCTCGTAAAATGGGCATTGGCACTGTTGCCATTTACTCGGACGCGGACAGAAACGCGTTGCACGTGTCGATGGCGGATGAGGCCGTTCACATTGGGCCCCCACCCGCGAACCAGTCCTATATCGTGATCGACAAGGTGATGGACGCTATCCGCCAAAGCGGAGCGCAGGCCGTTCACCCCGGCTATGGTTTCCTGTCTGAAAACTCGAAATTCGCCGAGGCGCTGGAAGCCGAAGGTGTGGCGTTCGTCGGTCCTCCGGTCGGGGCTATCGAAAGCATGGGCGACAAGATCACCTCGAAGAAAATCGCACAGGATGCGGGGGTTTCGACGGTGCCTGGATATATGGGCCTGATCGAAGACGCTGATGAGGCCGTGAAGATCTCAAACGAAATAGGCTATCCGGTGATGATTAAGGCCAGCGCTGGTGGCGGTGGCAAAGGCATGCGGATCGCGTGGAACGATGACGAGGCGCGCGAGGGTTTCCAATCCTCGAAAAACGAGGCTGCGAACTCGTTCGGCGACGACCGGATCTTTATCGAGAAATTCGTGACCCAGCCGCGACACATCGAAATTCAGGTCCTGTGCGACAGCCATGGCAACGGCATCTATCTGGGCGAACGCGAATGCTCGATCCAGCGCCGTAATCAGAAAGTGGTGGAAGAGGCCCCGTCGCCTTTCCTCGACCCCGAAACCCGCAAGGCGATGGGGGAACAGGCTGTGGCTCTGGCCAAGGCCGTGAACTATGCCAGCGCTGGCACTGTTGAGTTCATCGTCGATGGCGACAAGAACTTCTACTTTCTCGAAATGAACACCCGCCTGCAGGTGGAACACCCGGTGACCGAGTTGATCACTGGCGTCGATCTGGTCGAACAGATGATCCGCGTGGCCGCCGGTGAGAAGCTGACGATCACTCAGGATGACGTGACTCTGACCGGTTGGGCGATTGAAAACCGTCTGTATGCCGAAGACCCGTATCGCGGCTTCCTGCCGTCGATTGGACGACTGACCCGCTATCGTCCGCCGCAGGAAACGGCTGCTGGTCCGATGTTGGTGAACGGAAAATGGCAGGGCGACGCGCCTGAAGGTGAGGCTGCGGTGCGTAACGATACCGGCGTCTATGAAGGCGGCGAGATCAGCATGTATTATGACCCGATGATCGCCAAGCTGTGCACTTGGGCGCCGACCCGCGAACAGGCGATCGAGGCGATGCGCGTGGCGCTGGACAGTTTCGAGGTCGAAGGTATCGGCCACAACCTGCCGTTCCTGTCTGCCGTGATGGACCACCCGAAATTCGTCAGCGGTGACATGACCACCGCGTTTATTGCCGAGGAATACCCTGACGGTTTTGAAGGCGTTCAACTGTCTGCAGTTGATCTGCGCCGGATCGCGGCGTCCTGCGCGGCGATGTATCGTGTGGCCGAGATCCGCCGCACGCGTGTTTCGGGCCGCATGGACAACCACGAACGCAAGGTCGGCAAGCGCTGGAACGTGGCGCTGCAAGGGCAGGAGTTCGACGTCAAGGTCAAGGCCGACAAGGAAGGCGCGACCGTCAAGTTCGCCGACGGTGAAAGCTTGCGCGTTGTGTCGGATTGGACGCCGGGCGATCAGCTTGCTGTCGTGGACGTTGATGGCAGCCCTCTGGTCATGAAGGTTGGCAAAATCTCGGGCGGGTTCCGTATTCGCAACCGGGGCGCGGATCTGAAGGTGCATGTGCGCCGTCCACATCAGGCCGCTCTGGCCAGGCTGATGCCCGAGAAACTGCCGCCCGATACCTCGAAAATGCTGCTCTGCCCGATGCCCGGCCTGATCGTAAAGATCGACGTCGAAGTGGGGCAGGAAGTGCAGGAAGGTCAGGCGTTGTGCACCGTTGAGGCGATGAAAATGGAGAACATCCTGCGCGCCGAGAAAAAGGGTACCGTCGCCAAGATCAACGCAGGCCCCGGCGACAGCCTCGCCGTGGACGATGTGATCATCGAGTTCGAATGATCATGACCGCGCTTTTGCCATATCGCACTGGGTCCCCGGCGCTTCACGTCGGGCGCTTGGTTCGTGGCGAAGGCGCTCAGCCTCCCTCGCGCCGTTCGCGGATCTCGCGTTCACGCAGGGGTGTCTTGTCAATTGACCGGCCGATCTCGCGCACGCTCCATGGGGACGGTTTACGCAGTTTGACGACGCCGTCCTTGTCGACAAACACCATCTGGAACCCGCGTGGCCGCAATTGCGACCGGATCGGTGATCGCGCTGAAGGGTCGGTGTCGGTCAGTACGACCACGTCGCGGTCGCGCATGGCTGCTTCGCCCTCGACCAGCATGTCGATCTGTTGCTGGAACCGCGGGTCGGCGGGCGTGTCGGCGAATACCACGATGGGCCGATTAACCCAGAGGAACTCGCTGAGTTCGCTATCACCAGCAGAGCGGACGAATTCGTCCTCTGCCGGAGCAGACCCATCGGCAGCCATCGCGGCTAGCGGTAATAGTGCCGAGAAAACAAGGGCAAGCGTTCGTGTCATGGGGCCTCCTGTTGAAATGAATATAGCCCCTGTGCCCACGAATGCGACCGGTGAATTGCGCGAGGCGTTCAAAATCTTGCGTTTGAGCGCGACCGGATTGGGCGCCCAGAGCATCACATCGCGAAGGGAATGCCCTGTCGCGACCCGAATTGAGAAAAGGATATCGCTATGACCGATACGAAGGACTGGCAGGTGTTGGCCGAGAAAGAGCTGCGCGGTCGCCCGCTGGAAGACCTGACCCGGGAGACACTGGAAGGCATCGACGTCAAACCGCTCTATACGAAGGACGATACCGCCGACCTGCCACATATGGGGTCGCTGCCCGGCTTCGGGCCGTTCACGCGCGGGGTGAAGGCGACGATGTATGCCGGGCGTCCCTGGACGATTCGTCAGTATGCGGGGTTTTCGACGGCCGAGGAATCGAACGCCTTCTACCGCCGGAACCTAGCTGCTGGTCAGCAGGGCGTTTCGGTGGCATTCGATCTGGCGACGCACCGTGGCTATGACAGTGACCACCCGCGCGTTGTGGGCGATGTCGGTAAGGCCGGTGTGGCCATCGACAGCGTCGAGGACATGAAGATCCTTTTTGACGGCATCCCGCTGGACAAGGTCTCGGTCTCGATGACGATGAACGGCGCGGTGATTCCGATCCTGGCGAGTTTCATCGTAGCGGGCGAAGAACAGGGGCACGATAAGTCGGTTCTGTCCGGCACTATTCAGAATGACATTCTGAAAGAGTTTATGGTCCGCAACACCTATATCTACCCGCCTGAGCCGTCGATGAAGATCATCTCGGACATCATCGAGTTCACCTCGAACGAGATGCCGAAATTCAACTCGATCTCGATCTCGGGCTATCACATGCAGGAGGCCGGGGCGAACCTGGTGCAGGAACTGGCCTATACGCTGGCTGATGGCCGCGAATATGTACGCGCCGCGACCGAGGCCGGAATGGACGTGGACAAGTTCGCAGGTCGTTTGTCCTTCTTTTTTGCCATCGGCATGAACTTTTTCATGGAGATCGCCAAGCTGCGTGCGGCCCGTACGTTGTGGCACCGGGTGATGACAGATTTCGGCGCGAAATCCGAGCGGTCCAAAATGCTGCGCACCCACTGCCAGACTTCGGGCGTGTCGCTGCAGGAACAAGACCCTTATAACAACGTGATCCGCACCGCCTATGAAGCAATGAGCGCGGTTCTGGGTGGTACTCAGTCGCTGCACACCAACGCTCTGGACGAGGCGATCGCGCTGCCAACTGATTTCTCGGCCCGCATCGCGCGGAACACGCAGTTGGTGCTGCAGGAAGAGACCGGCGTGACCGATGTGGTCGATCCGCTGGCAGGTTCTTACTATGTCGAAAGCCTGACCAGCGAACTGATCGAAAAAGCCTGGGCCCTGATGGAAGAGGTCGAAGAGATGGGTGGCATGACCAAGGCCGTCGCTTCCGGCATGCCCAAGCTGCGGATCGAGGAAAGCGCAGCGCGGCGTCAGGCCATGATCGACCGGGGCGACGAAGTGATCGTCGGCGTCAACAAGTACCGCAAGGAACAGGAAGACCCGATCGACATTCTGGACGTCGACAACGTAGCCGTGCGCGAAGCTCAGGTCGCGCGGTTGGAACGTATCCGCGCAACGCGGGACGAAGCAGCCTGCCAACAGGCATTGGACGCTCTGACCACCACTGCCCGCGAGGGTGGAAACCTGCTGGCCGCCGCCGTCGAGGCCGCCCGTGCCCGCGCATCCGTAGGAGAGATCAGCATGGCAATGGAAAAGGAATTCGGCCGTCACCGCGCCGAGGTGAAAACCCTGGCAGGAGTTTATGGTGCGGCCTACGAAGGCGACGAAGGTTTTGCCGCGATCCAGAAATCCATCGAAGATTTTGCCGAGGTGGAAGGTCGTCGCCCCCGCCTGTTGGTCGTCAAGATGGGGCAAGACGGCCACGATCGGGGCGCCAAAGTGATCGCCACCGCCTTTGCGGATATTGGCTTTGACGTGGACGTCGGACCTCTGTTCCAGACGCCAGCCGAAGCTGCGCAAGACGCCGTGGACAATGATGTGCACGTGGTAGGGATCTCTTCGCAGGCAGCGGGGCACAAGACGCTTGCGCCGCAGCTGGTCGAGGAACTCAAGAAGGCGGGTGCCGAGGATATCATCGTCATTTGCGGCGGTGTGATTCCGCAACAGGACTATCAGTTCCTCTATGACCACGGGGTCAAGGCGATCTTTGGGCCGGGCACTAATATCCCCGAAGCTGCGCAGGATATCCTGCGTCTGATTGCCGAAGCCAAGGGGTGAGCCCAACGAGGTTTTTCGACAAAAAATCTTGTGATCCGGCGTCTTTGACGGAAACATGCGACCAGGCCCTTCGTGGGTCTGGTCGCAATCTTTTGGGAGGATGCACGTGTTACTAGATCATCTGGCAGTGGCGGGTGAGACGCTGGAAGCTGCATCTGCACACATCGAAGGCGCTTTGGGTGTGTCACTGCAAGACGGCGGCAAGCACGACGCCTTTGGGACTCACAACCGTCTGTTAGGGTTGCGGGATGGGCTGTATCTGGAGGCCATCGCAATCGACCCACAGGCGCCCAGGATGGAACGCACACGGTGGTTCGACCTTGACCGGTTTGCAGGCGCGCCGCGCCTGAGCAACTGGATTTGCCGGGTTTCGGATATTGAAGCTTCCGTGTCCATGTTTCCTGATGGTGTGGGGCAGCCGATTGATCTGGCCCGTGGCGCGTTGAGGTGGAAAATGGCGGTGCCCCCGAACGGAAGGTTGCCGTTCGACAATCTGTTTCCCGCCCTGATTCAATGGCACGGCGATCTGCACCCGGCGCAGATGCTGCAGGACAGCGGGTGCCACCTTCGACGCCTTGTGGTCTTCCACCCCGATGCGCTGGATCTGGCCCGATTGCTGGGTGATTTGGAAAACGTGGTGTTTGACACCGGCCCCGCAGCGTTGCGGGCCGAGTTCGAAACGCCGCATGGCCCACGCGTGTTGGAATGATCATTAGAGCGGCGCAGGTTTCAGACGCCCCCTCAGTCGTTGCAATCACCAACGCGATCATTCGCGACACGCTGGTGACCTTCACCACCGATGAGCGCAGCGTGGATGCCATTGCCGCGGACATTAAAACCCGCGGTCCTGCCTATCTGGTGGCCGAATCGGATGGACAGGTTTTGGGCTTCGCCACTTACAGTTTGTTTCGTGACGGTCCGGGCTATGCGCATTGCCGCGAGCACACAATCCAGCTGGCCCCTGAGGCGCGCGGGCAGGGCGCAGGGCGGGCCTTGATGTCTTCGCTTGAGGGTGCGGCGCAGGCAGAGGGCGTGCACGTGTTGGTCGCCGGGATTTCCTCGGCCAACCCAGGGGCGGTCGCGTTTCACGCCGCGCTTGGGTACACGCAGGTGGGTCTCATGCTCGAGGTCGGGTGCAAATGGGGCAAACGGTTGGACCTTGTGCTGATGCAGAAAATTCTTTCGACTGACGAATAGGTTGCACCTGACAGTTGCGATTTGGGGCGCTAGGGTGCGCTCATGTCGATCTGGACTCGTATATCCGACGCGCTGAGCGCGCTTGCCCAAGGCGAAAGCCTGACGGCTGTTTTTGAGAAACTGCGCACGCCGCCCGAACGCTCGGTCGCATTTGCGATTGCCGTGATTGCGCTGGGCGCAAAGATGGCAAAGGCCGATGGTCAGGTGACGCGCGACGAGGTGACAGCCTTCCGCGACGTTTTCCAGATCGCGCGCGAAGACGAGGCCGGCGCGGCAAGAGTTTTCGACATGGCCCGAACGGATGTTGCTGGCTATCAGGACTATGCTCGCAAGATTGCCCGCATGTTCGCCGATGACAGCACCACCCTTTGCGATCTGATGGAGGGGCTGTTTCACATTGCCATGGCCGACGGGTTCTATCACCCCAACGAGAACGAGTTCCTGGAAGAGGTCAGCCGCATTTTCGGTCAGTCAGAGGCGCAGTTCCTCGCCCTGCGCGCGCGGTTTGTGCCCGACGCGCCCAAGGACCCTTACACGGTTCTGGGTGTGCCCCGAGACATGCCGCTGCCCGATATCCGTACGGTCTGGCGGCAATTGGTACGAGACACGCATCCCGACGCGATGATGGCGCGCGGTGTGCCCGAGGAAGCCATCCGTCTGGCCGAAAAGAAGATGATCGACATCAACCGCGCCTGGGACGAGATCAACGGCGCGCGGGCTTAACCGCGATGCGACTGGCGACCTACAATATCGAATGGTTCGCCAACCTGTTCGATCGCAACGACAATCTGGTCGTCGATGACAGCTGGTCCGGCCGCCACAACGTCACCAAAGCGCAGCAGGTCGAGGCCATCGCCAAGGTTCTGACGGCGGTCGACGCAGACGCGATCCTGATCGTCGAGGCACCGAACTCTGGCAAGACTCAGGACACCATCCGCGCGTTGCAGGGCTTTGCCGAGGCATTCGATCTGCGCACCTCGCACGCGATTATGGGATTTGCAAACGACACCCATCAGGAACTTGCCCTTCTTTACGACCCCAATGCGCTGACCGTGCGGCACGATCCGGTCGCGGGCGAAAGAGCGGCGCCGCGTTTCGACGGGGTGTTTCAAATCGACCTCGATATCGACGCCACCGAAGACCATGTGCGTTTTTCCAAGCCGCCGATGGAGTTGGCGGTGCAGATCCGGGCCGGGGCGCAGGTTCGGCTGATCGGAGCGCACCTGAAATCCAAGGCACCGCACGGCGCCGGATCGCGGGACGAGGCGATCCGAATCTCGATTGCGAATCGCAGAAAGCAACTGGCGCAGGCCGTTTGGCTGTCCCGTAGAGTAAGGACGCATATCGCGGAAGGAGAGCAGGTCATTCTTTTGGGGGATTTGAACGACGGGCCGGGGCTGGATGAGTTTGAGCATCTGTTCGGGCGGTCTTCGGTCGAGATTTTGCTGCAGGCCGGATTGTTCGATCCACACGCGAAAGGAGCGGGTCCGGCCCTGTCTACAGCCCGGTTTGCTCGCGAGGGCGGCCAATTCCTCGAGGCGCTGCTGGATTATATCATGGTCAGTGATAACCTACGCGCCCGGCGTCCTGCCTGGCGGATATGGCACCCGCTGAAGGACGCCGGCCTCCGCGCCTTGCCGGACCTGCAACAGGCACTGCTGACGGCATCCGACCATTTCCCGGTTACGCTGGATATCGACCTCTGACCTTTAATCATGGGGCATCACGGCTTATATTTCGGGTCATGAAACTTTTTTTTCCGATCTGCGCGGTAACAGCGGCTCTGGCATTGCCCGCCCATGCCGAGGAAGAAACCGGCAAATCTCTGATGGAGCAGGGCGCCGAGCTGTTTTTTGAGGGCCTGCGACAGGAAATGGAGCCCGCGCTGGATGACCTGCAAGGTCTGGTCACTCAATTCGGTCCGGCGATGCAATCGTTCTTTGAGCAGATGGGGCCTGCTTTGACGGAGCTGGCGGGTGAGATCGAGGATTGGAGCGCCTATGAAGCGCCCGAAATCTTGCCGAACGGAGACATCATCATCCGCAAGAAACCCGAGCAAGATCAACCCGTCCCCCCGGCAAACACCGAAGAGGAAACGGACGAGGGAACGGAAATCTGATCCTCAATCCCGGATGACTACGCGGGTGTTCGACCTCAGCGCGTTTGCCAGTGATGTCAGCCGCGCCTCGGCCACTTCGTTGAACAACGGGCGTGCTTCAGGTGGCAGCAGCAGGTCAAGCTGACGCTTTTTTGGAAAAAAGCGCAAAGTCCCCATAGGGGCGTCATTCTGCATCCAGAGCATGGCGCCAAAGCGCATGGCCTTGCCCAGAACCTCTGCCTGTTTCTGACCCTTCTCGTCCAGCAGCTTGTAAATCGGCTCGAACCTGTTGCCCTCGCGTTTGTTGCGATACCGGTGCTGCAGGGCGAGGCCGATGAAGACCCGTTCAGAGTGCTTCAGCCCGCCCAGATTGGCACGGGTGACATAGTCAAAACAGACTTCGGCCCGGTAATCGGGATGAGCGCGCCAACTGACGTCATGCAGCAAACAGGCCGCTTTGATCAGGCGCACGCGCGCCTCGGGGGCCGATTTGAAAAGTGGCATGACGAAATCGAACAAGTGCTTGCCGAAGCCCGGCAGGCGGGCGTCCTTGGCCTCGGAAAACCGGCTGGCCTCGATCAGTGGGTCGCAGTCGCGCAGGGATTGCGGCATTTGCTCGTAAAGCAACCCCTCGCGTATGCCATAGCTTGAGATCGCAATGTCTTTTGGTTTGAACGTCCGGATCAGACGCGCCAGCACATCCATCGCATAGGGGATCAGCGCCATACGGGAACTGGAAACACCGGCAAGGCTGCGCATTTCGTCCGGGTCGCCCTTTTCGATGAACTTGATGGTCTGGTGAACCTGCTTGGTGGTCATGCGGTATTCATGCAGTACGTTCAGCGGGTAACCCCGGCGCAGCATGTCCAGCCGGGCGAAGGCGCGCCAACTGCCGCCGACAAGGAACAGACGGTCACGTTGCCTGCCCATCTGGTTGCGCAACTCTTCCATGGTGGCCTTGATGTGGGCTTTACGCGCGCGCCGACCGCCCTTGATGTCACGCAGTTTCAGTGGACCCAGGGCAGAGGTCACACGGCGTCCCACGTCACCGGCACCGATCTCGGCCAGTTCCATGGACGAACCACCGATGTCGCAGATCAATCCATAGGCGCCGGGCCAGCCCAAAAGCACGCCCTGCGCTGACAGCCGCGCCTCTTCCCCACCATCAATGATCGAGACAGTCAGGCCCGTTTCTGATCTGACTTCATCGCAGAAGTCCGGCCCGTCTTTTGCCTCGCGCACGGCGGCGGTGGCGACAACATGTAGACCTGGAAGGCCCAGATCGTCGGACAGACGCCGGAACCGGCGCAGCGCGGCCAGTGCGCGCACCCGTCCGCGGGGATTCAGGCGGCCGGTCTCAGACAGACCCGCGCCCAGTTCGCACATGACTTTTTCGTTGTAGAAATAGGCCGGTGATCGCGCAGCGCCGTCAAAAATCACCATCCGGACAGAGTTTGAACCAACGTCGACCACACCCACACGCGACAGGGCGCGGGCTTCGGGGTTGTCAAACAATGGCTTACCGAAAGACCCCCAGTCTGGAATTTTGGTTTCGACGGTCTGATCCATGTCTTTTCCAAGTGTTCCGGTCACAGTTTGCGAAATCACCGGGTGTGGGTCAATTGTCTGGTTCGACATCGTTTCCGTCCGAATTCAATACTCTGACTGCCAGCGTGCGCGTTATTTCGCGCTTTTCCGAGAGGGCAATTTGATCCAGTCGCGCCACGACCTCGGCGGCGGTTTCAAAGCGACGGTCCATGTGCTTGACCAGATAGGCAATGACCTCGGGCCCCGGGTTAAGCTGTCGGTCGATGAACAGCTTGGCCAGAACAGCCCCCAGCAGCGCGTCGTCGGGCGGGTCGAGCGCCACGTGATGCGCGCCTTCGATACGGCTTTGCAGGTCGGGCAGCGGCAGTTGCCATAGCTTTGGGGTCAGTCGCCCGGTCATCAGCAGGGCGTGCCCCTCGGCCAAAACCAGGTTGTGCAGGTGGAACAGGGTTTTTTGTTGCTCGGGATCGTCCGCGATCATCGGCACGTCTTCGACCGCAACCGGGGTTTGGGCCAAGGCTGGCACGTCGTCATATCGCAGGTCGTGGGCCTGAATGATGCGCCCTCCGGTATCGGCCGCCCAGACATGAGCCAGATGCGTCTTGCCAGCTCCGGCCGGGCCGCTGAGCACCAGTTTGTTGCCTGGCCACGAGGTTGCTGAAATCATCGCAACGGCGAGTGCATTGGCAGGCGAGACAAAGAAATCTTCACGGCCCAGAGCGGTTTTGGCCGGCAGATCAAAGCTCAGTTGTCGGGGCATTTATTCGTCTTCCTGATTCAGCCCTTCAAGGCCGGTGTACAAACGGCTTTCCAGATAGAGCGAGGTCAGGAACCGGGCCACGACACCCAGCGCCGCAGCAACAGGCACAGCAACCAGCATACCCACAAAGCCGAACAATGCGCCGAACACCGACAATGCCAACAGCAGCCAGACAGGGTGCAGACCCACCGAGCTGCCGACCAGTTTGGGGGTCAGGAAATTGCCCTCGGTCACCTGACCCAAGGCAAAAATACCGGCGACCAGCCCGATATGAACCCAATCCCCCCAGAACTGGAAAAGCGCGAGACCAATCGCCAGCGTGCCGCCGATCAGGGCGCCCAGATAAGGGATGAAGGTGACCAATCCGGCAATGAACCCGACGATCAGGCCGAATTGCAGACCAACGATCATCAGCGCTACTGCGTAGTAAGTTCCAAGGATCAGACAGACTGTCCCCATGCCGCGCACGAACGAGGCCAGAACGTCATCGATCTCACCTGCCAGACGTTTGATCGTGGGGGCGTGGTCGCGGGGCAGAAGCTCTCCGATGCGGGCGATCATGCGGTCCCAGTCCATCAACAGGTAAACCGCCACGACAGGCGCGATCACCAGCAGAACGGCTACGTTGATGGCAGAGCCAAGCGATGCGACGACCGATTGCAGCAAATCGCCGGTTTTCGATTGCAGGGTTTCGCCGATTGAGACCAAAGCCTGATGCGAACTGGAATTGCTGTCCAGCAGCGACGGGAATCGTTTCTCGATAAAGCCGCGCAGCTCTTTGAACAGGCTGGGCAGGACCTCGACCAGATCGATCAGCTGGGTGATCAATGCCGGTACCACCATCAGAATCATCAGGACAAAGCCCAAAACGCCGACAATGGTGATGATCCCGGTTGCCGCCATGCGCGACAGACCCAGATTTTCCAGACGGTCTGCAACTGGATCAAGGAAATAGGCGATCGCTCCGCCGATGACGAAGGGCAGCAAAACGTCACCAAGTGCCCACATCAGCAGCACAAATACCGCAGCGGCAACCCCCCAGTACCTGAGCTGATCCTTCACCGGCAAAGCCATGGCTGTCCCCTTGTTGTCGGCTCTTGCAGGTGTTCTTCGCTTATGCAGCGCCTTGATGCAAGCGCTTCATGCCCCTTGGATTTCGGCGTTTCAGTCGCTGAGCGTGCCCAGTTCAGGGGTCGCCTCGTCTGCTTTTTCATCCGGCCAGTTGGTGCGCCAGATTTCCGCCGACCAGTGACCGCAATGCACGGAAGGACGGTCGAAGCCGGGCAGGGAGGACAGCAATGGCGCGACCACCACATCATGACGGGGCACCGCGAAATAGGAAAACGAGTAGCGTTCGTGGCCCGAGCGATTGACGACGCGGTGCGGTGTGGATTTCAGACGACCGCCCGACCACAGCTCCAACATGTCGCCAATGTTGACGACGAAGCCGCCCGGCGGGCAGCTGGGGGTGATCCAGCCACCGTCGCGGGTCTGAACCTCAAGCCCGCCCACGGGATCGGGGGCGATGATGGTCAGCGCGTCGGTGTCCTTGTGCGGGTGGATGCCAAAGCCGCCCTCATCCGGCGCTTGAGGAGGGTAGTGCAGCAGCGTCATGTTGGTCATCGGTTCGTGGAATGCGTCGCGCAGGTGGCGTTCGGGCAAACCCAGCCCCATCTCAAGTGCGCCAAGCAACATGTCCGCCACGCGATCCAGTTGCGTCCAATAGCCAAGGATGACCGGGCCTGCCTCGGGCACTTCGGGCGGCCAGATATTCGGGCCGTAGAGCGTGCATCCCTTGCGAATGGGCGCGTCCGGCGCGGTCTCGTAGTGCAGCTTGTAGCCTTCGTACTTGTCGGCCTTGCCGGACCCGTCGTTGGGCGTGAAGAACCCCATCGGAATAAACCCGCGATAGTTCTCGCGGGTGATCGCCTGATCCCATTTGGCGCTTTCGTCGATGGCAAAGATGGCCTGAACGCAGCTGCGGACCTCGGCGATCGTTTGCTGGGCAATACCTGTACCGGTGATCGACAGAAATCCAATCTCGGTACAGGCGTCCATCACCTGCCGCACGGTTCGATCATAGTCGGCATGGGCGGGATCATGCAGCGGGATGATGTCGATTGTGGGGATATGGTCCATCAATGAATCCTCACACCCTGACGGTCCAGCTCGGCATGGACCGGAGCAAGGTTCAACTCGTGCACATCCTGATTGCTTTTCAGAGACAGTGCCGCAGCGATCCCTGCGCCTTGTCCCATAACGGCGCAGCACGCCATGTTACGGGTGGCGGCATGGGCCACCTTGTCTGCACCGTGCGACCGGCCCGCGACCAGTAGGCCTTTTATCCCCTTGGGAAGCATTGAGCGATAGGGGACCTGCATATACCGCCCAGTGGTCGGCAGGATCAGGATGCCATAGCCGTCGATGAATTCGGGGTAGATGCCGATGGTGTCCTCAAACCGGCCCTGATGGCGGGCGTCGTTCTCGGTCATGTTGTAAACGGCGTCGATCTTGCGGGTGTCGCGGATGCCGATGGTCATACCGAAATTCCGTAACCGCGCATTTTCGCAGCCGGGCATGTATCGACGCAGCGCTTCGATGGCCAGCATTGACTGACGGCGGCCTTCCATCTCACCACGGGTCAAGCTGTCGGGGTCGGTGCCGTCAATCTCGGCCAGATGGATGAGGTTCATATAGGTCAGTTCACCCGTGTCATGCATTGCCCCCCATGTGCCCGCGATGGTGTTCAGATGCGGCGGGATCAGACCCTCTTTGATGGCCTGCTGGAACGGCTTCTTGACGAAGGGCGAGAACATGTCGTCCTCCTTGCCACTGGTTTCGATGTTCCATTCTCCACCGCCGCCCCAGTCTTTGTAGGTCTGTGGATCGGCCTTGACGCCCTCCATGAAGGCGCGCTTGTCGACTCCGGCCAAGTGGAACATGACAGAGGCGGCCATCATCTCTTCACGAGGGGTCTTGAGCGTGGGTGCACCGGCACGATGGGCCACATCGGCATCACCAGTGGCGTCGATCACGACCTTGGCCAGGATCGCCTCGCGTCCGGCCTTGGATTCGGTGATGATGCCGGTGATCTGGTCACCATCCATAATGGGCGCGACGAACTGGCGATGCAGCATCGGGTGCACACCTGCTTCTTCGACCAGCTTGTCGGCAACCAGTTTGAAACCTTCACTGTCTAGCTCATAGCTGAGCGATTGGCTTTCCGGCACTGCCGCGCCCATGTCCTTGGCGCGAGCTTCGAACTCCATACCGATCCCACCGGCCTCAACTGTCTGTTCGTGGCGATACCAGGCGAAGCCCTCGACACCCACGGCGGTGATGTTACCGCCCATGCAGCCGAAGCGGTCGACCAGAGACACCTCGGCCCCGGCACGCGCTGCGGCCAACGCGGCGGCCAGACCAGCGGGGCCGGAGCCAACGACCAGAACATTGGATTGGTGGACTACAGGGATTTGACGGGCGGGTTCCTGAATGGTCTGCATCGGCGCCTCTTGAGTTTTGCATTCCTGTCACAATTGAAAACCCCAACTGGCGGGTCAATCAGAAAACCGACTGACCTCAGGTCGCAAAATCGCCAATGGCCGATTGCCCCTGGCGGGGCTTTGGAATAAGGACCTTTGAAGTCGAATTCACACCTTTAAAGGTTCATCAATGCGCCTCAGCCGTTACTTTCTGCCCGTTCTCAAGGAAAACCCCTCCGAGGCCCAGATCGTCAGCCACCGGCTGATGCTGCGCGCGGGGATGATCAAGCAAGCATCCGCTGGAATTTACTCTTGGTTGCCGCTGGGCTTCAAAGTGCTGCGCAAGCTGGAAAACATCATCCACGAAGAACAGGCGCGCGCGGGCCACATCGCGATCCAGATGCCCATTATCCAATCGGCAGACCTTTGGCGCGAGTCCGGTCGTTACGACGATTACGGTCAGGAAATGCTGCGTATGAAGGACCGCCACGATCGTGACATGCTGTTTACGCCGACTGCCGAAGAACTGGTGACCGATATCTTCCGCGGCCACGTCAACAGCTACAAAGATCTGCCGCTGACGCTCTACCAGATCCAGTGGAAGTTCCGTGACGAGATCCGCCCACGTTTCGGTGTGATGCGGGGCCGCGAGTTCTACATGAAGGACGGCTACAATTTCGACCTGACCAAAGAAGACGCGCTGCACGCTTATAACCGCCATCTGGTCAGCTACCTGCGCACTTACGAACGTATGGGCCTGCAAGCCATCCCGATGCGCGCCGATTCCGGGCCCATCGGCGGTGACGATACGCATGAATTCCTCGTACTGGCCGACACTGGTGAATCCGAGGTCTTTTATGACAGCGCCGTCACCGACCTGACCTTTGGCGACCGTCAGATCGATTTTGACAACCGTGAACAGTGCCAGGCCATTCTGGAAGAGTTCACTTCGAAATACGCCCGCACGGATGAAACCCATGACGAAGCGCTGTTCAACCAAGTGCCCGAAGAGCGTCGCCGCGTGGCCCGCGGGATCGAGGTCGGCCAGATCTTCTATTTCGGCACCAAGTATTCCGAGGCGATGGGCGCGACTGTGCAAGGCCCCGATGGCAAACCGACGCCAGTCCACATGGGAAGCCACGGCATCGGAGTCAGCCGCCTGATCGGTGCGATCATTGAGGCCAGCCATGACGAAAAGGGTATCATCTGGCCCGAAGGCGTGACTCCGTTCCATTGCGGTATCGTCAATCTCAAACAAGGCGACGAAGAAGCGGATGGAGCGTGTGAGAAGCTATACGGTGCCCTGACCGCGCTGGGGCTGGAGCCGCTGTATGACGACCGCAACGAACGGGCAGGGGGCAAGTTCGCCACCATGGACCTGATCGGCCTGCCGTGGCGCATCACCGTCGGTCCGCGCGGCCTGAAGAACGGCGTGGTCGAACTGACCAGCCGCCGCACCGGCGAAAGCGAAGAGCTGAGCCCCGAAGCCGCAGTGACCAAGATCGCTGAAATTTACCAGCTTGCAAACAGCGCCTGATATGGCTGGATCGGACATAGCTCTGCCTACGGTTTCCATCATTACCGTAACGCGCAACCTCATTGATGAGGGACGTGTCGATGCGATACGGGCGGCACTGGAGGCCGCCCAAGATCAAGGCGACGCGATTGTCGAGCATGTCATTTGGGATGGTGCGTCCACCGACGGAACAGTTGCGCTTCTGAAAGAACTGATCGCCGAGATTGAGGCGCGCCCAAGCTTTGTCCCGATCCGCTTTCAAAGTTTGCCGGACAAAAGTCTTTATGACGCCATGAACCGGGGGGTTGAGATTTCCCAGGGCGAGTACGTGGTCTTCCTCAATTCGGATGATCAGCTGGCGTCGCCGGATTGTCTGCAAAAGGCACGTGAAGAGATTGGTTCGGGCCGTCCCGATTTCTGCTTTGGACGAACCATCTTTGTTGAAAAGGATGGAAGCAAGCGGTTGTCGCGAGAGCGCAAGGTCCATTCGATTTTGCAACGCATTCCGTTTTGCCACAATTCCATGCTGATCCGGCGCGACGTGTTTGACCGTTTTGGAGGTCACGATCTGGATCTTCGCATTGTAGCTGACTATGACCTTGTGCTGCGCATGTTGTTTGCAGGATGCGAATACCAGATGCTGTCGGTTCCGATTGCGGTTTTCCATCCCGGAGGCGTCTCGGCGGATCAGATGAAAACGGCGCTGGAAATGACGAAGAGCTGGCGCAAGAACTACGCTCCGTTCTTCGGTGGGCGGACGTATTCCGAAGACGAAATGCTGAATTGGTTCCGGATAGGTCAGTTGCCGCTTGGGTTCTGCGTAAATCTGCTGCGCCAGTCCCGGAACCGGCCGCAATTGCGCAAAGCCGCCCTGCATAGTTTGAAAGTGACTTTGAGGCGCACGCTTCAGCCGTGGCGAACCTGGGATTACTTTTCAGACTGACCACCAGAACTCTGCGTCAATGGCTGCGCGCTAGGCATCAACCTCAATACCGCTTAGCACCCGGGGTTGCTAAAACCCTTGTAACGCTTACTCAAGGTCTGGCCGGGCTTCTATGTTCTTTTCGGTTCAGGGCGTTCGGCCAGAACGTCTCCATCCGCGCTGTTGCCGCGTGGCACAACGATCGGACGACCCAGACGCCTTACCAGTTCCCTGAATTCAAATCCCAGAAAATGCAATCCGCAGACCCTTGCGTCAGTTGCGCGATCCGTGATGCACAACCGCCCCTGACGGAACGCGAGGCGATAACCTTTGTCTTTCAGGATATCGGTCAAACTTGCCCAACTTGCCGCAGTGTCGAAAAGTGGGCGCATCGTAGCGCGCAACAGCGCCGCGGTTTCACAATCCAATTCTGAAGATGCGTTTCGGACCAAAATAGGGTCCAACAATTCCGTATTACTCTTTACAAACATGAGCGACCCCCGCTCTTTAAAATGGTTAATTACTTTCCCCCTAATGCTAGGGTGACAAAGTTTCGCAAAATAAGCAAAGGACGAAATAATATTGCTTAACGAATGTTGCATTTTGAGTTCAGTACCTCACGCAACTGCCGTATTGAATTCATAACTGAAACAATCAGGGTTTGTCTGTGAACGGTATCACAACCAAAGGTGTAGCCCTCGGTTTTACCATCTCCTAATACCAGTGCGGGAGCTTCGGATTCGGAGGTGATTCGTCCCATATCGCACCCCGAACTGATCGCAAGGCCGCTCATCCCAGGGCAGGGCGCGCATAACCAGCTTGACCATCCGGTGAAATGCCGAAAGGGTCGCGCCGAACAAAAAAGCCCGGAGCAGACATGGCCAAGACGCCCCCGCCCTTTGCCCCATTCGAATGGAAAATCGCCTGGCGATACCTGCGCGCGCGCAAGGCCGAAGGCGGCGTCAGCGTGATGACGTGGATTTCGCTGATCGGGATCACACTGGCCGTGTTCGCTCTTATTGCCACGCTGGCCGTGCGGTCGGGTTTCCGGTCAGAGTTCGTGGGCACCATTCTGGGGGCCAATGCGCATGTCACGGTCTACTCGGCAGGAAGCTTGGATGCGCAGGGGCGTCTGGACCGCACAATCGAGGATTTTGACGGTGTGGCCGACCGGGTCGCGCAGGTGCCGGGTGTGGTGCGCGCGGCACCTTTGGTCAAGGGTCAAGTGTTGATCACCAATCGCGAGCGCAGCAGCGGTGTCGAGGTGTTCGGCATTCAGCCTGACGATCTGCTTGACCTGCCGGGTATTGCTGAAAGTGAACAGGCGGCGGGTGATCTCTCCGAGTTTCGCAATGACGAGTTCGTTATCGCCATCGGCTCAGGCGTGGCACGCAGCATTGGGGCCACGGTTGGCGATACGGTCAAGCTGACCTCACCCAACGGGGTGAAGACAGCCTTTGGCACTTCACCGCGCGTCAGTGCCTATCGGGTGGTTTATGTATTTTCGGCTGGACGCTATGACATTGACCGCACGCGCGTCTACATGCCGTTCGAACAGGCGCAGAGCTTTTTCAACCGCGAGGGTGTGGCAGACGAGATCGAAGTGATGGTCGAGCGTCCCGAGGAGCTGACCCCGATCCTGATCCCGATCCTCGAAGCCGCGGGTGAACGCAGCCAGATATGGACATGGCAGGACGCCTCGGGCGGGTTCCTGCGCGCGCTTGAGGTCGAAGACAACGTGATGTTCATCATCCTGTCGATCCTCGTTCTGATCGCAGCTATGAACATCGTCTCGGGTCTGATCATGTTGGTCAAAAACAAAGGCCGGGATATTGGCATCCTGCGTACCATCGGCCTGAGCGAAGGGTCGGTCCTGCGGGTGTTCTTCATCTGCGGTGCGTTCACCGGCATCATAGGCACGGTGATGGGCGTCGTTCTGGGCTGCGTGTTTGCGATCTATATCGATCCGATCTTTTCGTTTGTGAACTTCGTCATGGGCGGCGGCGTCTGGGATCCGTCCATTCGTGGCATCTATGCCCTGCCGGCGGAACTGCACCTGTCGGACGTACTCAAAGCAATTGGATTGTCGCTGGGTCTGTCCTTTTTTGTCACCTATTTTCCCGCCCGCCGCGCGGCGCGGCTAAACCCGGTCGAGGCGCTGCGCTATGAATGATGTGACGTTGCGGTTGAACGGTCTGACCAAGACCTATCTGAAAGACACGCCAGGCGAGGTTCAGGTGCTGCGCGGTGCCGATCTGGACTTGCGCGCGGGTGAGGCGGTGGCGCTGGTTGCGCCGTCCGGCGCGGGCAAGTCGACCTTGTTGCACATAGCTGGTCTGCTGGACACGCCTGATGAGGGCTCGGTCGAGATCGCAGGCCAGAGTGTGACGGGCAAAGGCGACCGTACCCGCACCGCTCTGCGGCGGCGGGATGTGGGGTTTGTTTATCAGTTCCACCATCTGCTGCCTGAATTCACCGCGCTGGAGAATATCACCCTACCGCAACTGGCCAATGGCGTGTCCGAAAAGGCGGCACAAGAAAGGGCGATGGCTCTGCTGGACCGCGTCGGGGTAGCGCCGCGCGCGGATCACCGCCCAGCGGCCTTGTCGGGGGGCGAGCAACAGCGTGTGGCCTTCTGCCGGGCCTTGGCCAATAAACCGCGCGTCCTGCTTGCGGATGAGCCGACAGGCAATCTGGACCCCGAGACCTCGGATCAGGTGTTTGATGCGTTGATGGCACTGGTTCGGGACGAGGGACTCTCGGCGCTGATCGCCACGCACAACATGGACCTTGCAGCGCGGATGGATCGAAAACTGCGGTTGGACGGGGGCGTGCTTAGGCCAGTTGAGTAATGGCAACCCCTGCGGCCATCACGGCGATCCCGCCTGCGCGTACCCATGTGAGCGGGGTCACCTGCGCCCCAAACAGGCCAAAATGGTCGATCGCTGCTGTGCTGATCAGCTGACCCAGAAGAACAAAGAACACCGCGTTTCCGACGCCGAAATGCGGGGCGACATGGGTGATCGACAGCACGTAGAAGGCGATCAGGACGCCAGCCAGCAACAGATGTTTTGGTGCCTGCGCGACTTTGGATAGCGCTCCGAACCCCGGAAACAGCATCATCACGAGAGCGGATGCGCCGAAGGCGATGGCAAACAGGACAACGGCGGCAGTGGTCGGAGAGCCAATCAGCCGACCCAGGGCCGCGTTCAGCGCCGCAAGGATCGGCACGCCAATCCCGGCGGCCAACATGATGGCTACATATTGTGTCATTGCCCGTATCCTCTCGCTGCGTTGATCTGGATCATTGCGGCAAGCTGGCCCTCGGGCAAGCCTGTAAATGTCAATCAGGGCAGGAGGATGCGATGATCGGACCGATACGGAATGCAGTTTCAATAGGCTTGGTGGCACTGGCATCACAAGCTGTCGCTCAAGACGTTGAGACGGGCGCAGAGTTGTATCAGCATTACTGCGCGACGTGTCACGGGATCGACGCAACCGGTCATGGACCGATGGCCGGCGTGCTGGTCATTCAACCGGTCGACCTGACCAAATTGGCCGGGGAAGATGGCGTGTTTCCGACCGCTCGAGTCGTGGCGCGAATTGACGGGCGCGACCCGCTGGTCAGCCATGGTAGTCCGATGCCCGTCTATGGGCCTTATTTCGACGGTCAGGACACATCGATGAAAACGCCCGAGGGTCAACCGATCCTGACCAGCCAGCCGATTGTGGATCTGGTCGCATATCTGCAGACATTGCAGGGGCAGTAGGCGTTAGCGGCAGATTCCGTCGATTTCGGCGCCGCTCCAGGGGATCACGATGTCGCGCTCGCGCGGCTGGCCCGGCAAGGGCGACAGATCGAAATGCGCACCCAGCATGTCGTGCAGGCGCTGGGTGCGGGGGGCCTTTGGGTCCAGCGCCCTGCAGCAGACATATTCTTCGACAATCGCGCCCTGCTGTTCGAACCCGTAAGTCAGAAAATCGGACGAGGTCTCGATATCGAACAGATACGGGTCTTTATTGCCGCCGTGTTCGGCCGCGGCCCGCAGCGGGTGATAGCCGGTGGTTTCCCGGTTCTGCCATTGCCAGACATGAGTCAGTTCATGCGCCAGCAGCATCGCCGCGATCAGATTCATCTGCTCGGGGAAGTCGGACATATAGTCGTCAAGATACCAGTCGCGCGTGAAATAGACTTTGTTGAACAAGGCAACGGCGGCGGGTTTTGCGGTCACGACACCCTCGACCGGTGGTGGAAGGATACGTTCACGGCAGGCGAGACGCGGGCGTTCCTTGCGGTAAAAGGTGATCGGCGCGACAGGGGCACCTTCGACCAGACGCACGTGGTCCAGGTTCAAGGTCTCGCCCTGAACGGTACCGGCAAAGGCGCGCTCCTGATCCGTCAGCGGACGACCGCAGGAGGCGAGCAGGAATAGTAACGTCATCAAAATGCGCCAGGCCATGCTCAAAGCCTAATGTGAAGCGCCTTCGCTGCAACCGGTTTTCACAGGCTCATCGCTAATACGCGGCTTATTTCCGTCAGTGATCGCCCGGATTGGTCCATCCATGTGTTAAAGGCCTGTTGTACAGCCGAGATCGCCTTTTTCGAACTGGGGGCTTTGTCGACCACGCCCTCGGCAATCAACCGTGCGGTAACATCGCGCGACAGGATGAAACTGTCCCGCCCGGCAAAGCGCATGGCGTATTGGGCCGAGGCCCCGCCCAGACGCGACCCGCGTTTGCCCAACATCGCCAGCAGACCCACATAATCGGTCGAGGGCCAGCCGCCCAGAATCTGACCGACCCCGCCTTCCTGCCGCAGTTCCAGCAGAAACGCGGCATTGTCCCGGACGGTAGCGATCTTGGTGCCATTGCGCACAATGCGCGTATCCTGCAGCAGCGAGTCGAATTTCTCGTCATCCATGAAGGCACAGCGGCCAATATCGAACCCGTCAAAAGCGGTCTCGAACCCGTCCCACTTGTTTTCGATGACCTTCCAGTTGAATCCGGCCTGAAAGACGCATTTGGTGATGATCGAAAGCCATCGATCATCCGGCATGGCCGTCAATTCGGCCACGCTTTTGGGTTTGCTCAGCTTGGCCTCCAAGGCGTCGGGCCCGCCGTGGCGGTCGGCGGCCATGGTAAAGATGTCGTCGAAATGGTGCATCAGAGTCCTCCGACGGCAAGGTCGCGTGTTCGCCGCCGGGTTGCAAGTATTGGTTCCGAGCCGAATAGTGCTTGTGCGTTCGACTTGACTTCGGACAAAGACCACCCCTCATTCGGCGCCTAAACCGGGCCGACACTCACGGAGACCACTATGCTGGGCTGGAGCCTTTTCCTTGCTGCGCTGATTACATTCCTGCTGACCCACGCCATACCGGCGCGGCCGGCGATGCGCGGGCGGTTGATCGAGGTGATGGGGCGCAGAGGCTATTTTGTCGCCTATTCTGTTTTATCCCTGCTTGTTCTCGGCTGGCTGATCGTCGCCGCCGCGCAGGCGCCTTACGTCGAGGTGATCCCGCCCCTTGCCGTTCTGCGCTGGGTGCCGCTGCTGGTGATGCCGGTCGTGTGCTGGTTAGCCTTGGCGGGGATGTCGATTCAGAATCCGTTTTCGTTCGGCGGGCTGGGGCACCGCCGGTTCGAGCCGGAAAATCCCGGCATCCTGCGCACAACGCGCCACCCTTTGCTGGCGGCGCTGATGCTGTGGGCGCTGGCGCATCTGCTGGCCAATGGCAGCCTGTCGCATGTCATCCTGTTTGGTTTGTTCGCGGGCTTTGCCGTGCTGGGCATGTCTCTGATCGACCGCCGCAAGGCGCGTGAGATGGGGATCGAATGGACACGCCTGTCCCGCAATACCGCGCGGTTTTCCCTGCGGGCTCCGCGCCCTTGGCCCGGCATTTGGATTGGGTTGGTTTCACTTGCCGTATTTGCGGCACTGCTTCATCTGCACGCACCTGCGATCGGCCTGTCTCCGTTACCGTAACGCGAGGGAGTGGTCGGGCAGGGTCATGCGTGCTATCTGGAATGTCACAGTTTTAATTCGAGGGTCTTTCAATGTACCTGGCCTATGTCACCACCACCGAACGCGGCGCCACCGACCGCCTGCTGAGCGCCGTTGCCGAGCATCTGCAGGCCAAGGGTGCCCATCTTGCCGGTGTGGTTCAAACCAACAGCGAATGCGCGGACAGCAGCAAATGCGACATGGACGTACGTGTCCTGCCGGACGGAGAGGTCATACGAATCTCGCAGTCCTTGGGTGAACACGCGCGCGGCTGCCGGTTGGACCCGGCGGCGCTGGAACAGGCGGTGGGATATGTCACCAACTCGCTTGAAGACGCGCCGCAACTGCTGATCATCAACAAGTTCGGCAAGCACGAGGCTGATGGGCGCGGTTTCCGCCCGGTGATCGCCGAGGCGCTGGCGCAGGATATCCCGGTTTTGGTCGGCGTGAACGGTCTGAACACTGAAAAGTTCCAGGAGTTCACCGGCGACGCGGCTGAACAAATTGAGCCAAGCGTCGAGGCCGTTACTGAATGGTTTGACCGTGTCACAGCGCAACGCGCGGCTGCGGCCTGACGTAAGTTTCGTTGGGTAACGCACTGTAAACCTGACTTGTTTCAACATTCATGTGCTGCAATCCTCTGACCGCGGAGGAGGCAGCACATGTGGACCAACTGGGCCGGAAACCAGAGAGCCGAAACAGCGGTCAGACGCCCTGTCTCGATTGCCGAATTGCGGCAGGCAATAGCGGAAACACCCAGCCTGCGCGTTGTGGGGTCAGGGCATTCATTCACGCCGATCGTTGCGGGCGGGAACCGGATTCTGGACCTGTCTGAACTGGATCTACCGACGCTGGGCGACCGGGACGGTGACCGGATTTGGGTCAACGCAAATGCACGGCTGCGGGATCTGTCACCGGCGCTGGCCGCGCGGGGGCTGGCTTTTCGCAACCTCGGCGATATCAACGCACAATCTCTGGCCGGGGCGGCTTCGACCGCGACACATGGCACCGGGCGGACGCTGCCGTGTCTTGCCGCCGAAATCACCGCCGCGAAACTGGTCAGCGCGGGCGGAGATATCCTGTCCACCGAAGTTATTCCGCTTGAGATGGCGCAAGTCACGCTTGGGATGCTGGGCGTGCTGACCGAAGCGCAAATCTCGGTCGTGCCAAAATACAACCTGCGCCGCCGGGTGCGATTGGCCGATTTGCAGGATAGTCTCGCCGACATGCACCAAAACTGGGCGCAGAACCGGAATTTCGAGTTCTTCTACATTCCCTTCACGGGCAAGGCTGTCGAAATCCGTCACGACCTGACTGACGCGCCCGAGGAGGCGGCGCCGCGTGATCTGGACATGATCGCCGTCAAGGTGCTGAAGCTCGCGCGCAACGCAGGCCGGCTTAGTGGCGGGTTGCGCAGTATGCTGCTGAAGTTGCTGATCTTGGCCCACTCGAACGAAGATTATGTCGGTGAAAGTTGGCGAGTACTGTGCAGCGACCGGCATGTTCGGTTCAACGAGATGGAGTACCACTTACCGCCCGACGTGGCCGGAGACGTGATGAAAGAAGTCATCACTCGTCTGCATCGCGATCACAAGGATATCTACTTCCCGATCGAGGTGCGCCAGACTGCGGGCGACACGGCCTGGCTGTCTCCGTTCCAGGGCGGTCCTCGGATATCGATTGCCGTGCACACGGATGCGAATGAAGGCCATCGCCGATACTTCGACGCGCTGGAGCCTTTGTTTGTCGAGGCAGGCGGACGTCCGCACTGGGGAAAGATACACAGTCTGACCTACAAGGAGCTGTCAGGTATTTACCCGGATTTCGACCGCTTCTGCGCGTTGCGGGAACAATTCGATCCCGGCGGCAAATTCCTGACACCCGCTTTGACCAAACTGTTTCGGCCATGACTGAGTATCTGAAGAATCTGTCCGACACGTTGCGCGCGTATGGTGTCGACAAACCGGTCACGGTGGTCGATCTGGATCGGCTGGAGACGAATTGTACACTTGCCGTCAGAGGTACGGATGCCGTGTTGGACTGCCGTCTGGTCGCTAAGTCTCTGCCCTGTTTGCCACTTCTCGACCACATCCGCGGGCGGATTTCGACCTCGGGCCTGATGACCTTTTCCGAGCCGATGCTGCTGGCGCTGTTGCAAGCCGAGCCCAAGACGGATCATCTGATCGGCAAACCGCTTCCGGTCAGTTCGGCCGCTCGGGTTCTAGCCGCGTGCCCTGACGCCGCGGCGCGCGTTCAGTGGCTGATCGACACGCCGGAACGGTTGCAGGACTATCTGGCGCTTGCAACGGACAAACAATCCGCCTTCCGGTTGTCGCTGGAGGTGGATATCGGTCTGCACCGCGGAGGTTTTCAACCTGAACACATCGCGGATATCGCACAGGAAATCGATGCCAGCCCCAACGCGCGCCCGTCGGGCCTGATGGGGTATGAGGCACATCTGGCCAAACTGCCGGGGTTTTTGAGAAAACGCGCCACCCTTATGAGTGCAGTTGCCTATCGGCAGGCTGTTTCCGGTTTGCCCAATGGCGGAAAAGGGCTGTGCCTGAATACCGGCGGCAGCCTGACCTTTCAGTCCTATGGGGCCGACGGCGATGCGACCGAAGTTGCCGTCGGATCGGTTCTGGTCAAGCCAGGCGATTTCGACCACTCTTCGACGCAAGAGTTTCAGCCTGCGGCGTTCATCGCCACGCCGATTCTCAAGGCGATGCCTGGTAATTCTCTGCCCGGGTTGGATTTTCTAAGGCGAACCAAAACGGATATCGCAGTGTTCGGCGGGCATTTTCTGGCACAACCCGTCTTTCCCAAGGGGTTTCACTATTCCACGATCTTTGGTCGCTCCAGCAATCAGGAGGTCTGGACAGGGCCACGCGCGGCCATGGTTGCGCCCGGAGATATCGCCATACTGCGCCCAACCCAAAGCGAGGCCGTGCTGAACCAGTTCGGAACCATGCTGGCAGTACGGGATAATCAGGTGGTCGCAGAATGGGAATGCCTGTCGAATTAGCAGCCCGTTGCACTTTGTCATCATCTAAGGAAGATGGTGGGCGACCCTGGAATCGAACCAGGCGTGCGTCTCCGCGAGGGAGTTACAGTCCCCTGCCACACCTTGCGGCCTGTCGCCCACTGTCAGGCGTTGCACCTGACGTGGAGGCGTGATTACTAGCGCACCAAAGGAGCGTCAACAGGAAAATACCGCTTTGACGCAGGAAACCGAATTCCCGGCCCGGAGGCCCAAGAAATGAAGAAACCCAAGTGGGTCGTTGAAAAGGAACAGGCGCGCAAAGCGGCTGCTGCGGAAACTGTTTGGCTGTTCGGTCTGCACGCAGTTCGCGATGCGCTGATGAACCCCAAGCGGCAGAAACTGCGCCTGATCGTGACGCGAAATGCGCGTGATAAACTGGCCGAAGCGATTGAATTTGCGGGGATCGAGTCCGAAATGGTTGATCCGCGCAAGTTCTCGGCGCCGATTGATCCGGGGTCTGTTCATCAGGGCGCCGCACTGGAGGTCAAGCCGCTGGACTGGGGCAGTCTGGCCGAGAATTGTATCGGGCGCGAACACCCCCGCGTGATTCTGCTGGATCGAGTGACCGACCCGCACAATGTCGGGGCGATTCTGCGCTCGGCTGAGGTTCTGGGAGCTAGTGCGGTGATCGGCACGCGACACCATTCAGCTCCGGAAACTGGTGCGCTGGCCAAAACGGCAAGCGGCGCGCTGGAACGGCAACCTTATCTGCGGGTTCGCAATCTGGCGGACGCGATCATGGAATTGCAGAACATGGGCTTTTTGGTGCTGGGTCTGGATGGAGAAGCCGGCGACACTGTCGAGTCGGCTCTGGGCGGAAAGCTGGACCAGCCTGTTGCGTTGGTGCTGGGGGCCGAAGGGCCGGGATTGCGACAGAAAACCAAGGAAACCGTGGACCGGCTGGTGAAAATCGACGCAGCTGGCGGATTTGGCTCGCTTAACGTCTCAAATGCTGCCGCAATCGCATTATATGCCTCAAGGCACAGATAAACAGGAGAGACCCATTCCCAGCCCGTCAAAAATCGCCACCTGCTGCTATTGCGGAACCCGCGCTGCGCTGGTTTTGAAAGGAAAGCAACGTCAAGAGCTGAGTTGTTCAAGCTGCGGTGCGCCATTGCATGACCTGAAGATGGTGCCAAAACGCAAATTGAACGAGAACAAGGCAAGACGGGACGCCGTGAACGCAGCCGGTAAAAACAGGAAAAAGAAACAGAAAAAGAAGAATGGTGTCTTTTCACGTGTTCTGGATGAAGCATGGGACGTCATCGAAGATATCTTCGACTGAAATGACGTCTGGGCGACACAGTCGATCACAACCCCGTTAAATGGGGTTCCACTGGGCCGCAAAAATTGCATCTTGAGACCCTGATGTCTGAAGATCTAACACCGTTATGCTAACCCGACGTTTCCTTTTTGGCGTGATAGCCGCCGCTTTGATTGCTCCTGCCGCGACGGCGCAAGAGATGCCCGTATACTATGAGGCCGATGGCGCGGCCCTCGCAGGGTATGATCCGGTTTCTTATTTTGAAAGCGACGCACCCGTGCTGGGTCAGCCGGAATACGCAGTCATGTGGAAAGGGGTGGAATGGCACTTTGCCTCAGATGAAAACCGTGAAGCGTTCGAACGTGATCCGCGCGCCTTTGCGCCTCAGTTCGGTGGGTATTGTGCCTATGCCATGGCCAAGGGGATTCTGGTCGGCACAGACCCAATGGCATGGCAGGTGGTCGACGGTCGTTTGTATCTGACCCACTCACTTGAGATAGAGGAAATGTGGCGCGAAGCGACGGCCGAGTACATCCGCATGGCCGAGGCGCACTGGCCCGTTGTCCTGTACGAGCAATAGGCGGCGGTCCGCTTTTTGTGATATGTCATCACAAAAATGCGCACCCCCTCTTTTTTTCTCTAAACTTATGCCTAAATGTCACAGTGACCGCGGAACGGAACTGCCGCGGGTCATTTCACTGTCCCTCGTTCCAACAACTGGCGCTCAGGTTCGACCTGGGCGCTTTTTTCTTTTTTGCAGCCAGATTAGGGTGGCCGCATGAGCGAGTATTCCGATGCGTTTCTGAAAGACATCCTACAGCGCACCAAGGTGATTGCTGTGGTCGGCGTTTCAATGAATCCGGTCAGGCCCAGTTATTACGTGGCGAGATATCTGTCGTTGAAGGGGTTTACGGTCATTCCAGTCAACCCGGGCCATGCCGGGACTGAGCTGTTTGGTCAGACCGTCCGGGCCTCATTGACCGAGATACCCGAGTCTGTGGATATGGTCGATATCTTCCGCCGGTCCGAGGCCGTACCGCCAATCGTCGATGAGGCGCTGGCCGCCTTCCCGAACCTACGCACGGTCTGGATGCAAATCGGTGTCGAGAACGCAGATGCGGCCGCCAAAGCACAGGCGCGCGGCGTGGATGTGATCATGAACCGCTGTCCTAAGATTGAATATCAGCGCCTGTTTGGAGAGCTGCGCATGGGTGGGTTCGCCACCGGTGTAATCTCGTCCAAAATCTAGCCGCCGACATAGGGCAGCAATTCACCGTATTGTTCCACCCGGCGCTTTTCCAAGACAACGTCGCGCGGCACCCATTCGTATTTCGTGTCTTCGATCAGTGGCGACCAGAACAGCACACCGCCATAGCGCCAAGGGTCCAGCACCACGCCTTCAAACATCGACTCACCCTTGCGGCTGATGATGGCGGTGCTGTGGTCGATTCGGAATGGGTTGTCGGCATTGGCAATGGCGCGGTGCAGCTCAAGCGTCTGGAAGTTCTCTTGCTTCAACCGGCGTTCGATATCTTCGGCCCAGTGCCAGCACAGCCCGCGCGGGCGCAGGCCCTTGTTGACCTTGGCGTTATGGACCAGAGGAGGGTCGGTGATTTCATATTCCTGCACCAGTTGCGCGGTATAGGAATAGGCGACACGGGCGGCGCGGTCGGCCTCTTCCGGGTCGATATCCGGGCCTAGGCTGCGGATTTCGGTCGCCAGCCGCTGCACCTCGTTCCCCGTGGATGGCGGAGGGGCAGAACACGCGCCCAGTGTCACAAGGGCCAGAACAATGGCCAAAGCTCTGATCATTATTTGCCCTTCGATCTGTGGACCGTGAGGTCCGATCATAATGGGTAGGGCGGGGGGATGAAACCCCGCCGATTAGCCCTTGGGGCGGGCGGCTTTTTCAACGATACCACTGGTGCCCTGGCGCCGCGCCAACTCGGCCAGCACGTCATCCAGCGCCACGTCCCGCGAGGCCAGCATTACCAGCAGATGATAGAGCACATCCGCAGCCTCAGCCGTCAGCCCGGCTTTGTCGTTCTTGACGGCTTCGATGATGGCTTCAACGGCCTCTTCTCCGAATTTCTCGGCGCATTTCTCCGGGCCTTTGGCCAGCAGCTTGGCGGTCCAGCTGGAATCGGGATTGGCGTCCTTGCGGGCCTCGATAGTAGCGGCCAGATCGTGCAGAATGCTCATGTCAGCCTCATGGGGATGCCTGCGGCGGCCATGTGTTCCTTGGCCTCGCGGATGGTGTATTCACCAAAATGGAAGATCGAGGCGGCAAGCACCGCGCTGGCCCCGCCCTCGGTCACGCCTTCGACAAGGTGATCGAGATTGCCGACGCCGCCTGAGGCGATCACCGGCACGTCCACCGCGTCCGAGATAGCGCGAGTCAGGGGCAGGTTGAACCCAGCCTTGGTGCCGTCGCGGTCCATAGACGTTAACAGGATTTCTCCGGCGCCTTTGGCGACGACGGTCTTGGCGAATTCCACCGCGTCGATGCCGGTGGGTTTGCGACCGCCATGGGTGAAAATCTCCCACTTTCCGGGGCTGACGGTCTTGGCGTCGATGGCGCAGACGATGCACTGACTGCCGAACTGATCCGCCGATTCCGCGATCACATCCGGGTTCGCCACCGCGGCCGAGTTGAAGCTAACCTTGTCAGCGCCCGCCAGCAACAGGGCACGCACGTCATCCTTGGTGCGAACGCCGCCGCCCACGGTCAGGGGGACAAAACACTGTTCTGCCGTGCGCTGGACGACATCGAACATGGTGCCGCGGTTTTCATGGGTGGCGTGAATGTCCAAAAAACAGATTTCGTCCGCGCCGGCGGCGTCATAGGCCTTTGCCGATTCCACCGGGTCACCTGCATCGCGCAGGCCAATGAAATTCACGCCCTTGACCACGCGGCCATCGGCGACATCCAGACAGGGAATGATGCGGGTTTTCAGCATGTCGGCGTCCTTTGTTGCCGCACCTCTACCGGCAAAGCTCTGCCGATGCCAGACCTGAGAGTTTTGAAGATACCGCGCCGCGAGGCGTTGCATTAATGCGGCCTCAGTATTCTTAGTGCTGACAGAAGGTTACCCTTGTTGTCTGTCCACGGAACCCGACCATCTGTGGTCAGCTTCGTCCACCTGCCGGTGTCGACAAACGTTGCGATGCGGTTTTCGTCACGGCTCAGGATAACGACATGCGTATCTGACGCGCCCTGACTTTTGGCCTGCTCGTCGGCGTTGTACTTCTGGAGCGCGGCATGCAGGTCAAGCGTTGCAGCAGAACGCGCCAATTGCGGAGCAAGGTCATAGTACTGGTTCGAGATGTGAAAGACCAAAGTGCCGCCCTGGTTCAACTGGCTTAGATAGGTCTCGATCGCTTCGCGTGTAATCAGGTGCAGTGGAATTGCATCCGAGCTGTAAGCGTCGAGCACCAAGATATCAAACACGAACTTCTGGTGTTCCAGCACGACTCGCGCATCACCCATATGAGTTTCCGAATCCGGGGCGCATTCGGACATATACGTGAACAGGTTCGGATTGCGGGCAATACGATCGACAGTTTCATCGATTTCAAAGAACTCCCACGTTTGATGGGGTTGCCCGTAGCAGGCCAGCGCACCAGTCCCGAGGCCGACAATGCCAATGCTATCAGTGCTCAAACCGTATTCGGATGTCAGGACTTCCGCCATCGGCCCGTTAGGGTGGTAATACGAAGAAGCAACTGGTCGAGTGCCGGGGTCGGTTGGCGTTTGCCAGCCATGCATGGTGGTGCCGTTCTGGTAGACACGGAAACCGCCGCTATCAAAAACAGCATGGGTTCCAAAAAAGCTTCGGTCGCGGTAGAGCATCTCGTATTTCGGGAGCACGGTTGGCACCAGCAACACTACTAGCACCGTTGCAACGCGGGTCGGCGCGTTCCGGAAGGTCAGCAATACCACGGCGACCAATGCGGCAGTTACGATCGTAGTGAAGGCGTTTGCATCCGCTGCGCGTCCTTCGTTCAATACGCTGATCGCGACTGAAATCGGGGCGGCAACGGCAACCCCGATCAGGGCATGGCGAAGACTGAATGTTCCAGCCTGAAGCAGAAACAAACCTCCTGCTGCAAGAAGTGTCAGGCCAAACTCAATTTCCCGGTTAAACATCGCAGGCGCGATGATCGAGTTGAACAGCCCGCCGCAGGCACCTCCGACCGACAGTGCAAGGTAGAATATTGTGAGATGTTCTGCCGGTGGTCGGAATTCATAGAGAAGCCTGTGAGCGAACAGGGCGACCAAAAACAGCAGCGGAATATACACCAGCATAGCGGCCAAAGGCTGTTGCGAAGAACCGATTTTGGACAACATTGCAATGCCGATCGCTATGACAAGCAAAACCGAAGTCCTTAGGCCGTCCAGAGTATGTCGGCGCCATTTTGCGAAAGCAAGAATGAACGTCAGGATGTAGGTCGCAAGCGGCACGACCCAGATCAGTGGGATGGCGCCAAGGTCGGTGCTGAGCTTGGTTGTCGTGGCCAGCATCAGGGACGAGGGGATGAAGGCAATAAACACCCACGAGGCAATCGTTTTCGCGCTTAACGCTTTACCCACCTTGCGGGGTTCTTCCGGGTTCGCCGTTTCGGCAGGTCCGCGCAAGGCAATCAGGCCGCTGAGTGCCAGAAGGACGCCAAAGACGACAAATCCGGCAGACCAGAACAGGCTGATTTCCCGCGCGCCAAAGAAGGGATCGGCAAGCAGCGGAAAAGACAATAAGGCCATAAGCGATCCAACATTGCTGGCCGCATAGAGGAAATAGGGATCATTGGCCGACGGACCGCCCGATCGCGAATACCAGGCCTGCAGCAATGGCGCGTTGGCAGACAGAACGGCAAATGGAACTCCCACGCCGGCCGCAAATAACAAAAGTGTTTGCAGGGCGATGGATTGCGAGGCCTCGAACCTCCAGCCTTCCTGCGTGGCCAAAGGCAGAAAACTAAGCGCCACCAGCCACAAGGCCAGATGTGTTGCAAGTTGCCAGCGCAGGGTTAACCAGCGGGTCAACATGTGGGCATACAGGTATCCCAGGATCAGCATCAGCTGGAAAAACAGCATGGCGGTGGTCCAGACTGCTGGGGTGCCGCCGATTTTGGGCAATACGAGTTTGGCAAACAGCGGTTGAACAAAGAACAGTAGGCTAGCGCTGACGAAAATTGACGCACAAAAACTGATGACCGGAGCGTAACTGTGCCAATTTGCCGTTGGCTGTGATGCGTTCGAAAAAGACAAGGTGAAACTCCGGCATAAGCTAGCGGTCCAGCCGTATTGGCGAATCTTGACCTTTTTGCGGCTTATCAGTGCAAATTCACTGCGTTTGTGCGGAATTGTTTACGTTTCGAGATCGAAAGGCGCGCTTGGATGGTCTTCAGGTAAGTGTTCCCCGCAACCGGCAAAGCCCCGCCGATGCCGGACTTGTGATTGCCACATCCCTCAAACCTGTGAACACTGTCCCCAAATTCATCAGGAGATCAATGAGATGCGTAAACTCTTTTTGGCAACCGCTTTCGTAATTGGAGGAGCTGTCACAGCAATGGCAGACGATATCGTCAAGGTGAACACCGACAAATCCGTGTCCGAGGCGTTGGATGCGCTTGAGGCGGCTGTTGGCAACGCGGGCGCGACGGTGTTCGCTCGTATTGATCACGCAGCGGGGGCCGAAAAGGTCGGGCTGACCATTCCGGCCAATCAGGTTCTGATTTTCGGCAACCCGGCGCTGGGCACGCCCGCCATGCAGATCGATCCGCGTGCCGGACTTTTTTTGCCGCTGAAAGTGCAGGCCTACGAAGATGAAAACGGCCAAGTCTGGTTGGCTTATGAAGACCCGAAAGAGACCATGGACGAGCTGGACGCTGTCGAAAAATCCCCCGTCATTGAAAAGATGCGCGGTGCGTTGGCTAAGTTGACTGCAGTCGCGGCGCAATAACAAAAAACGGATGTGCCGGAAGAATTGACTGCTGGCACATCTTCCCCTCGGCAATTTGTTTGATTGCCGGGATTATGGTAAATTCCTCCCATTTCAGAAATTTAGGGAGGAGTTTTCCATGAAACTATCATTGCATATGATGTGGATTGCTGGAGCGTTTTTTGTGGCTGTATCAGGTGCCGCGCAGGCCCAGGACTTCATGACACAAAAAGAAATTTTGGCGACCATTCCGGGCTCGACGATTTACGGTATTTCGAACCAGGATAACAAAACCCAATGGGCGCAGGCCTACAGCAAAGGCCGCAAAAAGGGAAAGCTTGCCGGTAACTCTGGTGGCAATAAGTATGAAGGCAAATGGTATGTCGATGGCGACATGTGGTGTGAAGAGACCGGCGATTGGGTGGGGTGCTTTCAATTCGTTCGCATAAGCGAAAAGGAACTGCAGCCGTACAAAGACGGGCAGCCCAGGAACAAATGGAAAATACAGTAACCCGCTGCTGAGCGGCTCTATTTACTCAGAGTGGACAAGGCTTCTTCCAGGTCAATCGCACCGTCATAAAGCGCGCGGCCGGAAATCGCGCCGTTCAGGTCCACACCGCAATCGCGCAGCGCTATCAGGTCGTCCAGTGAGCTGACACCGCCCGAAGCAATCACCGGGATCGACACGGCGCGGGCCAAGTCGGCGGTGGCTTCGATGTTCGGTCCTTGCATCGCGCCGTCGCGATTGATGTCGGTATAGATGATTGCGGCGACGCCAGCGTCTTCGAAACTGCGAGCCAGATCGGTGACCTGCACGTCAGTTTCCTCGGCCCAACCTTTGGTGGCGACCATGCCATTGCGGGCGTCGATACCCACCGCGACCTTGCCGGGGAACTCCCTCGCGGCGTTGCGCACCAGATCAGGGTTTTCGACTGCGACCGTGCCCAGAATCACTCGGGCTAATCCTTTGCCGATCCAGGTCTCGATGGTTGCCATATCGCGAATGCCGCCGCCCAGCTGGGCAGGCACATCACAGGCCTTCAGAATGGCTTCGACCGGGGCTGCGTTGACCGGTTCACCCGCGAAGGCGCCGTTCAGGTCCACAAGGTGCAGCCATTCGCAACCAGCCTCGACAAAGGCACGTGCCTGTGCGGCCGGGTCTTCGTTGAACACGGTTGCCTTGTCCATTTCTCCGCGCAGTAGGCGCACGGCCTGGCCGTCTTTGAGGTCGATGGCGGGGTAAAGGATCATGATCGGCGGCCCTATATCAATGTTACACGCGCGGGATATCGCACAGGCGGGGCAGGGGATGCAACGCGACGCTAAGTCATTCTTGCCCCGGCTGGCGCGGCTCGTCAGACTGGCGGCAAAACAGGGAGGATATGATGAAGAAACTTCTACTCGCAGCAGGATTGGCAGGGCTGGCGACCTCTGCATTTGCCGCCGATCCGGTTGATGGGCTGTGGAAGACCCAGCCGGGCGATACCGGGGGCTATTTGCACGTTTCTATTGGAGAATGCGGCAGCGCGATTTGCGGGACCATCGACAGCGCGTTTGACGGCGAGGGCAACCAGCAACTGGAATATGAAAATCTCGGCAAACAGATCATTTGGGACATGCTGCCCGAGGGCGGTGGCCAATATGACAGTGGCAAGATCTGGGCGCCGGATCGCGACAAGACCTACAACTCGAAAATGACCCTCGACAACCAGAACAAGCTGACTGTCAAAGGCTGTGTCGCGGGTGGTCTGGTTTGCCGTGGGCAGACCTGGACGCGCGTTCAGTAACCTTTACGGAGCCCAGGTCAGGAAATTCCCGATCATACGCAGGCCAACATCCTGGCTTTTCTCGGGGTGGAACTGCATTCCAACCATAGTGTCGCGGCCGATCACGGCCGTGACCTCTTGACCATATTCCACATAAGCTAACCGCTGCGCCGGATTTCTGACGCGGAAATGGTAGGAGTGGACGAAATAGGTGTGGTCACCCGATTTAACCCCGTTGAACACGGGATGCTCGCTTTCCACAACCAGATCGTTCCAGCCCATATGCGGAACTTTCAGCGCGCGGTCCGAAGGTTCGATCCGTACCACATCACCTGCGACCCAGCCCAAACCATCCGTTTCGACGTACTCGTGGCCTTTTGAGGCCATCAATTGCATCCCGACACAGATGCCCAGAAACGGGCGGCCTTTTTGTTCGACCGCCTCGACCATCGCATCATAGATGCCCTTATGCCCGCGCAACTCGGCAGCGCAGGCCGGAAAAGCGCCGTCACCGGGCAAAACCAACCGATCAGCCCGCGCAACAACATCCGCATCCGAGGTCACAACAACCCGGCCGGCGTCCACCTCGCGCGCCATGCGCTGAAACGCCTTCTCGGCCGAGTGCAGGTTGCCGCTCTCGTAGTCAATAATGGCAGTCAGCATTTACAGCGCGCCCTTGGTCGACGGGATCGCATCGGCCTTGCGCGGATCGGTTTCGACCGCCAGCCGCAAGGCGCGGGCGACGGCCTTGAAGGCGGCCTCGGCGATGTGGTGGCTGTTGAACCCGTGCAACTGATCGATATGCAGCGTGATGCCGCCATGTGTGCTGAGCGCCTGAAAGAACTCGCGCACCAACTCGGTGTCGAACGTGCCAATCTTGGGCGTAGGTAGGTCAACATTCCAGATCAGGAACGGACGGCCCGACAGGTCCAGCGCGCAGCGGACTTGTGCGTCGTCCATAGGCAGGTGGCACTCGCCATAGCGGCGGATGCCCTTCTTGTCGCCCAATGCCTGCGTCAGCGCCTGACCCAGCGCGATACCGGTGTCTTCGACCGTGTGGTGGTCGTCGATGTGATAGTCGCCTTTGGCGCGGATTGTCATGTCGATCAGCGAATGGCGCGCCAGCTGGTCCAGCATATGGTCAAAGAAGCCAACACCGGTCTGGTTGTCGTACTGGCCGGTGCCGTCCAGGTTGACCTCGACCGAGATTTCGGTCTCGGCGGTCTGACGGCTGATCTTTGCGCTGCGCATGGGCGAATTCCTTTTGCTACAAGCGCGCTTATAGACGGGGAAGGGCAGGCTTTTCCAGCCCGCCCGTCGCATTCGGCGCAATCTGTTGCAGGGGATTGAACGTGGGCGCGGCGCGTGTAAGCCTGCAGGCAATTCAACTAAAAAGGCCTGGCCCATGTCCACCTGCGTTTTCATTCAAATCCGCTGCAAACCCGGCACCACCTACAAGGTTGCCGAAGAGGTCGCGCTGCGCGAAATTCACTCCGAACTCTATTCGACCAGCGGTGAATATGATCTGCTTCTGAAACTCTACATCCCCGAAACCGAGGATGTGGGCCATTTCATCAACGAAAACCTGCTGGTGATTCCCAATATCGAACGTTCGTTAACCACAATGACGTTCAAGGCGTTTTAACCCAGTTCGAACGTCGTCACGCCAAAAATACGGTTCAGATCGATTTCCGGTTGGTGGCTTGAATACATCCGGGCCGTTTCAAATACTTTCTCCAGCCCAAGCTTCGTCGCCAGTGCAAAAGCAGCTTCATTTGGCTGAGGCATGTCGATGAAGACCTCATGCCCGCCATGCTCGTCTGGTAAAGCTTGCAGCAGACTGATGAGCAGGGATTCGGCTATGTCCGTGCGGTCCGCGAACAGCGGCCCGATCTTGTAACCGATCTGACACGGGCGCAGAGTTGCATAGCCTTTTATTTGGCCGTCCTCACAATGTACGCGGGAAATATGGCTCGGCGCACTGATCCAGCTCTGCAGGAAAGCGTCGCGCGGGGACGGGAACAGCTGACGGTCATACGCCGTCAACTCATTTGAAACTGCGGTCAGAGCTTCGGTACCAGCCGATGGCGTCAACACCCGCTGGATACCCGCCACGGACCCGGTGAAACGGAAATTGTTGTAGGCAAAGGTAAACCCCGATTTGCGATAATTGTGCTGTTGGTCAACGACCCCATCCAACCCGACATTGAGCGCAGTGCTGTTAGACAAAGCGCGCTGCCACAGCTTCAACCCATGTCCAGCGCCACGAAACTCGGGGCGAACGATGTAAAAGCCAAGGAAAGCAAACGTTTCGTCGTAATGTACCACCGAGATTGAGGCGATCATCTCGCCGTCCAAGAAACCTCCCAGAAATCCGTTAGTATCGGTGCTGTGGAAACACGCCGTGTCATGATGGCCTGGGTTCCACCCTTCGCGCCCAGCCCAGTCTACGGCCTGCTGCAACTCGTCAGCGGTGAGGGGGCGGATAACGTATTCAGACATGGGTGAATCCTGTATTGCTCAATGCAACCAGAATGACGCAATGCTTTGCGGAGAACCAGAATGTTCAGAAGACTTGGTATCTGGAGCGGGCGAGGCGATTCGAACGCCCGACCCTAACCTTGGCAAGGTTATGCTCTACCCCTGAGCTACGCCCGCATCAGATACATATTTGGTCCGAAGACCTCTCAATGGAGCGGGCGAGGCGATTCGAACGCCCGACCCTAACCTTGGCAAGGTTATGCTCTACCCCTGAGCTACGCCCGCGCCGTTGAGTGAGGAGGGATGTATAAATTCCCACGCGAGGCTGCAAGCGGAAAAACACAAAAATCGGGAAAAATCTTTCGACGGAATTCTGCGCGCCATGCGTTCAAGATTTAAGACACTACAAAACAAGAGGGTTCGAGGAGAAGAAATGACACGGATTGCAGACTTGAAGATGGCCCTGCTTGCGGCACTAATCGTGCTGACATCGGTGCTTTGTACACCGGATCAGGACAGGCTGGGCGAGGTTGAGCCTGTCCTCAGAGATGCACCGCTGGTCGAAACGCGTGTGCTGGCGGGTTAAGCCCCACCGATCAGATCACAACGCCAATACGATATTCGCGATGGCGGCTACCAGAATCGCAGTGAACGTCAGCAGCATCCCGATCTGGCGCAGAATGACGATCTGCGGGCTGCGTCCAAATCCATAAGCGTGCAACAGACGACCGCTCAGCAAAGTCAGGCCCAGCAGGTTCAGCAACAGGCCGCTCGCTCCCTGCAGTTCGACCATCGCGATCAACAGCAGGGCAAAGGGTGTGTATTCCACAAAGTTGGAATGCGTCCGCATCACCTTGAGCATTGCCGTATTACCGCCGTCACCGTAGGAAATCTTATCGCTGCGCCGCTGACTGATGACCCTGACGCTGAGCGCGACAAAAAAGATTGCCAGCAATGCGGCGTAGACAGGTGTGATGGACAGCATGGGCGTTTATCCTCTTCGGGTCAAAAAAGGCCGCCCGGTTCCCCGAGCGGCCCCTGTTAGCCCAGAAAGTTAAACCGGTTATTCCAGTTCGACCAGCAGGTCCTTTGCGTCAATCTGCCCGCCGGGCTGAACGTGAACAGCTTTGACCGTTGCGTCACGCTCGGCGTGGATGCCGGTTTCCATTTTCATGGCTTCGATGGTCAGCAGCATGTCGCCTTCCTTTACCTCTTGCCCGGCAGTGACGGCCACTGTGGCGACAACGCCCGGCATCGGAGCGCCGACATGATTGGGGTTGCCCGCCTCGGCCTTGGGCCGGGCTTGCGTGGTCGACGTCACCAGGCGGTTGGGCACCCGGATCACCCGGGGCTGGCCGTTGAGTTCAAAGAACACTTTGACCTCGCCCTTTTCGTCGGTCTCACCGACTGCCTGACAACGGATTTCCAGCGTCTTGCCCGGATCGATCTCGGCGGTGATCTCTTCGCCGGGCTCCATCCCGTAAAAAAAGGTGCGCGTGGGCAGGGTGCGGACCGGGCCGTAAGTACGGTGGCGGCCCATGTAGTCCAGGAACACCTTGGGGTACATAAGGTATCCGTTCAGGTCCTCGTCATCGACCTCTTTGCCCTCCAACTGTTTGGATAGCTCGGTGCGGGTGGCTTCCAGATCGACTGCAGGAACATCCTTGCCCGGGCGCTGGGTGTTTGGAACCTCGTCCTTAAGCACCTTCTTGATGATGGTGTCGGGGAAACCGCCCGGAGGCTGGCCAAGGTTGCCACGCATCATGTCGACCACCGAGTCGGGGAAGGCCACATCGGTCGAGGGGCTTTCCACGTCGTCACGGGTCAGGCCCTGGCTGACCATCATCAGCGCCATGTCACCAACGACCTTGGACGACGGTGTCACCTTCACGATGTCACCGAACATCTGGTTCACGTCGGCGTACATCTGAGCAACTTCGTGCCAGCGTTCTTCCAGCCCGAGGCTACGTGCCTGCGCCTTGAGGTTGGTGAACTGACCGCCGGGCATTTCATGCAGATACACTTCCGAGGCCGGAGCCTGCAGGCTGGACTCAAAGGCCGCGTACTGGCCGCGCACCGCCTCGAAATAGTCGCTGATCTCGCGGATCGCCTTGATGTCCAGACCGGTGTCACGTTCGGTATGGCGCAGCGCTTCGACCACAGTGCCCAGCGTTGCTTGTGAGGTGTTGCCCGAGAAGCTGTCCATCGCGCAATCCACCGCGTCCACGCCCGCCTCGGATGCGGCCAGAATAGTGGCGCTGGCGATACCGGCTGTGTCGTGGGTGTGGAAGTGGATCGGCAGGCCGACCTCTTCTTTCAGCGCGCGGATCAGAATCTTGGCCGATGCCGGTTTCAGCAGGCCTGCCATATCCTTCAGGCCCAGAACATGCGCACCTGCGTCGCGCAGTTCTTTGGCCATGCCGACATAGTATTTCAGGTCGTATTTGGCGCGATCCGGATCCAGAATGTCACCGGTGTAACAAACGGTACCTTCACAGATTTTTCCGTTGTCGATCACCGCATCCATAGCCACGCGCATGTTCTCGACCCAGTTCAGCGAGTCGAACACTCGGAACACGTCTACGCCTTTCGCGGCCTGACGGACGAATTCCTGAACCACGTTGTCGGGATAGTTGGTGTAGCCAACCCCATTGGCACCGCGCAGCAGCATCTGGGTCATCAGGTTGGGCATCGCCTCGCGCAGGTCACGCAGACGCTGCCACGGGCATTCCTGGAGGAAGCGATAGGCCACATCGAAGGTCGCACCGCCCCAGCATTCGACCGAGAACAGTTGCGGCAGGTTTGCAGCATAGCTGGGCGCCACCTTGATCATGTCGATCGACCGCATTCGGGTCGCCAGCAGCGACTGGTGACCATCCCGCATGGTGGTGTCGGTGATCAACAACTGTCGCTGCGCCTTCATCCAGTCGGCGACCGCCTGCGGGCCTTTCTGCTCCAGCAGATTGCGGGTGCCCATTTTGGGTTCGCCCTTCAATGCGGGGGGTTTGGCCACTTTCAGGTCGGTGCGCGGTTCCGGACGGTCCTTGGTTTCAGGGTGACCGTTCACGGTGATATCCGCGATATAGGTCAGAACCTTGGTGCCCCGGTCGCGGCGACGCTTGAAGGTGAACAGGTTCGGCGTCGTGTCGATGAACTTGGTGGTGTATTCGTTCGACAGGAAGGTCGGGTGTTTCAGCAGGTTGATAACAAAGTCGATATTGGTGCTGACGCCGCGGATGCGGAATTCGCGCAGTGCCCGGTCCATCCGGCTGATCGCCTTTTCAGGTGTCGGAGCCCAGGCTGTAACCTTGGTCAGCAACGAGTCGTAATACCGCGTGATCACCCCGCCCGCATAGGCTGTGCCGCCGTCCAGACGGATACCCATGCCGGTCGCCGAGCGATAGGCGGTGATGCGGCCGTAATCGGGGATGAAGTTGTTCTGCGGGTCCTCGGTGGTGATCCGGGTCTGCAGGGCGTGGCCGTTCAGATGCACGTCGGCCTGGCTGGCGGCCCCGGTCGCTTCGGCCAGCGTCTTGCCCTCGGCGATCAGAATCTGGGCCTGCACGATGTCGATGCCGGTGACTTCCTCGGTGACGGTGTGTTCAACCTGCACGCGCGGGTTCACCTCGATGAAGTAGAACTTGCCGGTCTCCATATCCATCAGGAATTCAACAGTGCCGGCGCATTCATAGTTCACATGGGCGCAGATTTTGCGGCCCAGCTCACAAATCTCGGCACGCTGTTCTTCGGATAGATACGGGGCAGGGGCGCGTTCCACGACCTTCTGGTTCCGGCGCTGGACCGAGCAGTCGCGTTCGTAGAGGTGATAAATCTCACCGTGCTTGTCGCCGAGGATCTGAACCTCAACGTGGCGGGCACGGATAATCATCTTTTCCAGATAGCCCTCGCCGTTGCCGAAAGCGGCTTCAGCCTCGCGGCGGCCTTCCAGAACTTTTTCTTCCAACTCGTCTTCCGAGTGGATCGGGCGCATACCGCGTCCGCCGCCGCCCCATGAGGCCTTGAGCATCAGCGGGTAGCCAATCTCTTTGGCCTCGGCCCTGATTGCGTCCATGTCATCGCCTAGAACCTCGGTCGCCGGGATCACCGGCACTCCGGCCTCGATGGCCACGCGCCGCGCGCTCGCCTTGTCGCCAAGCGCGCGCATGGTCTCGGCCTTGGGGCCGATGAAGGTGATGCCGTTCTGGACACATGCGTCCACGAAGTCCGGGTTTTCCGACAGCAGGCCGTAACCTGGGTGGATGGCATCCGCGCCGCATTCCTTGGCCACGCGGATGATCTCGTCGATGGAAAGATAAGCCGCGACCGGCCCCATCCCTTCGCCAATACGATATGCCTCGTCAGCCTTGAAGCGATGCAAGCCAAGCTTGTCTTCCTCGGCGAACACAGCGACGGTGCGTTTGCCCATCTCGTTCGCTGCGCGCATCACGCGAATGGCAATCTCGCCGCGATTGGCTATCAGGATCTTGTTGAAGTCGGTCATATCAGGTCCCGGTCTTAGTGGTTTGGCCGTTTTATTAGGCGGACAATACGCGCTCGTATATCAGTCCTTCTGGGTAGAACCGGCATGTTATCGCTCGCAAACGCCGCCTTTTGACGTGATTGTCTTACACACGCTGCGCTGCAGCATCAATGTTCGTGATTGGCGACGGAGTTTCCTGCAGGTTCGGCAGGCCCATTTGACCCATATTCGCGATCAAGTCCTGACGCAGGATGTCTATGACATGCGCAGGTCCTTGTGCGCCCAAGGCGCTGAGACCATACAAAAATCCGCGCCCGAGCATGATAAAGTCCGCGCCCAGAGCCAGTGCGCGCAGGATGTCCAGACCACCTTCGACGCCGCTGTCGAAAATCAGGGGCAGGTTTGTCGCCTCTCGGATCAACGGTAGCACATTGATACTTGCAGGGGCTCCGTCAAACTGACGACCGCCGTGATTCGAGACCCAAAGGGCATCAACACCGGCCTGTTGCAGCCGCTCGGCATCCCCGGCCTGCATTACGCCCTTTACGATAAACGGCCCGTCCCAGGCGTCCCGCAGCCATTTGACATAATCCATGTCGGGTGAAGTGCGCAGCAGGTAACCGACATGGGCGGTCGGCGGCAGAGCACTGTCCCCGTCGATATACTTGTCCAGCGTGCGCATCCGGGGCATTCCATTCTGCGCCATACCCAATGCCCAGGCCGGACGCAGTGCAATCTGTGCCAGTAGGCGCGGGGTCAGTCTGGGGGGATTGGTCAGACCGGATCGCGTTTGCCGTTCACGGCGCGAGGCGACCGGGACATCAACAGTCAGCACAAGGGTCGAGAATCCCGCCGATTTGGCACGATTCAGCATATCTGTGCGAATATCCGGATCTTTCGGAGGGTATAGCTGAAACCAGGCGTTCCGCCCCAGATGAGGGGCCAGATCTTCGGGGCTCTGGCTGGCGACTGTCGAAAGGGTGTAGGGCAGGCCCGTTTCGGCGGCGGCGCACGCCAGCAGCTTTTCTGCGTTCGGCCAGACCAGACCGGCCATCCCGATGGGGGCGATGCCGAAGGGCAGGGGAAAATCCTGCCCCAGAAAACGCGTTCCGGTATCGCATTCGATGGGGCCATGCAGAATCGAGGGCAGAAACTCCACCTGATCCAGAGCGGCCCGGTTGCGGCGCAGCGTGGTCTCGGTTCCTGTGCCGCTTGCCAGATATTCCCAGACGAAAAAAGGAACCCTGCGCTGTGCGCGTCGTTTCAGGTCGGCAATGCCGGGGAATGTGCTGTGCAGGTCCATATGGATTGATCCAACCTGCCGGGCGATTCTGCAAGGTTTTCAGGCGGCTGAGGTCGGTGGCTCGGGTTTGGGCGACCGTTTGTGTTTCGAATCTGCCGCAGTCGAAGTGACCGAGGCTGCATCTTTGGCGACCTGCACCTGATTGCCACCCTTATCTTTGGCCTTGTAAAAAGCATCGTCTGCCGTGCGCATCAGATCCTGCGGCATGGTGCCATGTGCGGGGTAGTGGGCGACACCCACGGAAATCGTGATGCGTGGCAAGGGTTTCTCACCATACCGGACCGAGACAGCCTCAACCGCCTGCCTCAATTGCTCGGCCCGGGTCATGGCATCGTCGGGCGTGTTGTCCGGCAGGATCAACATGAACTCCTCACCTCGGATGCGGCAGGCAACCTCATCCCGGTCACAGCCCTGTTCCAGAGCCGATCCGACCGCGCGCAGCACCATGTCTCCGGCGTCATGCCCATGGGTGCCGTTGAACTTCTTGAAATGGTCGACATCCACGGCAATCAGACTCAGTGATGCGCCGGTCTGCTGGCTGCGGTTTATGGATTTGCGCAACGTTTCGGTCATGTGCCGACGGTTGAACAATCCGGTCAGTGGATCGCGCACTGATTGGTCATGCAACTGATCGCGCATCCGGACATTTGCTATCGCCATGCTGAACTGTTCGGCGCAAAGCTGGGCGAGCTTCTTGCTGGCATGAAACACCTCGTCACTACCCTCATGGGCCCGCAGATGCAAAAGACCCACCGTTTCCCCATGTGCCAGAATGGGAAAGCAGAAAAAGGGGCGCCCGTCATGCGGCTCGGCATGTTCGCAGACAAAGTCGATCTCGGATGCGCCATATTCATAGGTGCGCCCGCGCCGTAGGCCCCAGCACCCTTCCGGGTGGATATGCGCTTTGTGAGCTCCACCATTCCAGCTGGCACAGCCATCCAGCACATCGCGTGAATTGGAATAGACATACACGCTGCCCTCGGCCTCGAGCAGGATATGGGTCATAAAGCGTGAGACCATGTCGAACAACTCATCCAGCGACCGGCTGGATTGCAGCCATTCGTTCAACTCGCCCAGCAATCGGACCTTGCGCGCAAGGCGCAGTTGCTCATCCATTAGCTCTTGCTCTTTTTCGGCGCGGCCCCGCAGGCTGCGCACTTGCCGCCGGTTCGCGCGGAAAATGACCAGTGTCACCGCCGACAAGGCAAGCAAGGCCACGCCGCTGAGCACGGTCAGCAACAGCCGGACCAGGTTGATGAACAGGTTTCGAACCTGCGTAATATCCGAATAAAACCCGATCGCACCGATAAAGCGCCCTTCGCGAAGGACGGGGGTATAGACTTCGGCCACATGGCGGGACCGCGGCCCGCTGACCTCAAGAGGGTCGCGTTCGAAATTGTCCACCTCGGTTAGGGGTTTTCTTCATGTTTATAGACGATGTTGCCTCGGCCCAGAACGTCGCTGAAATAGGCGTCGCTGTTAACCATACCCACATCCGATGGGCGGGTTGACCACAGGACGCGCCCCGCATCGTTGAAAAGCTTGAACCGTTAGATATCCGAGGTCGCGGGCAGCAATTCCAGAAACTCTTCGTCGTGAGTGTCAAGCACGCCGGTACGAAAGGTGGCATCAACATCCTCGAGATGTGAAACCACCTGCCGGTTCATCTGCGTTGCGGCGTGGCGCAGGTCGGATTCCAGCATCCGGTCGACCACCGGAGCCGGAAACGCGAAAACGCCTCAGCCTGACAGGGCGGTTAGCCCTTCCATGTCCAGAACGATGCCAGCAAGTTTCAGGCGGGACGCCGTGCCCGATCCGCCAAGGGTTTTCATGATCCACGCTCCCACAGCTTTGACCTCAGCATCGGATGCAAGCTTTGACAGTGTGTTAACGGGGGCGTAGTGCGTCGAAGCGTATTGGTTAGAATCGGCGGGAAATGCGGTAAAAAAACTGTGCGAACAAGGGGTGAACAAACTCTTTCCCTCGGCGCGTATCCGGCGTAGTTTGGGGGCATGAGCAGTTTCGACGATATGGACGCCTTTGAGGGCGCATCGTTGTCCGCGCGAGCCATGGCCGCGCGGCCTTCGCAGCATCTCGATTGGCTGAACGACGAGCAGCTAAGGGCTGTAAAGGCGCTGGACGGACCAGTACTTGTTCTCGCCGGAGCTGGTACAGGCAAAACCAGAGCGCTTATATCAAGAATTGCTGAGATTCTTCACACAGGGCGGGCAAGGTCCAATGAAATTCTTGCAGTGACTTTTACTAACAAGGCTGCAAAGGAAATGAAGGATCGGGTGCAGCAGTACCCAGTAGACGTCAAGCGCGGTTTGCAATGGATGGGCACGTTCCACGCGATCTGCGTCAAGTTGCTGCGACGCCACGCGGAATTGGTCGATCTGAAATCGAACTTCACCATTCTGGACACGGACGATCAGTTGCGTCTGCTAAAGCAACTGGTTCAGGCCGCCAATATCGACGACAAACGCTGGCCCGCGCGGATGTTGGCCGGGATCATCGATGACTGGAAGAACCGCGCACTGACGCCCGACAAGGTGCCTGCTGCGGATGCCGGGGCTTATAACAACAAGGGTGTTGAACTTTACGCGCAATACCAGACCCGCCTGCGCGAGCTGAACGCGGTGGATTTCGGTGACCTGCTGTTGCACATGGTCACGATTTTCCAGACCCATCAGGACATTCTGGAGCAATACCAACGCTGGTTCCGCTATATTCTGGTGGACGAGTATCAGGATACCAACGTCGCCCAATACCTGTGGCTGCGACTGCTGGCCGGGGCGCACAAGAACATCTGTTGTGTGGGCGATGACGACCAGTCGATCTATGGCTGGCGCGGGGCCGAAGTGGGCAACATCCTGCGGTTCGAAAAGGACTTTCCCGGCGCGTACGTGGTGCGGCTGGAGCAGAACTACCGCTCGACCCCGCATATTCTGGCCGCCGCGTCCAATGTCATCCGGGGTAATGAAAGCCGCTTGGGCAAAGAGCTGTGGACCGACGCGGAAGAGGGCGAAAAGGTTCGCCTTATCGGCCATTGGGATGGCGAGGAAGAGGCCCGTTGGATCGGCGAGGAAATCGACGCGATGCAGGGCGGCACGCGCGGTGTTCGGCCCATAGGGCTGGATGAGATCGCCATTCTGGTCCGTGCCTCCCACCAGATGCGCGCGTTCGAGGACCGGTTCCTGACCATCGGTCTGCCCTACAAGGTGATCGGTGGTCCCCGGTTCTATGAGCGGATGGAGATCCGCGACGCCATGGCCTATTTCCGGCTGGTGGTCAGCCCCGGCGATGATCTAGCGTTTGAGCGGATCGTGAATACGCCGAAGCGGGGCCTTGGCGACAAGGCGCAGCAGACGATTCAGATGACGGCACGAGAGAATGGCGTGTCTCTGATCGATGGGGCCCGGATCGCGGTTGATAATGGGTTGATCAAGGGCAAAGGCGGCAAAGCCCTGCGCGAGTTGATCGACGGGCTGGCCCGGTGGAACGCTATGACGCGCGGACCTCGTATCGAGGTGGAAGACGACTCGGTGATTGATGACGGTGCGCCACTGCGGTTCGGGGAACCCGAAGTGTCGCATATCGAACTGGCGCAGATCATTCTGGACGAATCCGGCTATACCGCCCACTGGCAAAACGAAAAGACACCCGAGGCTCCGGGCCGATTGGAAAACCTTAAGGAACTGGTCAATCAGCTGGACAACTTTGAGAATCTTCAGGGTTTCTTGGAACATGTCAGTCTGGTCATGGATAATGAGCAGGACGGTGATGGAGCCAAGGTGTCGATTATGACGCTGCACGCGGCCAAGGGGCTGGAGTTTCCCGCCGTGTTCCTGCCGGGGTGGGAAGATGGGTTATTCCCTTCACAACGGTCGATGGACGAATCCGGCCTTAAAGGCCTCGAGGAAGAACGGCGGCTGGCCTATGTGGGTATAACCCGCGCGGAAGAGGTCTGTACGATCTCCTTTGCCGCCAACCGGCGGGTGTTCGGGCAGTGGCAGAACGCGATGCCGTCGCGATTCATCGACGAACTGCCCGAGGATCATGTGGAGGTGCTGACGCCTCCGGGCCTCTATGGCGGTGGGCAGCCAACTGCCAGCATCGAAACCCGAGCGGCCGAGGCGAATGTCTACAACTCGCCCGGTTGGAAGCGCATGCAGGCACGGCAGGGGCAATACGGCACGTCACAACCCCGCGAAAGCCGCAATTCGGTGATCGATGCCACTGCGCTGGCCAGTTTCACGCTGGGGGAGCGCGTGTTTCACCAGAAATTCGGCTATGGCGCGGTGATTGGCATTGAGGGCGATAAGGTCGAGGTCAATTTCGACAAGGCGGGCACCAAGAAAGTGGTGTCCCGTTTCTTGTCAGCTAAAGATGACGTGCCGTTCTAGAGTCCTTCGATCAACACCATATTTGTCTTTGCTGTGCGGTGCCGGACTTTTGCCAGTTCGATGTAGTCGGGGTCGTCCTTCCATGCCTTGGCGGCCTCCAGCGATGGAAATTCCATCAGAACGATGCCGTTTTCAGACCAAGTGCCCTCAACTACGTCCACCGGTTTCGATGAGACTGTCAGCAAGCGGCCTCCGTGGCGGTCAAAGATAGGCATGAAGCCTTCAAGATATTCCTGATACCCATCCGGGTCGTGAATAGAAATTTGCGCGATGAAATAGGCGGCCATTGGAAGCTCCTGACAATCCATTCAGGGTTCCATTCTACATCAGCCCTTGAAAAACAAAAAACGGCGGTTTCCAGGGAGGAGGAGAGGAAACCGCCGTTCTTTTCAACATCGGGGCAGGGAGGAGGAGAGCCCCGATGTATGCGAGCCCGGGTTTGATCCGGGTATGAGGAAGACGCGGCGACGTCAGGGAGGAGGACGACGTCACCGCGCACTTTCAACACCGGGAAAGGGAGGAGGAGTACCCGATGTGTCAGTTTCCGGCGTTCAGGGCCGGTATAGGGCGCGGCGACATCAGGGAGGAGGAGAGATGTCGCCGCTGAAATACAGGTCCTAAAGGGAGGAGGAAGGACCTGATCTCGGTTATGTCTTTGCGCGCTTAGTGCGCGACGTGTTCTTCGGCCGCTTGCAGTGCAAGGCGGCGGATCATCGAGCGGTGCAGGCCCAGATCGGCCAACTCGCGGTTCGACAGTTCAGACAGTTCGTTGACCGTCTGGCGGTAGGCGCGATATCGGACGAACCGGGTCTTTACAGCCTCAATCAGCGAAGTCAGCCCGGTTGCCGGTGCGCTTTTTAGCGCGGAATGATGTGTTGCTGCAGCCATCTGCCTTACCCGATTTTTTTTGTTGGTGCCGGTGTGGCCCGGCGTTTGCTTGAGATTGAAAATAGGCGAATGCTGCAATTGCACAATAGCCCGCGTCGTCAATGCTGCTATGCAGCAACTGCATAGATATCAATGAGTTGAACATTCGGGTGATGAAAAGCCTTTAAATAAAGGATTTAGCTATCGTGTTGGCTGGATTCGCATGAGACCGGGCGCCACAAGGTATGAGTGATTGCTTTTTCTTTGTGCGGCTTCTTTTGAAATTTGTGCGTTTTGAAATCGCTGATCGATGGCGAGCCCCGTTAACGGTTGTCTCCAGGCCTATGGGAATTCATGGGTGAATTTTGGCCGGGCTTGGAAACGCGGTTCAACATTGTGTAGCGCGGGGTGATTCGAGGTGGGGAGTTCCACCTGGATAGGTGATTAAGCGCAAGAATCCCTGCTCACTTAAAAATATTGGGAAATCATGGGACAAAGCGGGCATTGAAAATATACACAATATATAGTGTGCGAAGTAAAGATTTTTCGTATTTGTGGTGAATTGTGTGCGATTTTCATTTGTCCTCAGTTTGTCTGTGCTGTGAATCCATCGATGACTTGATGAATTTTCTTGTTGATTTCCATGAATTCCCATGGCATCCCTAGTTTATCCGATGAGGACGAGGCACATGGGGCGCCAAACGACCCCGAACCAATAAAAACAGGTTTCATACAGGCATCTCGCTTTCATCACTCAAGAGATCCGGCGCGCGGGCGAGCAGACATCCCCCCAGGTGGCGCGCGCAGCTGGACATCCCGCAAAGCGGGTCAATGCGGCGGGTTGATCAGTGGCAGCAGATCAACCCGCCGTTTTTCATCCGGGGGACGTGAGATTTAGGTGGGGCGCAAGCGAAAGGGACAATCGTCTTGGCGCGCAGGTTTAGAGGTGAAAGCCACCATAAGGTGGATACGAAGGGCAGGGTGTCGATCCCGGCCTCGTTTCGCCGTGTACTTGAAGCCTCTGATTCCAACTGGCAGCCCGGAGATACGCCTGAACTGGTGATCGTCTATGGGGACCACCGCCGTAAATTCCTTGAATGCTATACTATGCAGGCCATCAACGAGGTCGATGACAAGATCGACGCGCTGCCGCGTGGCTCGATGCAGCGAAAGATGCTGCAACGCATGTTCCATGGTCAGTCCTTCCCAACCACGGTGGACGAGACGGGGCGCTTGGTGCTGCCCGCCAAGCTGCGCACCAAGATCGGGCTTGAAAACGAGGCGTTCTTTATTGCTGCCGGTGACACGTTCCAGATCTGGAAGCCCGAGACCTATGAATCCGAAGAGCTGGCCGCAGCCGAGGATTGGTTGGACGAACAGCCCGAGGACTTTGATCCTCTTGTGTACCTAGACGGCGTCGGGGACGCGTAGCGGCATGGCCGGCGCTGAAACCCCTTCCGATAAACCTCATATCCCTGTCCTGTTGCGCCCCTTACTGGCCGCAGTGGCACCGGTGTCCGGCGTCTGGCTGGACGGGACGTTTGGCGCGGGCGGCTATACGCGCGGGTTGCTGGAGGCTGGGGCGGACAAGGTAATCGGCGTGGACCGTGATCCGCTGGCTTTCGAAATGGCAGCGGACTGGGCAAGTGACTATGGTGATCGGCTGGTGATGCAGCCCGGTGTATTCTCGCGCATGGATGAATATGCGCAGGGCTTGGATGGGGTCGTGCTGGACCTCGGCGTGTCGTCGATGCAGCTGGATCAGGCCGAGCGCGGGTTTTCCTTCATGAAGGACGGCCCGCTGGACATGCGGATGAGTCAGGAAGGCGAAAGTGCTGCTGACCTGGTAAACACGGCGACCGAAACGCAGCTGGCGGACATCCTGTTTCACTATGGTGAAGAACGGGCGAGCCGACGCATCGCCAAAGCCATCGTCAAGGCGCGGGCAGAAGAGCCGATCACCACGACCCTGCGTCTGGTTGAGATCGTCGAATCCTGTTTGCCGCGTCCCAAGCCGGGACAGTCGCACCCTGCGACGCGCAGCTTTCAGGGGCTGCGAATTGCAGTGAATGCCGAATATGAAGAGCTGTTTCAGGGTCTTATGGCAGCCGAGCGGGCGTTGAAGCCCGGGGGGCAACTGGCCGTCGTGACGTTCCATTCCATCGAGGACCGTATGGTCAAACGGTTCTTTCAATCCCGTGCGGGTAAAACCGGGCGCGCCAACCGCTTTGCGCCCGAGATTGAGCAAGGGCAACCGCAGTTCACGCTTAAGACACGCAAAGCTGTAGGGCCGGACGAGCAGGAATTTCAGGAAAACCCACGTGCGCGCTCGGCCAAGCTGCGCGTGGCGGTGCGGACCGAGGCTCCGGCAGGGGAAATTGAGGCCCGCGCCATTGGGATGCCACAAATTGGGGGAAGGGCGAAATGAAGAGTGTTTTGTATGTGTTGACCGCTCTGGCCGTGTTCGGACTGGCGCTTTGGGCGTATCAAGAGAATTACCGCACCCAGCAAGTGGTGAAGGAAACACAGAAGCTGCAGCGCGAGATTGGCATGGCACAGGTGCGGCTGGCCGTGTTGAACGCCGAATGGGCTTATCTGAACCGTCCCGACCGGCTGCGCGAGTTGGCTGACCTGAACTTTGAGCGCCTGGGCCTGTTGCCGCTGCGCGCCGAGCAATTCGGTCGCGCCGATCAGATTTCATACGCCGAGGACCCGGATCTGCCCATCGTTGACCCGATTGAATTGCAGGCGATCACCAACACTCAGGCGCTGGGTGAGGTACAGATCCCATGACCCGCACGCCCCTGCGCCCTTTGGCCCGAATCCTCGACGCCCGCGCCCGGGGCGAAAACCCCAAGGCGATTGAGCGCGAGAATATCCGCCAGCGTCACGAAGATATGAAAGACCGCGCCCGCGCCCGCGCCGAAGGGCGCCTTTTGGTGCTGGGTCTGTTCTTCTTCTGCGCTTTCTCGGTCGTGGGCGTCCGCATGGGCATGTTGGCCACTTCCGAGGCACAAGAACCGCTGGCCAGCGCGCCCGGTGCCGCGATTGCGATGCAACGGGCCAATATCGTGGACCGGGAAGGGCGCATTCTGGCGACCAATCTTGATACCTATTCGGTCTACGCTCAGCCACCTTTGATGATCGACCCGGTCGCCGCTGCTGATCAGTTGGTTGCGATCTTCCCCGATCTGGAAAAAGAGCGCCTGGTCAAGGACTTCACCGGTAACCGTAAGTTCCTCTGGATCAAGAAGCGTATCTCGCCCGAACAGAAACAGGCTGTGCATGACATCGGCGATCCCGGCATCCTGTTCGGCCCGCGTGAGATGAGGCTGTACCCGAATGGCCGTCTTGCCGCGCATATCCTGGGTGGCTCGGGATTTGGTCGCGAGGGTGTGAGCGCCGCCGAGGTTATCGGTGTGGCAGGCGTCGAAAAACAGTTCGACGACTATTTGCGCGATCCGGCGAATGGCAACAAACCGCTGCAACTGTCGCTGGACCTGACCATTCAGGCAGCGGTCGAGCAGGTTCTTTACGGCGGTATGAAGATCATGAATGCCAAAGGCGCCTCGGCCGTTCTGATGAACGCGCATACGGGTGAAGTTGTCTCGGCCGCATCGCTTCCGTCCTTTGATCCGAATGATCGCCCGCGTCCGCCGACCTCGGGGTTTGATCCATCAGACAGCCCCCTGTTCAATCGCTATGTGCAGGGCGTCTACGAATTGGGTTCGGTTTTCAAGATATTCACAGCCGCGCAAGCGGTACAATTGGGTCTGGTGAATTCCGAGACGATCATCGACACCTCGGGTCCGATGAAAATCGGTCGCTTTCCGATTGGTGAATTCAACGGCAAGAACTACGGCAAGATCAGCGTTGCGGACGTGATCGTCCACAGCTCGAACCGGGGCACAGGGCGGCTGGCGCTGCAGATTGGCGCAAAGCGTCAGCAGGATTTCCTGCAATCGCTGGGTATGTTCGATCCGACTCCGTTTGAGATTGTTGAGGCCGCCGGCGGCGCGCCGCTCAAGCCGAAGAAATGGGGCGAGCTGAGCACGGTGACCATTTCCTATGGCCACGGGTTGTCGACCAGCCCGATGCATCTGGCTGCCGGATATGCGGCGATTGCCAATGGCGGGCACTATGTCAGCCCTACCATCCTGCGCAAGAACGGCCCCCAGTACGGCCCGCGCGTGTTGTCGGAAAACGCGGCCAAGCAGGCACAGAACATGCTGCGCAAGGTTGTGACCGACGGCACGGCCAGCTTTGGCGACGTGGCTGGCTATGACGTGGCTGGAAAAACCGGCACTGCAGATAAGCCCAAGCCGCGCGGTGGCTATTACGATGACAAGGTGATCGCGACCTTTGCAACGATCTTTCCGGCCTATGATCCGAAATATGTGCTGATCGTCACGCTGGATGAACCGTCCATCGTGGCCTATGGCGAAAAGCGCCGCACGGCGGGGTGGACGGCGGTTCCTGTGGCCGCAGAACTGATCGGCCGCATTGCCCCGTTGCTGGGCCTGCGTCCCCGGGTTGAGCCTGAGGCCCGCGCTGCTATAACCCTGACCTCAAATTAGGCTGTCCAACAAAAGGTGGGTCATGGGCATAAGGACGAAAACACTCAGCCAACTGGCCCTGACCGCAAGGGGCGGTGCGAATCCCGAGATCACCGGGCTGGCCGTTGATAGCCGCGAGGTCAAGGACGGTTACCTCTTCGCGGCCCTTCCCGGCACCCGTGTTCATGGTGGAGAGTATATTCAGTTCGCTCTACGCATGGGCGCTGCCGCAATTCTGACCGACGCCGAAGGGGCTGAGATTGCCGCCGAGGACTTGGCCGCATCGGACGCTGCGCTGGTGGTGGTCGAAGACCCGCGTCAGGCACTGGCCGGATGTGCCGCGCTGTGGTTCGGCGCTCAACCGCAGACGATTGTGGCCGTGACCGGAACCAACGGAAAGACCTCGGTATCGACCTTTGTGCGCCAGATCTGGATGGAACTTGGTCACGCGGCAGTAAACCTCGGCACCACGGGTGTTGAGGGCGCATGGACAGCGCCGCTGGCACACACCACGCCCGAGCCGATCACTCTGAACCGCTGCCTCGCAGAGGCTGCTGAGAACGGCGTCACACATGCGGCGATGGAGGCGTCCTCGCACGGTCTGGAACAGCGCCGCCTGGATGGCGTGCATTTAGCCGCTGCGGGGTTCTCGAACTTCACTCAGGATCATCTGGACTATCACGAAACGTTCGAGGCTTATTTCGCCGCCAAGGCTGGGCTGTTCGACCGGGTTCTGCCGCAAGACGGGACCGTGGTCATCAATATGAACGATTCCAAGGGCGACGAAATCCGCAAGATCGCCGAAGCGCGCGGTCAGTCAGTTCTGACCGTCGGGTCGGGCGGCGCCGATCTGTGCCTGAAGAACCAGCGCTTCGACTCGACCGGGCAGGACCTGCGCTTTTCATGGCAGGGCAAGGTGTTCCAGACTCGCCTGAACCTGATCGGAGGGTTTCAGGCCGAGAACGTTCTGCTGGCTTGCGGTCTGGTCATTGCCGCTGGTGAGAAACCTGAACGTGTTTTCGAAACTTTGCCGCATCTGACAACTGTTCGGGGCCGTATGCAACTGGCCGCGACGCGAGACAATGGCGCAGCGGTGTTTGTCGACTACGCGCACACCCCGGATGCGGTGGCGACGGCGCTGAGGGCGATGCGCCCGCATGTGATGGGCCGTCTGATCGCTGTCGTTGGCGCGGGCGGGGACCGCGACGCGACCAAGCGCCCGTTGATGGGTCAGGCCGCCGCCGAAAACGCTGACGTCGTCTTCGTTACTGACGACAATCCGCGCAGCGAAGATCCGGCCTCCATCCGCGCCGCTGTTTTGCTGGGCGCGCCGGAGGCCACCGAAGTCGGTGACCGGGCCGAGGCCATATTGCGCGGCATTGATGCTTTGCAACCGGGCGATGTCTTATTGATTGCAGGGAAGGGTCACGAGACCGGCCAGATCGTCGGCGACCAGGTTCTGCCCTTTGACGATGTGGAACAAGCCAGCATCAGCGTCGCCGCGCTGGACGGGAGAGTGGCATGACGCTCTGGACCGCGGCCGAGGCTGCTGAGGCTACCGGTGGGCGCGCCACCAACGATTGGGTGGTGAACGGCGTGTCGATCGACACCAGAACCCTCCAACCCGGAGACCTGTTTGTGGCGCTCAAGGCCGCGCGGGACGGGCATGATTTCGTGGCGCAGGCGCTAGAAAAAGGGGCGGGCGCGGCGTTGGTGTCTCGCATCCCTGAGGGCGTATCTGAAGACGCATCGCTGTTAATCGTCGATGACGTGCAAACCGGACTCGAGGCGCTGGGGCGAGCGGGCCGTGCCCGGACGGACGCGCGTGTCGTGGGGGTAACAGGCAGCGTCGGCAAGACCTCGACCAAGGAAATGCTGGCCACCATTCTGGAAACGCAGGGAAAAACCCATGCCAGTGTGGCCAGTTACAACAACCACTGGGGGGTGCCTCTGACACTGGCACGGATGCCGCGCGACACTGAATTCGCGGTGATCGAGATCGGCATGAACCATCCCGGAGAGATTGCTCCGCTGGCCCGGCAGGCGCGTCCGCATGTGGCATTGGTGACGACCGTGGCGGCAGTGCATCTTGAGGCTTTCGAGTCGGTTGCGGGCATCGCCCATGAAAAGGCCGCGATCTTCGAAGGGCTTGAACACGGCGGCGCGGCCATTGTGAATGCCGATATCGATCACGCGGACATCGTACGCCAGACTGCGCAGGATCAAGGGGCCGGGATCGTGGATTTTGGCCGCAAGGCAGTGGATTACAACCTGACCGACGTGTCGCAAAGCGCCGACTCGGTTCATGCCGGGGCGACCGTCGGCGACTTGGTCATCACCTATGATGTGCAGTCGGCAGGAAAGCATTTTGCCATGAACGCGCTGGGTGCTCTGGCGGCTTGTGTTGAGATGGGCGTAGATCTGGACGCGGCCATCGCCGGATTGCGCCGGTGGTCTCCGGTCAAGGGGCGCGGCGTGCGCGAAACGCTGCCTTTGGCGACAGGTGCGCAGATCGAGTTGTTGGACGACAGCTACAACGCCAATCCCACCTCGATGGCGGCTGCATTGGATGTACTGGCCGCGTCGCAAGGCGCCCGTCGGATCGCGTTTCTGGGCGATATGAAAGAGTTGGGCGGGCAGGAAATTGCCATGCATGCCGGACTGGCCGATGTCGCGGCAATGACGCAGGTTGATCAGGTTCACTGCATAGGCCCGCTGATGAAGGCCTTGCATCAGGCGTTGCCCGACGAAAAGCGCGGGCTCTGGTTCGAGACCAGCGCCGAGATGGCAAGACACCTGCCGGAATTGATCCGCTCAGGGGATACGGTGCTGGCCAAGGGTTCGCTCAGCATGGCGCTGGCTCAGATTGTTGACGGTTTGCGGAAAATGGGGCAAGGGAGCGCGCTTGACCCATGATTGCCGCCTAGGAAAGGTATTGTAATGCTCTATTGGTTGACCGCCCTGTCGGATGGAGGGGATTTCTTTAACCTCTTCCGCTACATCACCTTCCGTGCGGGCGGGGCCTTTCTGACGGCGCTGATCTTTGGATTCATCTTTGGCAAGCCGTTGATCAACGTGTTGCGTCGCAAGCAGGGCAAGGGGCAGCCGATCCGGGATGATGGGCCAGAGGCGCATTTTTCCAAGGCCGGGACGCCGACCATGGGCGGTTTGCTTATCGTTGGGGCACTGGTGACATCGACACTGATCTGGGCGAGGTTGGACAACCCTTATGTCTGGATGGTGCTGTTCGTGACGCTGGCCTATGCGGCGATCGGCTTTGCCGACGATTACGCCAAAGTATCGAAACAGAACACCAAGGGCGTTTCCGGCAGGATGCGGATGGCGTTGGGGGTGATTATTGCGGTTCTGGCCTCGCTCTGGGCAACATTGCACCATCCCGAGGCGCTGCAGAACCAACTGGCCGTGCCGGTCTTCAAGGATACGCTGGTCAATCTGGGTGTGTTCTATATCCCCTTTGCGATTGTTGTCATCGTCGGGGCGGCCAATGCGGTGAACCTGACCGATGGCCTGGACGGGTTGGCGATCATGCCGGCGATGATTGCGGCTTCGACCCTTGGGGTGATTGCCTATGCGGTTGGTCGGGTCGACTTTACCGAGTATCTGGACGTGCATTACGTGCCCGGAACCGGGGAAATCCTGATCTTTACTGCGGCGTTGTTCGGGGGCGGGCTGGGCTTTCTTTGGTACAATGCGCCACCTGCGGCCGTGTTCATGGGCGATACCGGGTCGCTGGCCTTGGGCGGTGCGCTGGGTGCGATTGCAGTGGCCACTAAGCACGAGTTGGTTCTGGCTGTTGTCGGCGGCCTGTTCGTGGTCGAAGCGCTGAGTGTGATCATTCAGGTGCTGTATTTCAAACGCACTGGGCGCCGTGTATTCCTGATGGCGCCGATCCATCACCACTACGAGAAAAAGGGCTGGGCCGAACCGACAATCGTGATCCGGTTCTGGATCATCTCGTTGATCCTGGCGATGATTGGCTTGGCTACGCTGAAAGTCAGGTAGTACTCCCGCCAGGTTCGGCGGACCTGCGGTCCTCCTGCCTCCTGTTGGGTCCGGCTCGCGCTGATGCGCGAGCCTTTTGTCACTCTTGCCTTCGGTGGTCCCATCTGCGCAGTGTGGCGGCCAATTGGACGTCAGAAAAAGGTAGGTGGCATGATCCCGGTCAAAGGGTTTTCAGGGCAGAAAGTTGCGGTTCTGGGGCTTGGCCGATCGGGTCTGGCCACAGCGCGCGCGTTGCGGGCAGGTAAGGCCGAGCCGATCTGCTGGGATGACAATCCAGCCGCCCGCGAAATAGCCGAGGCCGAAGGGTTCGCCTGCCTAGATCTGCACCGTCACGGGGCGTTTGACGACATCGCCTCTTTAATTGTCTCGCCCGGTATCCCGCATCTCTATCCTGAACCGAATCCGGTGGTGGCTGCGGCGCTCGTAGCTGGGGTGCCCGTGGACAATGATATTGGGCTGTTCTTCCGGTCCTTTGCGGGGCCGGAATGGAACAATTATGACACCCCTCCGCGCGTGATCGCGGTGACCGGGTCGAACGGGAAGTCGACCACTGCCGCGCTGATTCACCATATCCTGACTGAAGCCGGGCGCGCGTCGCAACTGGCGGGGAATATCGGGCGTGGTGTGCTGGATATTGATCAGGGCGGGGATGGTTCGGTCGTGGTGCTGGAGTTGAGCAGTTATCAGACCGAATTGGCCCGGTCGCTGACGCCGGATGTGGCAGTGTTCACCAACCTGTCGTCGGACCATCTGGACCGCCACGGCGGGATGGGGGGGTACTTCGCAGCCAAGCGGCGCCTGTTTGCTGAGGGTGGCCCGGACCGTGCGGTGGTCGGGATTGACGAAAACGAAGGCGCGTTTCTGGCGGGACAGCTGGCTGAAGGGCCGGCGGATGACCGGGTGATCCGCGTCTCGGTAGCGCGCAGATTAACAGGGCCGGGCTGGCAAGTCTTTTCGCGCAAGGGGTTCCTGTCGGAATACCGCAAGGGGCGGCAGGCCGGGTCGATTGATCTGCGCCAGATCAAGGGGTTGCCTGGCACGCATAACCATCAGAACGCATGTGCGGCCTATGCCGCCTGTCGCGCGTTGGGGCTTGCGCCGCGCGTGATCGAGGACGCACTGCACAGCTATCCCGGACTGCCTCATCGCAGCCAGATCATCGCCGAAGCTGATGGTGTGACTTATGTGAACGATTCCAAGGCCACCAACGTGGACAGTGCGCTGAAGGCGCTGACGGCGTTCAAGAAGATCCGGTGGATTTGTGGGGGGCTTGAGAAAGAAGGCGGTCTGGCGGCGCTTAACGGTGCAGCGGATCAAGTACTCAAGGCCTATGTGATCGGACGCGAGGCCGCAGGTTTTGCAATGCAGCTTGAGGCCGAGGCGCAGGTCTGTACCACCATGGAAAAGGCTGTCGCGCAGGCCATGGCCGATGCCCAGCCGGGTGAGACTGTGTTGCTAGCTCCGGCGGCGGCCAGTTTCGACCAGTACGACAACTTCGAACAGCGTGGAGACGATTTTGCCGAACAGGTTCTGAGGCGGTTGGCGAACTAGTCATTTGCAATAGACCGCCGGTTGGGCCAAGCTGCGGTGCTATCAGCTTGACGCGCCATGACAATTACGTTTGGCTCCGGGCAAATTCAACACGAGGTCATGACTATGCCATTTCGTAAGTTTTCTCTGATCCTGCCTGCTATTCTGGTTGCGGGTGCCTGCACCAATACAGGCGCCAATTATCAGCCTATCGTTGATGGTCCGATCGGTCCGAATTACAACGTTGATCTGCAGCAATGCCAGCAGCTTGCCGCCTCGCAGGCCAGTGTGGATGGCTCTACCGCCGGAAATGCGGCAATCGGCGCGGCGGGTGCCGCAGCGGTTACTGGGATTGTTCAGGACAGCAGCGACAATCTGGGTCGCGCAGCCATTGCTGGCGCGCTTGTCGGTGCGGGTGCGGATGTGATCAACAAGAACCAGAACAAAGAGGTTCTGGTACGCAACTGTATGCGCGGCCGTGGATACAACGTCGTAGGCTAACGGGCCGCGATTGCGGTTCCGGCGGCGTGGCCCGAGGACCACGCCCACTGGAAATTGTAGCCGCCCAGCCAGCCGGTGACATCTACCGCTTCACCAATTGCATAGAGGCCGGGGACATCCCTGGCCTCCATCGTTTTGGACGACAAGTCATCCGTATCGATCCCGCCCAGTGTGACCTCGGCGGTGCGATACCCTTCGGTGCCCGAGGGCGTGAGCTGCCAGTTGGACAGGGCCGAGATCAACTCGGTCAGCGCGGTGTCGGACTGGTCGGCCAGATTACCCTGCATCGGGAAGTGTTCGCTCAGATAATCCACCAGCCGCGCGGGCAGGTGACGGGCCAGTTCCGTTGTCAGCGCCTTGCGGCCACTGTTTTGCCGTTGTTCGCGCAGCAGGTCGAACAGGGGCAGGTCAGGGATCAGGTTGACGCGGATCGCCTCACCCTCGTGCCAGAAGGAGGACAGTTGCAGCGCCGATGGCCCGCTGAGGCCGCGATGGGTAAACAATAGCGCCTCGTCAAAGCTAATGCGGTCGTTCGACAGGCGCGCGGGTAAGGAGAGCCCCGACAGTTCCTTGAATTTCCCGTCCGAAAACGTGAACGGCACCAGTGCCGCGCGCGTCTCGGTCATCCGCAAGCCGAACTGTTTTGCGATGTCATAGGCCAACCCGGTTGCGCCCATCTTGGGGATCGATTTACCGCCCGTGGCCAGCACCAGATTGGCGCAACTCAGGCTGAGGCGCTGGCCCTCGCGGTCAACCTCCAGCACGAACCCAGACCCGGTCTTTCGCAGGTCCTTCACCTCGGTCCGCACCCACAGCTCGGCCCCGGCACGCTCCATCTCGTCCAGCAGCATCTGGATGATCTGTTTCGACGACCCGTCGCAGAACAACTGCCCCAGCGTTTTCTCGTGCCAGGCGATGCCATGGCGCCCGACAAGATCGACGAAATCCCATTGCGTGTAGCGTGCCAGCGCGGACTTGAAGAAATGGGGGTTCTGCGACAGGAAGTTAGCCGGTCCCGCATACATGTTGGTGAAATTGCAACGCCCACCGCCCGAGATGCGGATCTTCTCGCCCGGCGCCTTGGCGTGGTCGATGACCAGCACGCGGCCACCGCAATGGGCGGCGCACATCATTCCGGCTGCACCGGCGCCAAGGATGATCGCGTCATAGGTCATATGCAGCGCATGGCGTGAATTGGCGGGGATGGCAAGTAGGGCGTGTTTAACGGACGGACGGGCTTTGTGATAAACTCCTGCCGTCAAGGAACCGAAATATGCCCAATGCAAAGGAGGGCACCCCGATGATCATGCGAATTTTCCAAGTCACAGTTCGCCCCGGCAAAGAGGCTGAATTCTCAAAGTTTTTCCACGAAACCGCGATCCCTTTGATGCAAAGCACCGATGGCATTGTTCAGGTTCTGCCGGGCGCTCCGCGGACCGACACGCCGCGTGAGTTCAGCTTCGTGATGGTTTGGAGCAGTTTGGACGCGCTGAAAGCCTTTGTTGGCGACGATTATCAAAGTCCGCACATTGATCCGGCCGAAGCCGAATTGGTCGAGTCCAGAACGATCAAACACTACGATCTTGTTGCCTAGGCGATCCGAAGCTTGGGGCGGAGAGCCTTGAATTCAAGCCGTTGGCCTTAGGGCGCTGATTTCCGCAACCGGCCTGTCATTCTGCTAGCCCAAACGCCAAAATGCCTGTAGAGTCTCAATCAGACCCCGAAAACGGGGCGTTAACGAGGCAGATAGTGGCGGTATCTCATGACTGAGATGGTGTATGGCGCGGTCCAGGACCAGCGCGGCGAACCGATTCTACCAAAGTGGTGGCGGACAATTGATCGCTGGACGATGTCCTGCGTTTTGATCCTGTTTGTCATCGGATTGTTGCTGGGGCTGGCCTCATCACCGCCGCTGGCCGGGCGCAATGGATTCGATCCGTTCCATTATGTCGAACGGCAGGCGCTGTTCGGCGGGCTGGCGTTGATTGCGATGCTGCTGACTTCGATGATGTCGCCGACGCTGGTGCGGCGTCTGGCGGTGCTGGGCTTTCTGGGCGCGTTCGTGGCGCTTGCCTTCCTGCCGGTATTCGGCACCGATTTCGGCAAGGGTGCGGTGCGCTGGTATTCACTGGGGTTTGCCTCGCTGCAGCCCTCCGAATTTCTGAAGCCCGGCTTTGTTGTTGTGGCCGCATGGCTGCTGGCCGCGTCGCAGGAGATCAATGGACCTCCGGGGCGGTTGTGGTCTTTTGCGCTGTGTATGGCCATTGTCGGCATGCTGGTTCTGCAACCCGATTTCGGCCAGGCCTGTTTGATCCTGTTCGGTTGGGGCGTGATGTACTTCGTGGCCGGCGCGCCGATGCTGCTGCTGGTTGGCATGGCCGGCGCGGTGGTGCTGGGCGGTATGCTGGCCTATTCCAATTCGGAACACTTCGCCCGGCGGATTGATGGGTTTCTGAACCAAGAGGTCGATCCGACCACTCAGATCGGTTACGCCACCAACGCAATTCGCGAGGGTGGCCTGTTCGGAGTGGGTGTTGGCGAGGGGCAGGTGAAGTGGTCTCTGCCCGATGCGCACACGGATTTCATCATCGCGGTCGCGGCCGAGGAATTCGGCCTGATCCTGGTGCTGATCATCATCGCGCTGTATTCGATCATCGTGGTGCGCTCTTTGCTGCGGCTGATGAAGGAACGCGACATGTTCATTCGTCTGGCGGGCACCGGTCTGGCCTGCATGTTCGGCGTGCAGGCGATGATCAACATGGGTGTCGCGGTACGCCTGCTACCCGCCAAGGGCATGACGCTGCCGTTTGTCAGCTATGGCGGTTCGTCGCTGATTGCGGGCGGTATTGCAGTCGGGATGCTATTGGCGTTTACCCGCACCCGCCCACAGGGCGAGCTTGGCGATATTCTGCGCGGACGAGGTTGATGACCAAACCCTATCTACTGATTGCGGCGGGCGGCACTGGGGGCCATATGTTCCCGGCGCAGGCCCTGGCCGAGGCGATGTTGCAAAAGGGCTGGCGCGTGCGCTTGTCCACCGACGCGCGCGGCGCGCGTTATACCGGTGGTTTTCCGCACTCGACTGAATTTGCCGAGGCCTCCTCGGCCACCTTCGCCCGGGGCGGTTTGGCTGCGAAAGCACTGGTGGGGCCGAAGATTGCCGCTGGCGTGACCGGCATGGCTGTTCAGTTGATGCGTGACCGGCCGGATGTGGTTGTGGGCTTTGGCGGTTACCCGTCGATTCCGGCGCTGGGCGCGGCGACGATGCTGAAAATCCCGCGCATGATTCACGAACAGAACGGTATACTGGGTCGGGTGAACCAGTTGTTCGCGACCCGCGTGTCACAAGTGGCCTGCGGAATCTGGCCCACTGATCTGCCCGAGGGGGCCAAGGGTATCCATACCGGCAATCCGGTGCGCGCCGCGGTGTTGGAGCGGGCAGCAGCTGGCTATATCCCGCCCGGCGATTACCCGATGTCTGTCTTGGTAATGGGCGGCTCGCAGGGCGCGCGCATCCTCAGCGATGTGGTGCCGGGCGCGATTGCTGCTTTGCCGGACGAACTGCGTAATCATATCCGCGTCGCTCATCAGGCGCGCGACGAAGACGGAGAGCGGGTTACCGCCTTTTACGCCGATCACGGCATCCGAGCCGAGGTTAAACCATTCTTTCAGGATGTCCCCCGACGTATGTCCGACGCTCAGTTGGTCATCAGCCGTTCGGGCGCGTCCAGTGTTGCCGATATCTCGGTGATCGGGCGACCTTCGATCCTGGTCCCGTTTGCTGCGGCCGCAGGCGACCACCAGACCGCCAATGCGCGTGGGCTGGTACAGGCAGGCGGGGCGATCATGATTCCAGAAAACCTGCTTGACGTTTCCGCGCTGACCGAGCAAATCACCGCCGTTCTGACAAACCCCGAAGCCGCACAAAAGATGGCCCATGCCGCCCTTTCGACCGGCGCGCCGGATGCGACCGAGCGTCTGGTGCACCTTGTCGAAGATCTGGCGCAGAAGGAGACCGCATGAATCCAGCAACCAAACTGCCGCAAGACGTAGGGCCGATCCACTTCGTTGGGATCGGAGGGATCGGGATGTCGGGGATTGCCGAGGTGCTGCTGAACTTGGGTTACCGGGTTCAGGGGTCAGACCTGAAAGCCTCGAAGATCACCGATCGTCTGGCAGGTTTGGGGGCCGAGATTTTCGTGGGGCAACGTGCGGAAAATCTGGAAAACGCTGCCGTTGTTGTGGTGTCGACCGCGATTAAACCCGGCAACCCGGAACTGGACGGTGCCCGCGCGCAAGGTCTGCCGGTTGTCCGCCGCGCCGACATGCTGGCCGAGCTGATGCGGCTGAGATCAAACATCGCCATCGCCGGAACCCACGGTAAGACCACCACGACCACGATGATGGCCGAGTTGATGGTGGCGGGTGACTTTGACCCGACCGTGATCAATGGCGGGATCATCCACGCCTACGGCTCGAACGCGCGGATGGGGCAGGGCGAATGGATGGTGGTCGAGGCCGACGAATCCGACGGCTCGTTCAACCGTCTGCCCGCAACCATTGCCATCGTTACCAATATCGACCCCGAGCATATGGAGCACTGGGGCGATTTCGACAAACTGCGCGACGGGTTCTATGAGTTCGTCTCGAACCTGCCTTTTTACGGTTTGGCCGTGTGCTGTACCGACCATGCCGAAGTGCAAACACTGGTGGGCCGCATCACCGACCGCCGCGTGCGCACCTATGGCTTTAACGCTCAGGCTGATGTGCGGGCGGTGAATCTGACCTATAAGGGCGGCGTTGCCCATTTCGACATCCACCTGCAATACGAAGACACGGTGATTGAAGGTTGTACCCTGCCGATGCCGGGCGATCACAACGTCTCGAACGCGCTGTCCGCGGCTGCGGTAGCCCGTCATCTGGGTATGAAAGCCTCAGAGATCCGCGATGCTTTGGCCAATTTCGGCGGTGTGAATCGCCGGTTTACCAAGGTGGGCGAAGTTGATGGTGTCACCATCATCGACGATTACGGCCATCACCCGGTTGAAATAACCGCCGTGCTGAAAGCCGCGCGTCAGGCGACCGAGGGCCGTGTCATCGCGGTGCATCAACCGCACCGCTACTCTCGGCTGTCCAACCTTTTTGACGACTTCTGCACCTGTTTCAATGATGCAGACGTGGTGGCCATCGCCGAAATCTTCGCCGCCGGAGAAGACCCGATTGAAGGCGCATCCCGCGACGATCTGGTCCAAGGTTTGATCCGTCACGGCCACCGCCACGCCCGCGCGCTGTTGGATGAAAGCGATCTGGAACGATTGGTCCGCGAGCAGGCTCGTCCCGGTGACATGGTCGTTTGTCTGGGCGCCGGGACGATCAGTACCTGGGCCCATGGGTTGCCTGCGCGGCTGCAGCAAAAACAAGCAGTTTGACGCAATGGACTTTTGGGTGACGCAACTTTAAAGTGTAGCGTCGCAACGTCCTCGGAGGGGCAGCAGGTGTATTCAGTTGTGTTCGCATCCATGTGGGTCGTGGCCGCGACAATCGTGGCCATGTTGCCGATGCGGTTGCAGTTTCCTCCGGGAATTGTGTTGCTGATCTCTGCGCCTGTCTTAATCGTTTGGCTGGGATACGACTATGGCTGGTTCCTCTCGGTACTGGCCTTCGCCGGCTTTGTGTCCATGTTCCGTAACCCAATCCGGTATTACTGGCGCCGGTGGTCGGGTAGGGAGATCGAGGAATGAACTGGTCCATCGCCCTTGCCGCGCTGTGGGGGATTGCCGCAAATGTGCTGGCGATGCTCCCAAGCAAAGACAATCACTGGACGCGCGCCTATATCCTGGTTGCGGTTGGTATCCCGATATTGGGCTATGTCACTTTGCAGAACGGCCCGTGGGTCGGGCTGCTGGTTCTGGCGATGGGCATGTCGGTGCTGCGCTGGCCGGTTATTTACCTGACCCGTTGGACAAAGGCGAAAATGCAGGGCATGAAGGCGACCAACAAGTAACGACCGCTTTCAGGAGGCCCCCATGGTCGACATCGCCACATTTGCTTATCTGCCACTGATCACGCTGGTCCTTGGGGCCGTGGCAGGCTTTGTTGCGGGGCGCTGGATCGGCCTCAGGGGTCTGTTGTTGCTGATCGGGCTGACTTCTGTCGTTTCGCTGGTTTTGATTGTAATGCTGGCAGGCGTCGGCACTGGCGAAGAGGAACAGGCCTTTGGGCCCTTCATCTGGCTGACCGGAGCGGTCCTGCCCTTCCTTTTGGCGGTCATAGTGGGCGGGGTCGGTGGGCGTAGCCTGGCTGCAAGAGCAAACACATGATCAATTTGACCGAAGTCAGGGGGCGCCTGACGCGGGCCCGATCTCTGAACGACCTGACCTGGCTGCGTGTTGGCGGGCCGGCAGACTACCTGTTTCAGCCCGCGGATATCGAGGACCTGCAGTGTTTCCTGCGTGATCTACCCGCAGAGGCCCCGGTTTTCCCGATGGGCGTCGGATCGAACCTGATCGTGCGGGATGGTGGTCTGCGCGCCGTGGTGATCCGGCTGGGGCGCGGGTTCAACGGTATCACGGTTGAGGGTAACACGGTTACCGCAGGCGCAGCCGCGCTTGATGCGCATGTAGCGCGCAAGGCGGCGGATGGGGGCGTGGACCTGACTTTCCTGCGCACCATTCCCGGCTCGATCGGCGGCGCGGTGCGGATGAACGCCGGTTGTTACGGTAGCTACACCGCTGACGTGCTGCGCAAGGCCACCATCGTCACGCGGCAGGGAGAGTTGGTTGACTTGACCCCTGACGACCTGAACTTTCGCTACCGGCAATCCGACCTGCCCGAAGGGGCGGTATTGGTTTCGGCGACGTTCGAAGGCCCCGCGGGTGACCCGCAGGACCTGCACGACCGCATGACGGCGCAGTTGCAGAAACGCGACGAGACTCAACCCACCAAGGACCGCAGCGCCGGGTCGACGTTCCGAAACCCGGCCGGGTTTTCATCGACCGGGCGGGCGGATGATGTACATGACCTCAAGGCCTGGAAGGTGATCGACGACGCGGGAATGCGCGGAGCGACGCTGGGCGGGGCTCAGATGAGCCCGAAGCACTCGAATTTCCTGATCAATACCGGCACCGCCACAGCCGCCGACCTTGAAGGTCTGGGTGAAGAGGTGCGAAAAAAGGTTTACGAAACAAGCGGCATAACGTTAGAGTGGGAAATCATGCGGGTCGGTGATCCGCTGAAAGAATAAAGCCCCAACCGTCAGACCATAACAGGCAAAATCAGGCGACGGATCAAAGGCATAACGCAGTACGGACCACCCTATAAGGTCCGGGGACATTGAGGCGCACGAAGTGGGACTGTCGAGCAGGACAAACCCCAAAGTGGCGGTATTGATGGGTGGCCCCTCGGCGGAACGCGAGGTGTCTCTCAGCTCTGGGCGCGAATGCGCAGCCGCCCTTGTGGGAGAAGGCTTTGAAGTGGTCGAACTGGACGCAGGTCCCGACCTCTACGCGCGCCTTTCAGAGATCAAGCCGGATGTGGTTTTCAACGCCCTGCATGGCCGCTGGGGCGAGGATGGCTGTGTGCAGGGCCTGCTGGAATGGATGCGCATCCCGTATACGCATTCCGGTGTGCTGGCCTCGGCATTGGCAATGGACAAGCAACGCAGCAAAGAGGTGTTTCAGGTCGAAGGCCTGCCCGTTGTTCTCAGCGTGATCGTGCCCAAGGTCGAAGTAATCAAGGTCCACGTGATGGAACCGCCTTACGTGGCCAAGCCGAACAACGAAGGGTCCAGCGTTGGTATCTATATCGTTCACGAAGGCTCGAACGGTCCGCCGCAGCTGTCGGACGAGATGCCCGAGCATGTGATGGTCGAGAAGTACATTGCTGGCCGCGAGTTGACCGTGACCGTGATGGGTGACCGTGCCCTGACGGTGACCGAGATCATGACCGATGGCGGCTGGTACGACTATGACGCCAAGTACAAGCCCGGTGGCTCGTGGCATGTGCTGCCCGCTGAAATCCCACAGGACATCTTTGACCTCTGCATGGACTACGCGCTGCGCGCCCACAGGGCGCTTGGGTGCAAGGGCGTTTCCCGAACCGATTTCCGCTGGGATGACAGTATGGGGGCCGATGGGTTGTTCCTGTTGGAAACCAACACGCAGCCCGGCATGACGCCGACCTCGCTGGTGCCAGAACAAGCCGAGCATCGCGGCATGACTTTTGGTCAGCTTTGCGCCTGGATGGTGGAGGACGCCTCGTGCAACCGCTGAGAGCCACCCGCGCGCCGGTGATCCATCGCTCGAAACCGCTGGCCGGGCCGGATGCCGATTTCGCGTCAGGTGCCCATCACGATGTCGAGCCGAAACTGCGCCTGCGCGGGGCAAAGCTGTTCGGGCGTAAATCGCAGCGGTTCGATCCGGCCCCGTCGCGTTTGAGCTATCGCCTTCAACGTTGGATGCTGACGCCGGGTGTTAGGCGCGGGCTGAAGGTCGGGCTGCCGATTGCGGCGGTCTGTGCCGCCATCGGGCTGTACTTCAGCGCAGAAGACCGGCGCGAGGCCGTGGTTGCCTATGTCAACGACATCAAGACCTCGATCCAGCAGCGCCCGGAATTCATTGTCAATCTGATGGCCATCGATGGCGCAGGCACCAACCTGTCCGAAGATATCCGCGAGGTTGTGCCGCTGGATTTCCCGATGAGTTCCTGGGATCTGGATGTCGAACAGATCCGCGACACGATCACCGGGTTGGATCCGGTCAAATCCGCCTCGGTCCGCGTCCGCCCTGGCGGCATTCTTCAGGTCGATGTGGTCGAGCGGCAGCCGGTCATCGTCTGGCGTACACGCAGTGGGATCGAATTGCTGGACGAAACCGGCGCGCATGTTGAGCGGATCGCGTCGCGAAAGGATCACTCTGACCTGCCGCTGATCGCGGGCAAGGGGGCGGATGCTCATGTAGGTGAAGCGCTGCAACTGATGACAACCGCACGCAGCCTTGGCACCAGGGTGCGGGGCCTGGTGCGGATCGGCGAGCGCCGCTGGGATCTGGTTCTGGATCGCGGCCAACGCATCATGCTGCCAACCGAGCGCCCCGTGCGCGCGCTAGAGCGCGTGCTGGCGGTGAACGAAGTGCAGGATCTTTTGGAACGTGATGTGGCGGTGGTGGATATGCGCCTTGGGCAGCGTCCGACCATCAGAATGACCAAAGCCGCCAGCGAAGACTGGTGGAATACAAAAGTGACAGTGGGTAACGGGCAGTAACGACCATGATGACCGATCTTTATCAGTCCCAACGGGCCATGCGGCAGATGCGCAGACAGGCGATGCAACGCGGTGTTGTCGCCATTCTGGATGTTGGCAGTTCCAAGATCGCCTGCCTTGTGCTGCGGTTCGACGGTACCGGACGGCTGAGTGAGGATAACAGCATTGGGTCTCTGGCCGGTCAGACCGGGTTCCGGGTGATCGGCGCAGCGACTACGCGGTCGCGCGGCGTACAGTTTGGCGAAGTCACCGCCATGCAGGAGACCGAACGCGCGATCCGGACGGCTCTGCAGGCGGCTCAGAAGATGGCTGATATCCGGGTGGATCACGTGATCGCAAGTTTCTCGGGTGCAAATCCGCGTTCGTACGGTCTGGACGCGCAGGTCGATTTGGAAGGACAAGTGGTTTCCGAGGCCGAGGTCGGCCGCGTGCTGAACGCCTGCGACGTGCCGGACTACGGCGCAGGTCGCGAAGTGCTGCACGCCCAGCCGGTGAATTTCGCGCTCGATAACCGCTCGGGCCTGATCGACCCGCGTGGGCAGATGGGGCAGTCGCTGGCAGTCGACATGCACATGCTGACCGTCGACGCGGTCGCGATCCAAAATATCGTGCGCTGCATCAAACGCTGCGATCTGGAATTGGCGGGGATTGCAAACTCGGCCTATGTGTCGGGCATTTCCGCGCTGGTCGAGGATGAGCAGGAATTGGGCGCGGCCTGTATCGATATGGGTGGTGGTACGACCAGCGTTTCGATCTTCATGAAGAAACACATGATCTATGCTGATTGCGTGCGTATGGGTGGGGATCACGTGACTGCTGATATCTCGATGGGGCTGGGCGTCCCGGCGGCTGTGGCCGAACGGATCAAGACCTTCAACGGTGGCGTTCACGCAACCGGGGCCGATGATCGGGATCTTATTGATATCAGAGGCGATACCGGCGATTGGGAGCATGACCGCCGCACCGTCAGCCGGGCCGAGTTGATCGGAATCATGCGTCCGCGCGTGGAAGAGATCTTGGAAGAAGTGCGCGTGCGTCTGGATGCGGCCGGGTTCGAGCATATGCCCAGCCAGCAGATCGTGCTGACCGGCGGGGGTAGTCAGATCATGGGGCTTGATGGACTTGCGACCCGTATATTGGGCCAGCGTGTCCGACTTGGCCGCCCGTTGCGTGTTCACGGCTTGCCGCAGTCGGCAACCGGGCCGGGGTTCTCATCGGCTGTGGGGCTAAGCCTGTTCGCCGCGCATCCGCAGGACGAATGGTGGGATTTCGAAATCCCGGTCGACACCTATGCCGCGCGGCCCTTCAAGCGTGCAATGCGCTGGTTCCGTGACAATTGGTAATCGGGCAGGGGTCGCGGCGTTGATCGCCCTAGCCCCGTTCGCTGCGCATGCCCAGACCCGCATCACGCCTGAAACCTTCCTGGCTGCGGTCCAAGGCAAGACGGTCACATTCGTCGACTATCCCAGCGGTTTTCTGGTGGGTACCGAGGAATTCCTCAGCCCCACATTGTCCGTTTGGCGGATGGAGGGGCGGGGTTGCGTTTACGGGCAAATCACCACGCCGAACGGCCAGATCTGCTTTTTGTACGATGACGATCCTGATGACGTGCCGGTTTGCTGGTGGCCCTTTCTGCATCAAGACCGCCTGATGGTTCGACTGGCCAGTTTCAGCCGCCGCGAGATTCAAGAGGTGCGCAGCATCACCGAGGACGGGCTGAATTGTCCAAGTGTCCCTATTAGCTAAAGAAATGGGTTGCGGCCCTCAGTTTTATCCCGCAAGATATCCACAAGGCCCGTCAGAGGCCCCGCGGCAGGACCTGAGCAGTTTTCCGCATCTTGAAAATCGGTCGAAACCCTAAGTGACGTGCATGTTGGCTACGACGCATGTGTCGCTTGCGTTGTGGTGGGTTGAGATTATTTCGCAACATCTGGCGTTCAATGCGAAATACCGCTGATTGCCGCCATATTTCCTCCATATTTTGTGGAATTTGGCGATTTTTGGCGTGACCTTTGCGGTTTGGATCGGTAGGATTGTAAGCGGATAGGTAAGAAAAACACCGCTTTGGCGGATCAAAAAAACAGGCGGACAGAGCATGACATTGAATCTTTCGATGCCCGGGCACGACGAACTGAAGCCTCGGATTACAGTATTTGGCGTTGGCGGTGCGGGCGGAAACGCCGTTAACAACATGATTGAAAAACAGCTGGACGGCGTCGAATTCGTTGTCGCCAACACCGACGCGCAAGCGCTGCAGCAAAGCCAGTCGTCTGCGCGGGTGCAATTGGGCGTGAAAGTCACCGAAGGTTTGGGTGCTGGTGCGCGGCCCGCCGTAGGTGCCGCAGCCGCCGAAGAAAGCATCGAACAAATCGTCGATCATCTGGCTGGTGCGCATATGTGCTTTATCACCGCCGGTATGGGCGGTGGTACCGGAACGGGAGCGGCTCCGATCATCGCGCAGGCCGCGCGGGAACTGGGTGTACTGACTGTCGGCGTTGTCACCAAACCTTTCCAGTTTGAGGGTGCCAAGCGGATGCGGCAGGCCGAAGACGGTGTTGAATCGCTGCAAAAGGTCGTTGACACTCTGATCATCATTCCGAACCAGAACCTGTTCCGTCTGGCTAACGAGAAAACCACCTTTACAGAGGCGTTCTCGATGGCGGATGACGTTCTGTATCAGGGCGTTAAGGGCGTGACCGACCTGATGGTGCGTCCCGGCCTGATCAACCTCGACTTTGCCGATGTCCGCGCCGTGATGGACGAGATGGGCAAGGCGATGATGGGTACTGGTGAGGCCACCGGCGAAGATCGCGCGGTTCAGGCGGCCGAGAAGGCGATCGCCAACCCGCTGCTGGACGAAATCAGCCTCAAGGGCGCCAAAGGCGTGTTGATCAACATCACCGGTTCCCATGACCTGACGCTGTTCGAACTGGACGAAGCCGCCAACCGCATCCGCGAGGAAGTGGACCCCGAAGCCAACATCATCGTCGGTTCAACCCTGGATACTGCGATGGAAGGCGGAATGCGTGTTTCGGTTGTGGCCACCGGCATCGACGCCAGCGAGAAAAGCGAAGACGTACCGGTTGCGCGCCGCCCCATGTCGGCTCCGCTGACCCGCACCGTTTCGGCAGAAGAGTCGCGGCAGGACGAGGCCCCCGCGGCAGTGGCTGAAGTGGCCGAGCCTGCGCCGCAGCCTGAAGTCAACCGCGAACCCTCGCTGTTCGAAACTGCCGAGGAACCGGCGCAGCCGCAATTCCAGCCGCGGGCAGAGCAGGACGATGACGGTTTGCCGCCCCCGGCATATCAGCCGCGCGTGGCCGAATTCGAACCGACCCCCGAGCCGGTTGAGCCTGCGCCCGAGAGCTTTGTTGCACCGCAGCCGCAGGCCGCGGCCGGCACACCGTCGCCCGAGGCACTGCAGCGTCTTCAGGCCGCCGTTCAGAATATCCCAGCGGCCGCGCGTGGCCATCCCGCGCCCCGTCCGCAGACCCCGCAACCGGCAGCGACGCCGCAGGCGGATGCACATGATCGTCCCCGGTTCGGCTTTAACCGCCTGATCGACCGGATGACCGGCCACGCCGCCGATACCCCGGCCCAACCGGTGCGCCAGCAGCCTCCGATGCGCCAGGCTGACGCTACGGCACCTGCGCATGACGAGGCCGACCCCGAGCAGGATCGGATCGAAATTCCCGCGTTCCTGCGCCGTCAGGCTAACTGAACCCGGTAACAATGTACCTAAAAAGGGTCGCCGTTTGGCGGCCCTTTTATTTTTAAATACATGGGCTTGTCCGTATGTAAGCAGGGATTTGCCGATCTGTTACATTCATGTTTCATTCAGTTACAAAGAGTGAGTTGAGCCTTTTCCCGACCTTCCTTAGTTGAATGTCCAACACGGGCCAGAAAGGCCGGAAACCACTCACCGAGGTTCACCTTGCAACATACGCTCAAATCTCCGATCACGTTTACAGGCGTTGGGCTGCACAGCGGCAAGCCTGCGACGATGGTCCTGAAGCCGGCAGCTGCCGGTCACGGCATCTGGTTCAAACGGACGGATATCGAGCTGGGCAATGCGTTGATCCCTGCGATCTATGACGTGGTAGAGCGCACGCCACTGTGCACCCGTCTGGTAAATGAAGCAAACGTCTCGGTGTCGACTGTCGAGCATATCATGGCCGCGCTGGCCGGATGTGGCGTTCATAACGCGCTGATCGAGATCGATGGTCCCGAGGTTCCGATCATGGACGGCTCGTCGATCGATTTCGTGCGCGGCATCATGGCCAAGGGTGTCCGCCGTCAGGCCAGCCCGGTTCTGGCCTTCGAAGTTCTCAAGCCGGTAACCGCATCGCGCGAAGGCGCAAGCGCGTCGATTGCACCTGCGGACGGTTTGATCATCGACTTCCATATCGATTTCGAGGACAGCGCGATTGGCAGTCAGACCAAGCGTCTGGACATGCGCAACGGCTCTTTCGCACGTGAACTCAGCGATTGCCGCACCTTCTGCCGCCGTACAGATGTCGAAGCGATGCGTGAAAACGGCCTTGCCCTGGGTGGTACCTTGGAAAACGCCGTCGTCGTACAGGGTAACGAAGTGCTGACCCCGGGCGGTTTCCGCCACGCGGATGAGGCGGTGCGCCACAAGATGCTGGACGCTCTGGGTGACCTCTATCTGGCGGGTGGTCCGATTCTGGGCCACTTCACCGGTGACAAGTCCGGCCATGCCATGACAAACACGCTGCTTCGCAAGCTGTTCGAAACACCCGGTGCGGTACGCCCGGTGCTGTGCACCCCAGAACAGGCCGCGCGCCTGCCGGGGCAGGGCCTTGTCTGGGACGAAATTCCCGAAGTTGCCTGATTAGATCACCTCTGTCGACAATTCCGCCAGCGGGTGTACTAAGGCGTTTTGCCCCGGAATTATATGTGCTAAACCGAAGCCCAATCCGGGGCTTACCCCGATAAGCAATACGACAAGGATAGGCGGAATGGTTGGCACCAAAGCGGCAGTCAGGTTCGCGGGCGCGATTCTTCTGACAGCAGTTTTGACGGCCTGCGGCGACAGTGGCGCAGACCGCAATCAGAACCTGGAAGGCTTTACGCCAGAACAGATTTTCACACGTGGTGAGTTTGAGCTGTCGCAGAATCGCTCGGACGATGCGGCGTGGTATTTCTCGGAAGTGGAGCGTCTGTATCCTTATTCCGACTGGGCCAAACGCGCGTTGATCATGCAGGCGTTTTCGTTCCACACGGACAAGAATTACGAAGAAAGCCGCGCTGCCGCGCAACGCTATATCGACTTTTACCCGACGGACGAAGACGCGGCATATGCGCAGTACCTTCTGGCGCTCAGCTACTATGACCAGATTGATGAGGTCGGGCGCGACCAGGGCTTGACCTTTCAGGCGTTGCAGTCGTTGCGGACGGTGATCGAGGTCTATCCGGACAGCGAATATGCTACCTCGGCCGTGCTGAAGTTCGATCTGGCCTTTGACCACCTGGCTGGCAAAGAGATGGAGATCGGGCGCTATTACCTTCGTCAGGACCATTATACTGCGGCCATCAACCGATTCCGCGTGGTGGTCGAGGATTTCCAGACCACCACCCACACAGCCGAGGCGCTCTATCGTCTGATCGAGGCGTATCTGTCGCTGGGTCTGGTAGATGAGGCGCAGTCGGCTGGGGCTATTCTGGGTTACAACTACCAGTCGTCCGAATGGTACGATGCGGGCTACAAGCTGCTGACCTCGCGCGGGTTGGAGCTGAAGAGCCGCGGCAACAACTGGCTCAGCCAGATCTACCGCCAGACGATCAAAGGTGAGTGGTTGTAATCGCCATGGCTACAGGCGTGGGACGCTGAGACCCGATGCTGCGCGCCCTTGATATCCGCGATATGCTGATCATCGACCGGCTGGAACTGACGTTTCAGCCAGGTTTAAACGCTTTGACCGGGGAAACCGGTGCGGGCAAGTCGATCCTGCTGGATTCGCTGGGTTTCGTGTTGGGCTGGCGTGGGCGGGCCGAACTTGTCCGTCAGGGGGCGGCTCAGGGCGAAGTTGTTGCCGAATTTGAACTCGGCCCAGATCACCCTGCCCATGCGGTTCTGGCCGAAGCTGGCTTCCCCGGAGGTGAGGAGCTGATCCTGCGCCGCATCAACACCGCCGAAGGCCGCAAGACCGCTTGGGTCAATGACCGGCGTTGTTCCGGTGAGGTGCTGCGGGCGCTGTCCGAGACTTTGATCGAACTGCATGGTCAGCATGATGATCGCGGGTTGCTGAACCCGCGCGGGCATCGTGCCATGCTGGATGATTATGCCGGGGCGGGGGATCATCTGACGGCTGTACGTGTCGCGTGGACCGAAAGGTCCCGCATGTGTAAAGCTCTGGCAGAGACCGAGGCGACCCTCGCCGCCATGCGCGCCGAAGAGGAATTCTTACGCCACGCGGTCGCCGAACTGGACAAGCTGGATCCGCAGCCCGGTGAGGATGCCGAACTGGACGCACGTCGCCGGATGATGCAGGGGGCTGAACGAATTCGCGACGACGTGGCTCGTGCTTTTGATCTGCTGGGCGGAGACGGGGCCGAAGGGTCCATGTCCGACGCTGTTCGTTGGTTGGAAGGTGTGTCGGACAATGCGGGCGGGCAGCTTGAGGAGCCCATCGCCGCGCTTGGCCGTGCCCTGATCGAATTGGGTGAGGCGCAGGATGGCGTGAATGCCTGCCTTCAGGCGCTGGATTTCAACCCGGCAGAGCTTGAGGCCGCCGAAGAGCGCCTGTTCGCCATCCGCGCGCTGGCGCGCAAGCATAATGTTACCCCGGACGATCTGGGGGCATTTGCTGATACGCTGCGTGACCGGCTGAACCGTTTGGACGCGGGCGATGCCGATCTGGCCGAACAGCGGGCCGCGGTCGAGGGCGCTCAGGTCGCCTATGACAACGCCGCCGCGGTGCTCAGCGCCACGCGGCAGCAGGCTGCCGGACAGCTGGATGCTGCGGTGATGGCCGAACTCGCACCGCTGAAAATGGAACGCGCGGTGTTTCAGACCGAAATCACTGTCGCTGATCCCGGCCCTGAAGGAACAGATGCAGTGGCATTTACCGTCGCCACCAACCCCGGTGCACCGTCTGGGCCGCTGAACAAGATCGCCTCGGGAGGTGAACTCAGCCGTTTCCTGTTGGCGCTCAAGGTCTGTTTGACGGGTGACGACAGCGCACGCACCATGATCTTTGACGAAATTGACCGAGGCGTCGGCGGGGCGACGGCCGACGCGGTGGGACGGCGTTTGGCGTCGCTGGCGCAGGGGGGGCAGGTGCTGGTGGTGACACACTCGCCGCAGGTCGCCGCACGTGCGGCGCATCATTGGCGGGTGCAAAAGCAGGTCATGGACGGGCAGACTCTGTCCACAGTCATCCCGCTGGCCGATCCCGACCGCGTAGATGAGATCGCCCGCATGGTGGCCGGAGACACCATCACCGACGAGGCCCGCGCCGCAGCCCGTGCCTTGCTGGATGCCTGAGATATTTCTGCCGCTTTCCGATTCTCAAACCGTCGCGATCCCACTTTTATAAGGGCGCCCCGTAGCTTAGTAAGGGATAAGACTTGATCCCCGAGGGCCAATGACCCAATCGACCCGAACCGTCTTGCGCAACCAGCTCAATCAGGCTCTGGCCGCGATGAAGGATGCTTGGCGCGTTATGCGGCGGCGCGGACCCAGCCAGATTCAGTTCTGGTTCATAGCGCTGGCCATCGGGGTCGCCGCCGGGTTCATGGCGCTGGGGTTTCGCAAGGCGATCCGAGCGCTGCAGGCCTATGTCTATGATACCGAGGACATCCTGCTGCTGCACAGCCATGCCGAGAAACTGCCATGGTTTCTGATCCTGATCACCCCCATTATCGGCGGGCTGATCGTGGGGCTGATCCTGCACAAGTTCACCGATGACGGGCGGGTGCGCTCGGTTGCGGACGTTATCGAGGGCGCTGCGCTGACAAATGGCCGGGTCGAGGGTAAGGCGGGGATCGCGTCCTTCCTTGCCTCGCTGATCACACTCAGCACCGGCGGTTCGTCCGGGCGAGAGGGGCCGGTGGTGCACATGGCCGGGGTGATCTCGACCTGGGTCAGCGACCGAATCCACGCCGATGGAATCACCGGGCGTGATCTGCTTGGATGCGCTGTGGCGGCGGCGGTTTCGGCCAGCTTCAATTCGCCCATCGCAGGCGCTTTGTTCGCGCTTGAGGTGGTGCTGCGCCACTTTGCCGTGCACGCCTTTGCGCCCATCGTTATCGCCTCGGTTGCAGGTACAGTGATCAACCGGCTGGAATATGGCGACGTAACTGAATTCGTTCTAGATACCCCCGGGTCATTGCAGTTTTATGTGGAGCTACCCGCTTTCCTGATCCTCGGCCTCATTTGCGGGCTGGTTTCCTTACTGCTGATGCGCTCGATCTTCTTTGCCGAGGATATCGGCACCCATATCCAAAACCGCCTGTCCTTACCACGCTGGCTGCGGCCAGCGGTATCCGGGGCAATGCTGGGCCTTCTGGCAATTTGGTTCCCACATATCATAGGCGTCGGGTACGAGACGACGATCCGCGCCTTGGCGGGCGATCTGACTCTGACTGTCGCAATCCTGTTTGCGGTAATCAAGACAATCGCTTTGGCGATCACCATGGGTGGGCGAATGGGTGGTGGGGTTTTCTCGCCCTCACTGATGATCGGGGCGCTGACCGGGCTGGCCTTTGGCCTCATCGCCACGGGGCTGCTGCCGGATGTATCCGGGACCCATACGCTCTATGCTTTTGCCGGAATGGGGGCCGTGGCCGCCGCCGTGTTGGGCGCACCGATTTCAACCACCATGATCGTCTTTGAACTGACCGGAGATTGGCAGATCGGTCTCGCCGTGATGGTCTCGGTTTCGATGTCCACGGCGCTGGCCTCGCGCCTTGTGGATCGGTCTTTTTTCCTGACCCAGCTGGAACGCCGCGACGTGCATTTGGCCGCAGGACCGCAGGCCTACCTGCTGGCGATGCTGCGCGCCGGGGCGGTGATGCGGCCTATCGGAGATGCGAAGTCAATCACCAGGGACGAGGCGCTGGATCTGATCGAGCAGGGTCTTTGCGTGCAGGCCAGCGCTACGTTGGAGGCGGCGATGCCCTATTTCGATCGCGACGAGATCCCCTGCATTCCGGTTGTGACCCTGGAGGAAGATGGCAGCGAAAACCCGGTGGGTGCGCTCTATCACATCGATGCGCTCAAGGCCTATAACCGAGCGCTGGCGGCGACTGCCGCCGAAGAACACTCCTAGTCGCGATACACCGTCGCCACATCGCCAAGATAATTGTCCCAGGCGAACCAGTACGAGATATGACCCGCGACCCGCAGCAATCGGGTGCCGTCCGGCCCGATCAGGGCCTCTTCGGTCAGAATCCATTTCCGGCCGGTCTGATCCACCAGCCCGCCGTCCGAGGCTTTGAACTGGTGTGATTTCCTCTCATAGGCGCGAACGGTGCGCTTGTCAGCATTACCGATCAGAACCAGAGGGTGTTTGGCAATCGCGTCATTGATCACCCGGGTTCTGCTGAACGCCTCCAGCGGCCAGGCTCGCGCCGCACCGAACTGGCGGATGGCAAAGACGTAGTCCTTTTGCCGATGCGAGGATTGATCGACCAGCGCGGGGAACATCAACTCGGGCGAGGCGAAATACTCACGATACACCACCCCCGAGCCATAGTTGCGCCGATGCCCGGTGTTCAACGAAAGAACGCGAGTGCCGGGATGCGAGGCCTTCCAGCTTTCCCACGTGGTAATCACCACTGGGCGCTGTTTCAGTTCGATCCCGCTGTCGACCAGCGGACCCACGACGGGCTTGCCGGTATACTGGTTCCACAGCGAATGCGTCTCACGGTCAAACATCAGCTTGTTCGAGCGATACAGGAACCCCGACGAGCCGAAGATCAATGGCTTTCGCCGCCCCGAAACCTGCGTTTCGAACAGAATGCCCGAGCCGCACAATGTGCAATAGGCCAGCGCGACAGGCACGCCGCCGATCACCTCATTGAACATTTCGTGCCAGCCCATGATGCGCAGCGGGTAGGCGCGCTCATCTCCGTTGATCGAGATCCCAAAAACCAGATCGTCATCTTTCAGGTAATTGGCCTGCGCGGCTTGTATCAGCGTCGGGTTGTCTAGCGACGGGATACCATCCTTGCTCACGCCGCCCCAGGCGATCTCTTCCAACCGGATTTTCATCTTGTCCCGCTGCAGGTATTCGGGGCGCAGGAAATCGTCGAAGTTCTGGTCGATCCCCAGCAATACTTCGCGCTTGAACGGGATCAATGACGGGTGGGGGACAAGCTGCGGGTTCCGTTCCTGCCACAACATCCAGATGAACCAGTCGGCGCCGATACTTTCCCCGGTCAGGGTTTGTATGACCTTGGCGATCTCGGCGCTGCGCCGTCGGCCATAGCGCATTCCGGTCAGCAGGGCGGGAACTACGTCCGGGTCGCCGCGCTGCACCAGAAAGGCCATGCCCTGCTTGAATTCTGCGTTGCTGCCGTAAAGCGTGGTCCTGACGGCCTCTAGCACAGGATCCTGTTGCGCCCAAAGTGCGTTGGGCAGCGCGACTGCCCCCAACAGTCCAGCAAAACGGCGGCGAGTGATCGACATGGCATCCTCCGGTGGTGAGCACGCGTATTCTGCACGGTCTACCGCTCACATGCACTCAACAGCCGCGTGAACTCGTAAGCTCATTCGCGGTACCTGCCAGTTGCCAAAAGGACCCGTGAACCACATTTGCCGATCTCGGCAGTTGGAAACGGCTAGCCGGGTTGATACTGCCAGGAAATCCAGTTTCTATGTGCTCCAGCAGTACTTTCTCGCACATCGGCCAACGAAAAATAACACGAGGTCAGGGAATGAATTTTGTAAAACGGGTTTTGACTAGCCCAATCGTCATGGTGGCCTTGGCTGTTGCGGTTGTTTTGCTGGTCCTTGAGATTGAAGAATTGCGCAAAAGCCAGGGTGGCGTGGCGCATACCGCGCCAGTCTGGGCCGACGATCAGACCATGCAGGTTGAGACCATTTTCACCGCGCTGAACATGCGCGCGCTGGACGTCCCGGTAGAACGCGCCGGAGGCGGCGGTGCCCTGGCCAGCCTGGGCAACGATCTGCTTTTGATGACGCATGAGGGCGGGTTCTTCGAAGTAAGCGGGGATGAGGCCAGAAAATTGGACCTTGCCCCCCCACCCAACGGGTGGAAGGCCATGCTGGATTTCGAGGCCGCGAATCCAAGCTACAACTTCGCCCACTTTTTCTTTCGCTATAACGATGTTGACGTTGTCGATGGTGTTCTACTCGTTTCGTTTACCGAATGGGTCGAAGGACAAAACTGCTACCGAACTTCGATCGCACGGGCGGATTTGAACGGTACTGCTGCTGCGGATCTATCGATCGGAGCAGATGACTGGAGCCTTGTATTTTCGACAGAGCCCTGCCTTGCGCCAAGCCCGAACGGCCGCGCCATTCAGGGGCACATGGCCGGGGGACGTTTTCGTGTGGACGAAACCGGAACGCTTTATCTGGCGGCCGGTGACTATGCTCAGGATGGGATTTATGCGCCCGTGCCACTGTCTCAGGACCCCGAGCAGATGTATGGCAAAGTGATCGCAATCGATCTGGAAACCGGCGAAAACCATATTGTTAGCCAGGGTCATTCGAACATGCAGGGCATTGCCTTTGATGCCGAGGGCAAGCTATGGGCGGTTGAACATGGTCGGCGCGGTGGAGATGAGCTGAACCTCATTCGTGAAGGCAATGACTACGGCTGGCCGCAGGTCTCGTTGGGGACGCGATATAACCGGTTGCCGCTGCCCGACACACTGGATTACGGGCGCCACCCTGAATTCGAACTACCGGCTTATTCCTGGTTGCCATCCGTCGCTGTTAGCTCGCTGGCACCCATTGAGAATTTTCATCCCGCATGGGACGGCGATCTAATCGCTGGCTCACTGGCTGGCAACAGCCTTTTCCGTATCCGCACGAAAGGCGATAGCATCCTGTTTGATGAGCGCATCCCGCTGGGTTTTCGTATTCGGTATGTCCATCAACACGGTGACGCGATTGTTCTGTGGACGGATCAGAAAAAGGTGCTGCACCTTACTGTCGGCGAGTTTGATCCCAGCTATCAGTTTGCCGTTTCGAAAATCGGAAACCTCGATCTGTCCAAACACAAGGCCGAGGCTGTCGAAACCGCGTTGGAAGGCTGCGCTGAATGCCACGGTTTCGGTGTGCTGCCCAGTGCCAGCGCCCCGTCTCTGGGTGAGGTTTACGGACGCAAGGTCGCAGGCTTGGCGGATTTCGACTACTCGCAATCGCTGTCTGCAGTGGGCGGAGAGTGGGACCGGAGCCAGCTTGTAGCCTTCCTTAGCGATCCGCAATCCGTGGCTGGGGAGACTTCCATGCCGAACCCTGCCTTGGATGATCCCGAAGTGATCGACGCGATCGTGGACATTCTGATCTCCTTGCGTCGACAGGCAGAGTGAGAAAGACCGGGACCAACATCCAGAAACAAAAAGCACTGGCTTGCGGGCCAGTGCTTTTTTAAGAATTGACCGATCTGACCCCAAAATTCCCGGAGGGGCGGGATGGTCTAGATTTGCTCAACCTTTACAGACTCGACCGGATAAAAGGCCACATAGTCCTTGATTTCGGCCATGGTAGGCGACGGATTCTCAAAGCTCCAGGCCGCGTTCTCGGTCACCGAGGATTTGTTGACGATCGAAAAATGCGTCGCGTCGCCTTTATGCGGGCAATGCGTGACCTTGTCGGTCACGTCCAGAAACGCCATCGCGATGTCCGAACGGGGGAAATAGATCACCGGAGTCAGGTCCCCTTCCGACAATTCCAGAGCGCCGGTGCTTTCACCCAGTACGGCGCCGCCCGAACGTACACTCCATTTGCCCGGTAGTTTGCAGATTGTGATCTCAACCATTCCAATTTCCTCGTCTTTCTTGGGCCACTCCTCTGCCCGGTATATGTAACAGTCCGGTGTCAGACCGGCGCGGTTGCGGCATCCAACCACAGTTGGGCGTCGTCGCCCAGCCTTGGCCGGATCTTTTCCGCAACGTCGCGGTGATACGCATTCAGCCAGTCGCGCTCTGCCGTTGTCAGCATGTCGATCACAATCAACCGCCGGTCGATTGGCACATAGGTCAGCGTGCGCCAGTTTAGCATTGCGCGTTCGTCGTCACCGCCGGGCAGGGCCGGAGCCTCTTGCACGACGACAAGGTTTTCGATGCGGATGCCAAACGCACCTTCGCGGTAGTATCCCGGCTCATTCGACAGGATCATGCCCGGTTGCAGCGGTACATGGCTGACCTTTGACAGGCGTTGCGGACCTTCGTGAACGCTCAGGTATGCACCGACCCCATGCCCGACTCCGTGGTTGAAATCCTGTCCTGCAGCCCAAAGCGGTGTGCGGGCGATGCATTCGATATCGCGCCCGGCCAGTCCGACGGGCCAGCGCAGCATGGACAGGTTAATCATGCCCTTTAACACGCGGGTGAAGCAGGACTTTTCCTCGTCACCGACCTTGCCAATCGCAATTGTGCGGGTGATGTCTGTCGTGCCGTCCAGATATTGTCCGCCGCTATCGAGCACCAGAATGTGCCCGTCCTCAAGGCGGCTGTCGGTCTCTTCGGTCACGCGGTAATGCATGATCGCGCCATTGGGTCCGGTGCCTGCAATCGTATCGAATGAAATATCCTGCAGCGCGTTGTCCTTGCGGCGGTTTTCCTCAAGCCGGGTGACCACCTGCGTTTCGGTCAGTGTGCCGGGCGCTTGTGCGTCCATCCAGCACAGAGTTTCGATCACGGCCACCGCGTCGCGCAGATGCGCCTCGGCGCTGCCCGCGATTTCGGCGGCATTCTTGCGGGCCTTGGGCAGGGCGCAGGGATCGCCGCCATCGAGCATTCGGCCCTTCAACACGTCCGCAACCGCCTGAGGCAAAGTACTCAGATCGACCTGAACCTTGCCTTCCAGCGCTTCGACGGCTGCCAGAAACGTGTCCGGTGCGTGGACCCGAACTTGATCACCCATAGCGACCGTCAGTTTTTCTTCGGTCATGAACAGGTCTACCATCCCGTTGGCGTGCAAAATGGCAAAACCATGCGCCACCGGGTTATATCCGATATCCGAGCCGCGAATGTTCAGCAGCCACATGATCGAATCCGGCAATGTGATTGTGGCCGCGGTGCAGTCGGCTTCGCGCAACGCCTCGGCCAGACGAGCGATCTTGTTGTCTGCTGATTCCCCGGCAAATTCGATCGGATGCGTCTTGACCGGATTCATCGGCGGTGCGGGCTGGTTTGCCCACACCCGGTCCACCAGATTGTCACAGCGCAGCAGTTCAATCCCGGTGCCTTCCAGCTCTTTCTGGACGCTGTCGATCTGACCTGCAGCGTGGAGCCAGGGATCAAAGCCCACCTTGCCGCCGTTCGGAAGTTGCTCTTTCAGCCATGCGCTCAGGCTGACTTCGGGCCAAGGTACGGGTGTATACTCCGACGCGACCTGAACCTTCACCTGCGTCCGATAACGGCCATCCACGAACACCCCTGCTATGTCCGCCAAAACGGCGCAAAACCCTGCCGATCCGGTGAATCCAGTCAGCCAGGCCAACCGTTCATCCCGCGGCGCCACGTATTCGCCTTGATGCGCATCCGAACGTGGGATCAGGAACCCGTCCAACCCTTCGCGCGCGATTTCCTTGCGCAGCGCAGCCAACCGTGGCGGCCCCTGTTCCGGACGCGCGGTGACTTCAAAGGACTGAATCATTTCCTACCTCTCCCAAATCGGGCCGACGCCCTTTTTTGGAAATTACTGCCGCCGGAGGCAAGACCAGCCCTAGCTGGCCTTCTTCATTCCCATCACCCGGGCCCGTGCCCGCGGGTCGCTGTCGAAAAGCGCTGCCAATTGCTCGGTCATTGCACCTGCCAGTTGCTCCACATCCGTGATCGTCACCGCTCGATCATAGTAGCGGGTCACGTCGTGGCCGATCCCGATGGCCAGAAGTTCCACCACCTTGCGTTTTTCGACCATGGCGATCACATCGCGCAGGTGTTTTTCCAGATAGTTCGCGGGGTTGACGCTGAGCGTTGAATCATCAACCGGCGCACCATCGGAAATCACCATCAGGATCTTGCGCTGCTCGCGCCTGGCCGACATTCGGCGATGCGCCCATTCGAGCGCCTCGCCGTCAATGTTTTCTTTCAGCAAGCCCTCTTTCATCATCAGACCGAGATTGGGCCGCGCCCGCCGCCACGGCGCATCGGCGCCCTTGTAGATGATGTGCCGCAGATCATTCAGACGCCCCGGCTGTTGCGGGCGACCATCGTTCAGCCATGCTTCTCGCGCTTGACCGCCTTTCCATGCACGGGTGGTAAAGCCCAGAATTTCTACCTTCACGTTGCAGCGCTCCAGCGTCCGCGCGAGAACGTCGGCACAGATCGCAGCGATCGAAATCGGACGTCCGCGCATCGAGCCCGAGTTGTCCAGCAACAGCGTCACCACAGTATCGCGGAACTCGGTGTCCTTCTCGACCTTGAAGCTCAGCGGCGTGGTTGGGTTCGCCACTACCCGTGCCAAACGGCCTGCATCCAGAATGCCTTCTTCGCGGTCGAACTCCCAGCTGCGATTCTGTTGCGCCTGCAGGCGGCGCTGCAATTTGTTGGCCAGTCGGCTGACCGCGCCCTTAAGCGGCTCCAACTGTTGATCCAGATAGGCGCGCAGCCGTTCCAATTCGGCCGGCTCGGCCAGATCCTCGGCGGCGATTTCCTCGTCATAGGTGTTCAGGTACACCTTGTAATCTGGATCGGCCTCGGATGCGGGCGGCGGGGCAGGTGGCTCCAGCGGAGCCTCACCTTCGGGCATCTCCGCCTCATCGCCCATCTCATCCTCGGCCATTTCATCCATCGAGACCTGAGCCTGAGACTGGTCCTGCTGTTCTTCCTGCGTCTGCTCAGGGGTCGCGTCGGCGTCCTGTTCGTCCTGATCGTCCTGCCCGGTACTGTCGGGATCGGGTTGCTCCTCGGCGTTGTCCTCGGCCTGATCTTCCTGTTCGTCGTCCAGTTCATCCGGATCGTCGCCCAGTTGGTCACCATAGCCCAGATCCTTGATCATCTGGCGCGCGAACTTGGCAAATTCGGCCTGATCCGAGAGGATATCATCAAGGTTTTCCAGCGTTCCGCCAGCCTGTTCCTCGATGAACCCGCGCCACAGGTTCATGATGTTTTCGGCCGCCGGTGGCAGGTCGCGCCCGGTGGCCAGATGGCGGATCAAATAACCTGCTGCGACGGCCAGAGGCGCATCCGCAGGCTGTTTGCATTGGTCATAGCCGCGGCGCAGTGCCTCGTGCCCGATCTTGACGTCGATATTGCTGGCCGTGCCGGGCATGTCCCGCGCACCCATCGCTTCGCATCGGGCAACCTCCATCGCTTCATAGAGGTCTCGCGCCATATCGCCCGGAGGTGCATAGCGCGCATGGGTCGCGTCATCGTGATACCGTCGCTGTAACGCCAAGGCGTCCGCCGTCCCGCGCGCCAGTAAAACTTCTTCGCGTGTCATCCGGCGGCTGACCTGCGGCAGGCGCATCGATTCACCCGCCAGTCCTGAAGGATCGACCGTGTAAGAGACGTTCAGTTCCGGGTCGTCTGCCATCACCTTGGTGGCTTCGGCCAAGGCTTTCTTGAACGGATCGGCGGGGTTGTCGTTGGGTTTGCTCATCGGTGGCAGGTCCGGACTTGTTCTGTTCGGGCAACCTAGAGCCATTCCGGGGGCTTGGCCATAGGGCCAAGCCCGTTTTCCCATGAAACCAGAGCGGTGTTCACAGCAAAACCTTGCGGCATTCGGAAACTCGACGCGCAGGCTATCGTTCCACCCTTGCGGCAGCCCGGTCGTCAATGCTGTAGTCCATGTCGGCCAGCAGATAGGCCACCTCGACCCAGCACCGCACGGGCCAGCGCCGGGACAGATTTGCCTCAACCCCTCCAGACAGGCGCCGGGGGGGAGGGGGAATTGTGTCCGGCAAAAGGTCGAATTCCGCTGCGGATCGGTAACCGACGTGGCCTGTTCGTTCATCTGGGTGCATTGGCGTGTGGCCGGTGCCTCGGGCTGTCCGGACCAGATGGCAACCAACGCGACGCGATTTGATGTCCCGGCGGGAAGCGCCTGCAACGGCATTGCAATAGTCAGTGCCACGGCAAAGGCAACTAAAACTACTATGAAAACGACATGCTTCGAATGTCTAACGTGCAATGTTTTTATACAGAAACGCTTGCGTGTAATAACTCAGCCGGTTGTGGGAACACCACATAAAAGGGGTGCCGCGCCGAACAGTCGCGTTTGCGCCTATGCGTACAGGTTGAACCACCTTGAAACGCTGTCCAGCACACCTTTCAGGCCAGTCGCAGGAAAGAATTCCTGATCTTTGCGGTGGTGCGAATCCAGAACGGTTTCCGCCAAACGGTCCATTTGACCGGCATTCAGTGCAATCGGATTGTTGACGGCGCTCGAATTCACCTTATCGGCAGGAATGTCGGATAGATCGAACCCATTTTTCCGCCCGAACCTTTTCAGCCCACTTTGCAGATTTGCAAAATTCAGCAGCGAAACACGTGCTCCGGACGTGTGCAGGGCACTGGTATTGAGCATCAGGCGCGCCGGGATATTCTGGGTGTCGAGCAGATCCGAGATGGAATGATTGGACGACACAAGCGCTTCAAATTCCCGCAAATCGATAGGTTCGTTGCGGGCGTCGAGACCAAAGCCGCCGTCCTCCTGTTCGCGCATCCAGCGGTGGGGAGAATAATACAGTGAGATCATCCGCTCGACCGGAGGCCGGGCAAAGGCATAAGCAGTATAGCCTGAAAAGGCCGGGCCGATCAGGTCACTGTACTCTGCCAGTGTTTGGTGCTTGGACTTGGTCGCCTCGCCATTCAGTTCAAATCGGTCTGTGCCGTCCTGATGCCCACTGGTGACGATCGCGTCGTCGGAAAACCGAAGGAAGCACCGCGTAAAGAAGTTTCCCCCGGTTTTCGGGACGTGAATAAACACGCATTTTTGCTCGGCAAAATGCACGTCTTAGCCCAGGCTTGCGCTTGCTGCACTTTCGGGCAGCTCTTCGTCAAAGCAGCGCTGATAGAACTCGGCAACAGTCTGGCGTTCCAACTCGTCGCATTTGTTCAGGAAGGACAGGCGGAAGGCGTAACCTATGTCGCGGAAAATCTCGGCGTTCTGCGCCCAGTTGATCACGGTTCGAGGGCTCATCACCGTGGACAGGTCGCCGTTCATGAAGGCGGTCCGAGTCAGGTCGGCGACGGTGACCATCTGGCTGACGGTCTTGCGACCCTTCTCGGTGTTATAGTGTGGCGCCTTGGACAGAACGATCATCGTCTCTGCATCGTGGCTGAGATAGTTCAGCGTCGATACCAGCGACCAGCGGTCCATCTGTGCCTGGTTGATCTGTTGCGTGCCGTGATAGAGCCCGGTCGTATCGCCCAGACCCACGGTGTTTGCGGTGGCAAACAGGCGGAAGTTCGGGTTCGGTGTGATAATCTCATTCTGGTCCAGCAGGGTCAGCTTGCCGTCATGCTCCAACACGCGTTGGATCACGAACATCACGTCTGCACGGCCTGCGTCATATTCGTCGAACACGATGGCGACGGGGTTGCGCAGCGCCCAGGGCAAGATGCCTTCGTGGAATTCGGTGACCTGCTTGCCGTCGCGCAGCTTGATGGCGTCCTTACCGATCAGGTCGATCCGGCTGATATGGCTATCCAGGTTCACGCGCACGGCAGGCCAGTTCAGACGGGCAGCGACCTGTTCGATATGGGTCGATTTGCCGGTGCCGTGGTAGCCCTGAATCATCACCCGGCGGTTATGAGTAAAGCCTGCCAGAATCGCCAGCGTGGTCTCGGGGTCGAACTTGTAGGTATGGTCGATCACCGGCACCCGATCGCTGCGCTCGGCAAAGCCCTTGACCGCCATGTCGCTGTCAATGCCAAACACCTCACGGACCGAGATATCCTCGGTGGGTTTTGCGTTGATATCAATCGATCCGTCAGCCATGCGCGTCGTCCTTATCCTTTGGCCCGTATTGCCGGGTTTGAACCCGTGTGTGGTGCAACATATTGCGAGCAAGGGCAAGGGAAAGCCGTGCGTGCCGCGGCTTCGGCAAATCTTTCTTTGAAACTGGCCTTATCCGCGCGCTTTGATCAATCGAGAATCGCGTCCCGCACCCGGATCAGGCTGCGCTCATCGACAAAACGCGGCGTGGATTGCATGTAGTCCCGGAACGCCTGCCCATAGCCCTGCAGCAGCCAGCGTTCCTCGTTCAGGACGAACAGGAAATAGATCACGAACAGCGCAGCCGCCAGCGCCAGAGTCACCCACGATCCGCTGGAGATGCCCAGCCCCACCGTAGCTAGCACCGAGGTCACATATTGCGGGTTGCGCGAATAGGCATACATCCCGCCGGTCACCAACCCGTCGCTCTCGCAATAGGTGTTGTCGAGGCCCAGAAATTGATAACCCCAGAGGGTGATCCCGAAGGACAGCACCATGATGGGAACGCCGATCACATAACGCACCCAATATCCCAGCCGTTGACCCAGGCCTCGCAAAGGGCAAAAACCACCGTCGCGCCGCAAAACAGGCGGAACAATCCAAAGGCCGCATGGTGCCGCCAACCGCTGGCGCTGGGCCACAGGCCCAAGTGGGGCAGATCTCTGGTTGGATATGCGCCAAGGGTTCGGCTTATTAGATAGGGCGTAACGGCAAATTGTAACAGATTGAGCAAACACCCCACCCCAAAGCGACTGAATGCAGACATCGAAAGGGAATGCAGAACATCGCCAATGCATAAAAATCAAATTCTAACATCTAGATGTTAATTTTGAGTTAATGTGCATCTTGTACACTGTGCCAAGTGTTTCTGTTTGTAGTTAGGTTCCAAGGGTTCGCATGTCACTTACGATTTTTGGCCCGTCTTCGATCGCGATTCCCGGTGGATCGACCTCCGTTATGCAGCAGTACACCGCTACGAAAGCCGGGGCTTCATGGACTGTGGTTGTTACGGGGACAGGCGGGTTGGACCCTTCTGATTACACTGTGTCAATTTCTCCGACCGGCGTTTTGACCGTCGAACTTACGCCGGGTGCGGACATACCCCTGAACACGCAGCTCACCGTCGAAATATTCGCATCGACTGGTCCTGGAAACGGTAACAATGACTCGCTCATAGTGACGGTTGACCTTCCTGCCGGAACTGTGCCGTGTTTCGTGAAGGGGACTTTGATAGAGACGGAAAAAGGTGACTGCCCGGTCGAAGAACTGTCTGTGGGGGACAAGGTTCGCGTGTCCAGCGGTGAATTGCTGCCTATTCTGTGGATTGGTGAAAAGACCCTAAGCGCGGAAACGTTGAAGCGAAATTCACACTTGCGGCCAGTTTGCATTCAGAAGGGAGCGATGGGGGACGGCTTACCAACCCGCGATCTATTTGTGTCTCCCCAACACCGGATTGTTATGGAAGGGTGGCGCGCGGAATTGTTGTTTGGAGAGCCGAAGGTCTTCGCCGCAGCAATTCATCTGGTTAATGATAAAACAATTCGTCAGATACAATCCGATGAAACGGTCACATACTACCACATTGCGTGCAGCCGCCACGCGATATTGATGTCGCATGGTTTGCCAACGGAAAGCCTATTTCTAGGCGATATGGCCCTTTTGTCTTTCGATCGTGAAGCTCTCGAAGAGCTTCGTGAGCTTTTTCCCGAACTGCGTGTCCCTGCATCCAATTGGAAACAGACACGTATTCGTTGTTTGAAACGCCCCGAGACCGAGGCGTTAAGTAGTATGCTGACCCAGTAACCCAATTACTTGAAGTTCCGGCTGTCCTTGATCTGATCCCAGGCCCAGACGACCTCCTGCAGCTGTTCTTCCTGCGACCGGTCACCGCCGTTCATGTCAGGGTGCAGCACCTTGATCAGCTTCTTGTAAGCCTTGCGCACCTCGGCCTTGGTCCAGCTGTCCTTGGCCTCAAGGATCTCGATCGCGCGGCGCTCGGTTGGGGGCAGGCGACGGCCACCACCGCCCGCGGTACGGCCAGGATTCTTGGTGGCGTTTGCACCTAGTACCTGATGCGGGTCCTCGATGCCCAGACGTGCCCAGGCGCGCGCCTCGGGATCGCCCATGGGCTTGGTCTCACGCTCCCACACCTTGTCCTTGGATCGCTGCGCGTTCAGCTCGGCTTCGGTGGTGCCGTCGAAGAAATTCCATTTCTGGTTATACTCGCGCACGTGCTGCTGACAGAACCAATAGAAATCATCCAGGACATCCGGCGCTTTGGGCGCGCGAAACTTGCCCGCCTCATTACAGTCGGGATGGTCGCAGATGCGCACCGAGGTCTCAGACGCGCCCGACATCCCCCGACGCCCGCGCGGGTTCTTTTTCTTGGCGCTGGAAACGGACATATCGAATCCGAAAGGGTCTGATTTCGTCATGCTGTGATCCTTAAGAACGCATCTTCTCGACTCGGAGGCAGCAGTTTAATCTAAGCAGCCGAAAGTAGAAGAGGGGGGCGGTAAAATTTTTACCGCTGAGCGAAAAAATGACTGTGACTGACGAAATCCGAACTCGCCTGCAGGCGGCCTTTGATCCGCATGAGCTTGAAGTCATCGACGACAGCGAAAGCCACCGCGGTCACGCGGGTTATCAGGATGGTGGTGAAAGCCATTTCAACGTCCGTATCCGCTCCAGCGCTTTCGAGGGACAATCGCGTGTCGTTAGCCATCGCGCAGTCCACAAGGCGCTGGGCGATATCGTGCCGCGCATCCATGCGCTGGCGCTGGATATCGGGGTCTGAACGGCCAATCGGCCTAGCTACCTGCAGGCTTGCCCGGGATCAAATCCAGGGTCGGGTTCAAAGGCGGTCAGCAATGCTTTGGTTCTTAGGGTGAACATCTTTGCCGCAAATCGGGAAAGATATGCGGCACCGGCGTTTCTCGCACGCAAACGTGTCCGTATCGCCACGTGGTGGTTGATCCAGCGGAGGGATGTAATTTGGCACCCCTCTGCTTTCCCGCAGGCCTCGGTCCAGTCGTCTGAAAGAAAATCCTGAATGGTATTGGTTTTCTTGAACGGCGGGCATGGGAAGGTTTTGGTGATCCTGCAATCGCTGTTCACGTTTTTTTGTCGTTCGAACTCTGGCTGTGGTTCAAAATAGAACACCAGCTCATTCACGCCTTCGACGATCTGCGCATCTGAGGTGCTTTGCCAATCGGCTTCTGGTGTTTTTGACCACGAGCGTACGTCGATTACCGAAATGCTTTTCGCGTCGCGCTGCCGGATATCTACCTTCTCGCCGAAAAGGCGAAAGTTCCGCGTCGCGACGTCGAGGTTCTCCGCAGCCCAGATGTCTGCTTTCTGCTCGGTTGTTGCAACAACGCTTGAATGAGCCGCCGAGGCATTCTGTATGGCGATACCGGGTTGGCCCTTCGCTTTTTCTAGGCTTCGCAAGATGTACTCTATGTGTTGCACGTTCCCGATCCGGGTCCGCATCTCTCCGAGATAAAGCGCTCCGGCCAGATCATCCGCGACTTCCGGGATTTGAAACGAGGCTGGCGTCCAGACGAGGTTGGCGGTCAATCCCCACCTGTTTTGCAAAGGAAGTGTATTTGCCAACAAATCGTCTATCGAAACGGTCTCTTCCGAATCTGTCTTTGTAGACACAGAGTTTTCGGGTTCGGGATGAATTGTTATGTCGATGCCCGCAGCCTCAAGTTCCTCTAGTGTTTCTGCAAACCTCTGCGCAAAGTCCGCGGTTGCTGTTCGCACAGCACTTATGAACTCCGGGTTTGAAATGCTGTATATCGCGCCCAGAATCATCAATCCGGATCGGGCAGCATCGCGCTGTTCTTTGTCAGGTAATTGAAAATTCAGTGTCGTAGTCAGACTGGATTGACCGTTGAGGCAGGTCCAGGAGTACTCGGGCAATGTAAGCCAGTCAGGGTTTGCATTGACAAATTCTTCGTCGCTGCATTCAACCTGATCGGGTCTGTTGATAATGCGGTGCAACCATTGCCAGACCGTCGCGCGGTTTTCCTGCAGTTTGGTTATGCTTTCAGACCATTCAGCTTCAAGGCATTTCAAGTCTGTGACGGGGTTGGCGACGGCTGCGTACGCCATCAAGGTGAACGTCAACACTGACGTTGAAAAGAAAAGGTCAGATCTCACGATAACTAATAAATTCTTGTAAAATGAGGATTGAGAAACGGCTAGGGCGTGTTTTCGTCTTTGGGCGGTTCTGTCACCTTTTCAGTCCCTTTCAAAGAGAGAGGAGGCTCTTTTACTTCTTCCGAAATGGGGGCCGGGGCCTGAACTGTCTCGGGGCCGGGAATAGGCTTTGCCTGTGCGATGCTCTCATCCATCCGCGCCGAAACATGATCAGTTTCGATCTCACGCCGGAACACCAAAACATTACGCCAGTTCACTGTCGAACTTGTCAGGCCCGCGCGTTCTTCACTGGGCAGCAACTCGGCGCGCTGATACTCCCAACCATCTTGGCCCATCTGGTTCAACACTTGTTCAACTGAAGCGGCAAACCGGCCCTCTGCGGTTTTCTGGCCCTTGGCCTTGATGCCTTTTTGAGGGGCGGGGACAACTTTGTATTCGTAGCGCTGCATCGGATCTTCCTGGTGGTCGGTTCCCGGCAATCTAACATGCTGGAGATTTTGGGAAAGTCATCTTCGCGCGGAAACAGGCGGAAAAGAAAAACGGCGGGGTTTTGAGCAAACCCCGCCGTCGGTATTTCGTACCCTAATCGGTTTACGAACCCAGCTTTTGGCTGACCAGTTCGTTGACCGCCTTCGGGTTGGCCTTGCCGCCGGTGGCTTTCATCACCTGACCGACGAACCAGCCGGCCAGTTTCGGGTTTACTTTGGCCTTTTCGACCTGCGCAGGGTTGGCGGCGATAATCTCATCCAATGCAGCCTCGATTGCGCCGGTGTCGGTCACCTGCTTCATGCCGCGCTCTTCGACGATCTGCGCGGGGTCACCGCCTTCGGTATAAACGATCTCGAACAGGTCCTTGGCGATCTTGCCCGAGATGGCATCCGAGGAAATCAGGTCGATGATCCCGCCCAACTGTGCCGGAGACACGGGCGAGTCGATGATGTCGTGGTCTTCTTTTTTCAGACGACCAAACAGTTCGTTGATCACCCAGTTTGCAGCCAGTTTGCCGCTGCGGCCCTTGGCAACTTCTTCGAAATAAGCAGCCGATTCCACTTCGGCGGTTAGAACCGATGCGTCATAGTCGGTCAGCCCGAATTCACTGATAAACCGTGCCTTTTTGTCGTCGGGAAGTTCCGGGAGCTTGGCGGCAATGTCGTCGACCCATGCCTGTTCAATCTCCAGCGGCAGCAGGTCGGGGTCGGGGAAATAGCGATAGTCGTGCGCCTCTTCCTTCGACCGCATGGAGCGAGTCTCACCCTTGTCCGGGTCGTACAGGCGGGTTTCCTGATCGACCTTGCCTCCGGCTTCGACAATGGCAATCTGGCGGCGGGCTTCAACCTCGATCGCCTGTTGGATGAAGCGCATGGAGTTCATGTTCTTGATCTCGCAGCGGGTGCCCAGATGCGAAAAGTCCTGCGTTTCCTGGTACTTTTCGTACGCGCCCGGCAAACAGATCGAGACATTCACGTCCGCCCGCAGGTTGCCGTTTTGCATGTTGCCGTCGCAGGTGCCCAGATAGCGCAGAATCTGGCGCAGTTTGACAATATATGCAGCCGCTTCTTCGGGGCCGCGAATATCCGGGCGCGAGACGATCTCCATCAGGCAGACACCCGTCCGGTTCAGGTCGACAAAGGACATATGCGGGTCCATGTCGTGGATCGATTTACCTGCGTCCTGCTCCATGTGGATGCGCTCGATCCGCACCATACGTGCAGTGCCATCCCCCATCTCAACCAGCACTTCACCTTCGCCCACGATGGGGTGGTAGAGCTGCGAGATCTGATAGCCCTGCGGCAGGTCAGGGTAGAAATAGTTCTTGCGGTCAAAGGCAGATTTCAGGTTGATATCCGCTTTTAAACCCAGGCCGGTTCGAACAGCCTGTTCAACGCAGAACTCGTTGATAACCGGCAGCATGCCCGGCATCGCGGCGTCCACAAAGGCCACGTTCGAGTTCGGCTCGGCTCCGAATTGAGTCGATGCGCCCGAGAACAGTTTGGCATTGGATGAGACCTGAGCGTGCACCTCCATCCCGATCACCAGTTCCCAATCGTGCTTGGCCCCGGCAATGGTTTTGGGTTTGGGCATTTCGTATGTCAGGTCGAGCATGGCGCGCCTCATTTCCGCAGAAGTCTAAGCCTGCGTATTAGGCCCGGTGCGGTCCAGGGGCAAGGGGGAATCAGTTCTCAGACAGGCGCAGGCCCGATGGTGTGAACGTCACATCCATGCCGCTTCGCAACTCGTCGCGGAACAGATCGCCGATGGCGCGCAAGGCTTGGCGTTGACCGCGTGCCGCAAACCGTTCGGCCGAGTTGATGCGAACTGAATTGTTGAAACCGCTCGCAGCATGCGCCCAGATCAGCGGGTGCAATTCAGTCATGTGGTCGCGGATCAGCCAGTTTGCGGCGTCGTGAATTTGCGAACGCACCAGATCGGCCTGTTCGTTCAGGCCCAACCCGTTCTGAATCGTGGTGGCGCAATAGGCCGACAGCATGTTGACTGTCTGCTGATCCGGACGGCGGTGCAGAATGTCATTCAAACCTTCCAGAAAGTACTCGACATCCAGGCGTGCGCAGGCCTCTTCATCCAAGGCGATGGCGTCAAACTGGACCCAGGTATAACCGCCGGCCCCCCAGACGTCGCGGGTGCGGGCCGCATTACGAAGTGCCTGAACCTCAAGCTCTTCGTAGCTGCCGAACCAGCGCGGCAGAAGATGGGTTCCCATTGCCCGCATATGACGCTGGTTATTCGGATCCAGCGTGATCAGACGTTCGTATTCTTCCGCCACGCGAAGGTCGGTTTTCCGCTGACCGGCCAGCAGCGCGCAACGGGCTGCGGCAACCACTGGGCTGTCCGGCGCGGCCGCGCGGCATTTCGGCAATAGCGCTGCGGCCCGGTCGAAATGCGCCGCACAGCGCGACCGGTGCAGCGGAGGCAACGTGGCATCCGTTGCAGTCCCGCGCCACGCCCAAGCCAAGTCAATATGCGTTAGCGCGACCACAAGTGCGATCATCGGATCTTCGGGATGCGCGCGCATTTCGTCTTCCAGCTCGGAGATGCCGCCAAGAAGGTCATATTCGGACAGAGCGGCGCCGTCAGACAGGGCGTGTTCCACCGCCAGAACAACGTCGGAGCGTGCGCCAAAGGCCAGCAAATCCGCAATGGGCATCCCGTCGGGTGCCGTTGTGCGGGTTTCGTCTGCAGCGCGTATTTGTCGGGACAACTCGGCCCAGCGGTCCTGTCTGGCCAGCTTGCGCCCAAGTCTAATGGTTTCATGGCCTATCAGGTCCCCAGCACAGGTCCGTGCCAGCGGAATGTTCAATTGCCCTTTGTCCGGCAGACCAGCTGCCACGGCGCAATCCGCTGCGCGCATGTCCTGCGTGAACTGACGGGAAGGTAAAGAAGAACGGGCCGTACGTGCCCTTAGAAACCGAAACATGGCAAAACTCGAAACCGAAACAAACAGGTAAGCTGACTAGGGATGTTGACTGAAATTCACCTCAAATTCAAGCTTTTTGCAGGGTGTGAGGGGCAGTGCCGGTGGAATGGTCTCCTTTGGGGCACATTGTTTCAGAAAACGTTGAAATGATGCCGCTCAACCCGGAAACCGGCCTTTTGCAGGGCGGTTTCAAGCTCTTTGTGGGGTGGTGTGGATTCGTCTGGCAGCCGAATTCGCTTGCCCGACGCCAGAACCAGCGAGACGCGCACCGAAAAGTCCCAGCGGGTATCGAAGCGAATGTAGTCGATATCGGCCAAAGCTACCTCGGCTTCGCGATTGCCCGAGAACCACCCTATCCGATCGTTATCCAGCGTCATGCCCGCACGTGTTCCATGCACGATGTCCCACAGGGCGGGCAGAGTAGACAGGGCCAGTAGCCCGACCAGCCACCACGCCGCATCGAAAAGGATCCGCAGAACCGCAAGCGCCGCGTAGACACAGGTCAGGATCAGGACCGTGCGCGGTGTCCGGTTGTGGCGCGTGAAGGTGAACGGGGTCATGCGCCGAGGATTCGCGTCACCATTTCCGTGGTATCCCGCGACAGGTCCGGCGTGTCGCCGATGCGGGTCAGCTGAGTTCGGATCAGGGCCTGACGGTCAGTGTCATAGCGTTTCCAAGTCTGGAAAGCCGTACACATCCGCGCCGTTGTCTGCGGGTTTACCGGATCCAGCCGGATCAGCCAGTCCGCCAGCAAGGCATACCCGGCCCCGTCCGCATGATGGAAACCGGCGTGGTTCATGGCCAGCGCCCCCATGACCGCGCGGAAGCGGTTGGGGTTCTTCCAGTTGAAATCTGCGTGCTCGGTCAGTGCCTGAGCGATGCCCGCTGCGGCCTCGGGGTCGGCTGTGGTCACCTGAAGGCCGAACCACTTGTCCATCACCAGCCGATCATGCTGCCACTGATCATAGAATGCAGCCAATTCCTGCTGCCCTGTACCCGCGCGCAACAGGCACGAGAGGGCGGTCAACTGGTGGGTCATGTTGTTGGCGGACGCGTACTCATCGATGGCCTTGGCGCCACCATCCAGCCGCGATGTCAGATACAACACCGCGCCGGCAAGCGCGCGTTTGCCCGCCTGCTCGGCATTGGGCAGGAATGGCGCGTCGACCACGGTCTCACTGTGCAGCCGTGGCAACAGGTCCTGCACATGTTGCGCTGTCGCCTGCCGCAGCGTTTCCACTGCCCTCCAGATCGCCATCGGATCGGGGGTCTCTCCGGCTTCGAACAGCGCGGCGGCCAGTTCGGATTGCGTCGGCAGGCCCAGCATCAGCGAGCGATAGGCCGGGTCCAGATCGCCGTCGCGCAGTACGGCCAGTATGCCGTCCAGATAGTCGGTGCCGGGTACGTTATCTTCGCGGATCATGCGCAGCAGCGTGTCCTCTGCCAGCGACCGTCCGGCCTGCCAGCGGTTGAACGGGTCGGTGTCGTGGGCGAGCAGAAAGGCGCGCTCGGCATCCGTGTGGTCGTGCTCCAGAATAACCGGCGCCGAAAAATCGCGCAGGATCGAGGCTACCGGCTTCGCTGCCAACCCGGGGAACTGAAAGCTCTGTTCGGACTCGGTCAGTTCCAGAATTTCGGTCGCGCGGACCTCATCCCCGTTGGGGCCTAGCAGGCCAACAGCAACCGGGATCACCTGAGGCAGTTTTTCGGCCTGGCCGGGGGTCGGCTCGGTGCGCTGTGACAGGGTCAGGGTGTAGGTGCCGTCCGCGTACTCCTCGGCCACGGCCACGCGCGGCGTACCGGATTGGCTATACCAGCGTTTGAACTGGGACAGATCGCGGCCCGTCGTATCCTCGAACACCTTGATCCAGTCTTCGATGGTGCAGGCCTGCCCGTCATGACGGTCGAAGTATAGGTCCAGCGCCTGCGCGTAGGCCTCATCCCCCACCAGCCGTTTCAGCATCCCGATCACTTCCGCGCCTTTTTCATAAACGGTGGCAGTGTAGAAGTTGTTGATTTCCTGAAAGCTTTCGGGGCGTACTGGGTGCGAAAGCGGTCCGTTATCCTCGGGGAATTGCCGGGCTCGCAGGTCGATGGCGTCTTGGATGCGTTTCACCGGGGCCGAGCGCATGTCAGAGGTGAACTGCGCGTCGCGGAACACCGTCAGGCCCTCTTTCAGGCACAGCTGGAACCAGTCGCGGCAGGTTATGCGGTTGCCGGTCCAGTTGTGGAAATACTCATGCGCGATGATCGCCTCAATCCGTTCGAAATTGGCATCGGTTGACGTTTCGGGGCTGGCCAGAACAGCGGACGAGTTGAATATGTTCAACCCCTTGTTTTCCATCGCGCCCATGTTGAAGTCATCCACGGCCACGATGTTGAACACGTCCAGATCGTATTCGCGGCCGTAGACGTCCTCGTCCCATTTCATCGACTTTTTCAGCGCCTCCATGCCGAAGGCGCATTTGCCCTCGTCGCCCGGGCGCACCCACAGGTTCAATTCCACGTCGCGGCCCGACATGGTGGTGAACTGGTCGGAGTGAGCGGTGAGGTCTCCGGCAACCAGCGCAAACAGGTAGGCGGGTTTGGGCCACGGATCCGTCCATTCGGCCCAGCCTTCGCCCTGGCCCGTGGGGTTGCCGTTGGACAGCTGCACCGGCAGGTCGCCGTTTATGCGCACAGTGAAGGTGGACATCACATCGGGACGGTCGGGGTAATAGGTGATCTTGCGGAAGCCCTCAGCCTCACATTGAGTGCAGTACATGCCGTTCGACATATACAACCCCTCAAGCGCGGTATTGTTGCCAGGGTCGATCTCGACGACAGCCTCCCAGATGAAGGGCGCATCGGGGACATCAGCGGTCAGGCCCTTGTCTGTCACCTCGGGGGTGATCTCGACCCCATCGATGACAGCCCGGATCAGGGCCAAGTCTTCACCATGCAGAAAGAAAGCCCGGTCCGTCGCATCGGGGTTCGGCGTAAATGCGATGCGAGAAGTCACTCGGGTTGCGTGATCGGCAAGATCAAAGGTCAGATGTACACTGTCCACCAGAAACCCAAAGGGCGTGTAATCTTTCAGGTAGATCGTGGTAGGGGCGGCGTCACGCATCGGGGGCCTCGCATCGGTTCGTGTCTGGCGCGACGTTATGGGCTGCGACGACGGGCTGCAAGCGGTGTGAAGCGGCTTGTTCAATCGTCCATCAAATACGTGATGGTTCACACGTGACCCAACGGATCACCTCCGCAACGGGTCAAGACGTGTTGCCTATCGGAAACATCCGACCTAATTGAGGCGCGTATACAGTGGCGTACAAACGAGGATTAGAGGCATGAGCAGCAGGCAAACATGGAGTGGACTTAAGGTCGATACGGTTTTGGCCGAGTTCATAGAGGGGCAGGTGTTGCCGGGAACGGGCGTTTCGTCCGAAGCTTTTTGGAACGGTCTTGCGCAGATGGTCGCCGAATTGGGCCCAAAGAACCGTGCGCTGCTGGCAAAACGGGAAAAGATGCAGGGACAGATTGATTCCTGGCATCTGGATCGCAAAGGGCAGACGCATGACGCCATCGCCTACCGGGACTTTCTGCGCGAGATTGGCTATCTGGTCGAGGAAGGCGATGCCTTCCAGATCGAAACCGCTGATGTTGATCCCGAGATTGCCCTGACCCCCGGTCCGCAACTGGTCGTGCCGATCACCAACGCGCGCTTTGCCTTGAACGCCGCCAATGCCCGCTGGGGCAGCCTGTATGATGCGCTTTACGGTACTGACGCGATGGGCGATTTACCAGCGGGCGGAGGCTATGACGCAGAGCGCGGTGCACGCGTGATTGCCTGGGCCAAGGGATTTCTGGACGAGGCCGTACCTCTGGCCGATGGGTCGTGGGCGGATGCGTCCGAATTGCGTATTGAGAACGGAACACTTATGCCTGCCCTGGCCGACCCGTCGCGCTATGTCGGTTTTGGTGGCGCGCCTGAATGCCCCGAATTTGTGTTGCTGAAGAATAACGGCCTGCACGTCAAAATCGAAATTGACCCGTCCAGTAGAATCGGTGCCTCCGATCCGGCTGGCATTGCAGATGTCCTGCTGGAATCGGCCCTCTCCACCATCATGGACTGTGAGGACTCGGTGGCCTGCGTCGATGCCGAGGACAAGGTCGTGGCTTATGGCAACTGGCTTGGCCTGATGCAGGGCGACCTTGCCGAAGAGGTCACCAAGGACGGCGACACCTTCACCCGCAAACTTGCGGACGACGTCAATTTCACCACGTCCAGCGGTGACCAAGCCACGCTGAAAGGCCGCTCGCTGATGCTGGTGCGCAATGTGGGCCACCTGATGACCAACCCCGCCGTTCTGGACGCTGAGGATAATGAGATTGGTGAGGGCTTGATGGATGCGCTCTGCACCACTCTGATCGCCATGCACGATTTGGCTCGCGAAGGCGGAAACTCGGTCACCGGGTCGGTCTACGTGGTAAAGCCCAAGATGCACGGGCCGGAAGAAGTGGCGTTCTCGGTCGAGATATTCGACATGGTCGAAGACATCCTCGGCCTGCCGCGCAACACCGTTAAGCTGGGCATCATGGATGAGGAACGCCGCACCTCGGCCAACCTCAAGGAATGTATCCGCGCCGCAAAATCGCGCGTGGCCTTCATCAATACCGGTTTCCTGGATCGGACGGGGGATGAGATTCATACCTCGATGGAAGCAGGCCCGATGTTGCCCAAGGGTGACATCAAGAACACGCCGTGGATTGCGTCTTATGAGGATCGCAACGTCGATATCGGTCTGGCCTGCGGTCTGAAGGGCAAGGCGCAGATCGGCAAAGGGATGTGGGCGATGCCCGACCGGATGGGCGACATGCTGGACGCCAAGATCGGCCACCCGCAATCGGGCGCCACCTGCGCTTGGGTGCCTTCACCGACCGCCGCGACCCTGCACGCGACGCATTACCACAAGATCGATGTTCTGGCCCGTCAGGGCGAATTGGCTGCTGACGGCGCGCGGGGTTCGCTTGATGACCTGCTGACCATACCGTTGCTGGGCGGTCGCAACCTTGGTGATGACGAGATCACAAGGGAAATCGAAAACAACGCGCAGGGTATTCTGGGCTATGTGGTGCGCTGGGTCGATCAGGGCGTGGGGTGCTCGAAAGTGCCGGACATCAACGATATCGGTTTGATGGAGGATCGCGCGACCTGCCGGATTTCCAGCCAGGCGCTGGCCAACTGGCTGCATCACGACATTGTCTCGGAGGAACAAGTGATGGCGGCGATGCGCAAGATGGCCACCGTGGTGGATCGTCAGAATGAAAACGACCCGTCGTATTCACCGATGGCACCGGGCTTCGACGGTATCGCCTTTCAGGCAGCGTGCGATCTGGTATTCAAGGGGTGCATCCAGCCCTCGGGTTATACCGAGCCGGTCCTGCACGCGCGTCGTCTTGAGCTGAAAGCCAGCCTTTAATCCCACACAGAGAGGACAGAACATGGCAATTACTTTGCGCAAAGCCCGCACAATCATTCGCAAAACACTGGAAAAAGGCCGCGAGATGGAGCTGAAGCCTCTGTCCGTCGTCGTTCTGGACGCAGGCGGTCACGTGATTTCTTTTGAGCGTGAGGACGGCGCGGCCCCCGGTCGTTTTGCGATTGCTCATGGTAAAGCCTATGGCTCGGTAATGCTGGGCATGGCAGGCACCGCGCAGATGCAGCGGGCCGAGGCACAAGCCTATTTTATGGCCGCTGTGAACGGCGTCTATGGAGGGCAGGTCGTTCCGGTTCCGGGTGGCATACTTCTGCGGGACCGCAAAGGAGAGATTGTCGGTGCGGTGGGCGTGACTGGTGATACCTCGGACAATGATGCGACCGCGGGACTGACCGGAATTGAGGCAGCGGGTTTGCTCGGAGAAATCTGACTTCCAACGGTCTTTACTGCTGACAAATCGGGTTTTCCGGGAAGTTGCCCCGGAGGCGCGTCAAAATTCACAATATCGTTCTGAAAAATTCGCAAAAAACGGAACGATTTGTGCGTGATTGAACACGTCCTTGCGCTGTTTTGCAGGGCGTGTTCTGTTGCACGTTTTCATTGCTGCGGATAGCTTCCCTGTTAATCAATCAAGCAGCAAGGAATGCGGAATGTCTCGACCAATCGTCGGTATCATCGGCAACTCTTACCTCATGAACGATGAATATCCGACGCACGCGGGTGGAACGATGAATTCCGACGCCGTGGCCAATGTATCGCACTGTCTGCCGCTGCTGATTCCCTCCGATCCTCGCTATGTCACGGTCGAGGAATTGCTGGAGGTTTGTGACGGCTTTCTGCTGACCGGCGGGCGCCCGAACGTCCACCCCGAGGAATATGGTGAGGACGCCACCGAAGCACATGGTGAGTTCGATCGGGCGCGGGATGCGATCACCCTGCCTCTGGTCCGGGCCTGCGTGGAACGCGGCCAGCCGTTCATGGGCATTTGCCGAGGATTCCAAGAGGTCAACGTGGCGATGGGCGGGACGCTTTATCCGGAAATTCGCGATCTGCCGGGCCGGATGAATCACCGGATGCCGCCGGACGGGACGCTTGAGGAAAAGTTCGCCCTGCGCCATGTGGTGTCATTGAATGAAGGTGGCGTGTTTCACCAACTGTTCGGCGCGCCCGAGGTCATGACCAATACGCTGCACGGTCAGGGCATCAAAAGAGTCGGACAGCGCGTGGTGATCGACGGACATGCGCCTGACGGTACTCCCGAGGCGATCTATATCAAGGATGCGCCCGGATTTACCCTGTCGGTGCAATGGCACCCCGAGTGGGATGCGATCAACGATCCTGTCTCCCGCCCCCTGTTCGAGGCGTTCGGTGCAGCCGTGCGTGCCTGGGCGACGGGATCGGACGCCGGCCTGATACAGCAAATGGCGTGAGTTTTGCGCCGGTCCGAAAGAGAGGGACCGGACCGGCGCGGCGCGATCAGACCAGCAGGTTGAACTGATTGATCAGCGGTAGGGTGCGGGCGCGTTTTCCGGTCAGGTCGAACAGCGCATTTCCGAGTGCGGGCATCGAGGGAGGCGTGCCGGGCTCACCTGCGCCACCCATATGGCGGTTGGTTTCCAGCACGCGCACTTCGACCTGCGGCGCGGTGTGCATCCGCAGCGCGTCATAGTCGGGGAAGTTGAATTGCTCGACCTCGCCTTCGGCAAAGGTGATCTCGCCGTAGCAGGCCGCGGACAGGCCATACATCATGCCGCCGAACATCTGCGCCTTGACGTTTTCGGGGTCCAGAGCCAGCCCCATGTCGCAGGCGATCCACGCTTTGTTGATGCGGATGGTGCCATCTTCGTCGAGCACTTCGATCACCTGAGCGACCGGAGTGCCGAAGCTGTAGGTAAAGGCAACTCCGCGCCCAACGCCATCCGGTGTTTGGCCCGTCCAGCCTGACATTTCTTTCACTGCTTCCAGGCAACCCGCCGAAGGCGCGTGCTCGGATTTCATCAGTTCCAGCCGGAATTCCAGCGGATCCTGACCGGCGGCATGGGCCATCTCATCCATGAAAGTTTCGTGGAAAAATCCATTGTGGCTGTTGCCGACCGAGCGCCAGAATCCGACGGGGACGTCCAGCTTGGCGATGTGGCCGCTCATCCGGTAATTCGGCACCGCGTAGGGCTGGTTGAAAAAGCCCTCGACCAACACCTTATCCGGTCCTGCGCCGGGCATACCGGTGTAACGCGTCACCGCCTGTTGCGTGCAGGACTGCGCCGCGACCTTGCCGTCGATCAGGACCGCCTTGCCGTCCTGCACCGCTCCGCGCATCCGGGCGATGGCGCCGGGGCGGAAATAGTCGTGGCGCATATCTTCTTCGCGGCTCCACGTGGTCTGAACCGGCGTGCCGGGCATAGCCATGGCAACCTTGGTAGCGATATCGCCAAAGTCGAGTTCACCCCGACGACCAAAGCCGCCGCCCAGATAGGTGGTGTGGATCTGCACGGCCTCGGTATCGAGGCCCGCAGTGTTCGCGACACGAAAACGGATCAGGGTCGGGGCCTGATTGCCGCACCACAGTTCCAACGCATCGACGGTATAAAGCGCAGTCGCGTTCATCGGCTCCATCGTGGCGTGAGCCAGATAGGGCAGGCGATACTCTGCTGTGATCTCTGTCGCGCCCTCGGGCGTCGCGTCGACATCGCCATCATCGCGCATGGTCGAGTTCGGGGCATCGTCAAATGCTTCGGCAATCTTGGCAAAGATACCGTCCGTGTCGGGCGGATAGGGGGCGTCACCCCAATCCACGTCGATGGCCTCAACCGCCTGATTGGCCAGCCATGTGTTAGTGGCAATCACCGCGACTCCGTTGCCCAGATCGACAATCTTCTCGACCCCCGGCATGGATTTCGCGGCGCTGTCGTCGAAACCGTTCATCGCTCCGCCCAGCTTGGGGTTCATGCGGACGGCGGCAAATTTCATGCCGGGAAGGCGGACGTCGATGCCGAACTCAGCCGTCCCGGTCACCTTTTCGACCATGTCCAGACGTGGTTGGGCCTGACCCAGATAGCGCCATTCGGACGGGTCACGCAGAAGTGCCTCGATCGGATCAAGCTTGGCAACGTCGACGGCAAGCTCGGTATAAGCGATCTTGTCTCCGTTTGGGGCAATGACGTGACCCGAGGCCGTTTTCAGTTCGCTGCGATCTACGCCCAACCGGTCCGCCGCGGCCTGTTTCAGCGTCTCGCGGGCGGAGGCTCCGGCCTGACGCATCCGCTCGAACCCGTCTTTCATCGAGGTCGAGCCGCCGGTGACCTGCAGGCTCAGCGCTTTGCCAAGCACGCCCAACGCATCGCCCAGATTGTGCTGGAAGTCCGAGATATCATAGCCCTTGTTGGGCAGGCTTTCCCCCATCAGGGCCGAGTTGTAATAGGCCGCTGCCGCAGGGCCGTGCAGGACATTGATCTGGTCCAGATCTACGTCCAACTCTTCGGCGATCAACGCAGCCCATGTGGTTCTGACGCCCTGTCCCATCTCAGCACGAGGGGCAAAAAGGGTCACCCCGTTCTGGTCAATCAGAACAAACGGGCTCAGCGCCGCCTGACCCTGACCGGGTTTCAGCGGATTTGCGGCGGGGCGGCTCACGTAATAGGCGCCAAACGCCACGCCGCCGACAATCGCGGCGGAGCCGATCAGGAAAGTGCGACGCAGGATTTTTCCAACAGAAGCCATCGGTTACGCCTCCTTCAATTTGCCGGCCGCGTCATGGATCGCGGCGCGGATACGGGGGTAGGTGCCACAACGACAGAGATTACCCTGCATCGCCTCGTCAATCTCGGCGTCCGAGGGGGCGGGGTTTTCCGCCAGCAATGCGGCGGCCTGCATGATCTGGCCCGACTGGCAGTAGCCGCACTGAGCCACCTGATGATCGACCCAGGCCTGTTGGAGCGTGGTCATCGCGTCGGGCGATCCCATCCCCTCGATTGTCGTCACATCGCCCCAGACATCCGACAGCGTCACTTGGCAGGACCGAACGGCCTCGCCATCGATATGCACGGTGCAAGCACCGCAGGCGGCCACGCCGCAGCCAAACTTGGTTCCGGTCAGTCCAGCTTCATCCCGCAGCACCCAAAGCAGGGGGACGTCATCGGGCAGGTCAATCTGATGTTGCTTTCCGTTGATTTTAAGAGCGGTCGCCATGGCGCACCTCATCTAGCTGTGGCTGGTTCTGTGACATAATTGGCTTAAAGTGTCAGTATGTCAATTGACAAAATGAACAAAAAATGTCACGAGTTCAGCATGACGGAAATAATTGACGATTCACGGCAAAAGGCGATCCTGAATTCCGCATTTCAGGCCTTTGCCAGTTATGGATTTCGAAAAACCTCGATGGATGACATAGCGCGCGGGGCGGGAATGTCCCGGCCAGCCGTCTATCTGCATTTCAGGAATAAAGAGGCGATCGTCAGCAAGCTGACCGAGATTTACTATGCCGAGAAAAGCGCGGCAGTCGCTGAGGCTCTGGCATCTTCAGGGTCGGTGCCCGACGTTCTGACCCGCGCGATAAAGGCCCAGACCGAGGGGATGGCGGCGATACTGGCCTCACCTCATGGGCTCGAGATGCTGGACAATACCAAGTCCATGGCGACCGAGATCATCTCGGAAGGTGAGGCCAGACTGGCGGGCCTCTATGCCGATTGGTTGACGCAACAAGCGCAAGCCGGGCGGGTGCGCCTGTTGGCCGATGCGGCCGAGACCGGGCGGACGATCACGGCCACGCTCAAGGGGCTCAAGCTGATTGGGGCCGGGGCCGAAGTCTATGAACAGCAGGTGGCGCAGGTCGCCGCATTGATCGGCACGGGGCTTGAGGTCAGGTAACCCGCTGACGCACCTTGAATTCCGGTGCATCCCATAAACGGTTCTGCATGATGTCGGTCAGAATATCGACCGCGCGCTCCACATCCTGCTCGTCGATATAAAGCGGTGTGAAGCCAAAGCGCATAATGTCCGGGGCCCGGAAATCTCCGATCACGCCGCGGGAGATCAGGGCCTGCATCGCTGCGTACCCGTCATCAAACCGGAAGGAGACCTGACTGCCGCGCTGGTTCGGATCGCGCGGGCTGGCCAGTTCCAACTCGGGACAGGAGGCTTCGACGCGGGCTATGAACAGCTCGGTAAGTTCGATGGATTTGGCGCGCACGTCTGCTATGTCTGCCATGTCCCAGATATCCATCGCAGCCGACAGCGCAGTCATCTGGATGATCGGAGGGGTGCCCACCCGCATCCGCTCGATCCCGCTGCCGGGGCGGTAGTCCAGATCAAAGGCAAAGGGCGCTTCGTGCCCCAGCCAGCCGGACAGGGCGGGGCGCGCACTTTCGGCAAGGCGTGGGGCGACATAGATGAATGCAGGCGCGCCGGGGCCTCCGTTCAGGTATTTGTACGTGCAACCCACCGCGAAATCGGCATTGCAGCCGGACACGTCCACCGGGATCGCCCCGGCGGAATGGGCCAGATCCCACACGGTCACGATCCCATTGGCGTGGGCGAGTTCGGTCAACGCTTTCATTTCGTGCATCCGACCGCTGCGGTAATCGACCTCTGTCAGCATCAGGACGGCGACGTCTTCAGTGATGTGGGTGGCCACGTCCTCAGGCGCGACAATCCGCAATTTGAAATCCGGCCCCAGCGACCGCAACAGGCCATCCACCATATAGAGGTCGGACGGGAAGTTGCCGCTGTCCGACAATACAACCTTGCGATCCGGGCATAATTCAAGGGCCGAGGCCACGGCCTGATACACTTTGATCGACAACGTGTCGCCGGTCACCACCGTGCCGGGCGCCGCGCCGATCAGCCGACCAATGCGGTCGCCCAGCCCGGTCGGCAAAGCCATCCACCCGGCCTTGTTCCAGCCAGTTATCAGCATCTGACCCCATTCTCTGCCCATCATGCCGCTCACTCGGTCTATAGCGGTAAGCGGCAGAGGACCCAGTGAGTTGCCGTCAAGGTAAATAACACCCTCAGGCAGATCGAACATGGCTTTGGTCGCGGAGAAATCGGTCATCAGGGGCTCACCAGTTTGTGTTACGGCTCGGTGGTCTTTTTCGGCCTATCCGATCCGCACATGCCTGTCCATTGATGCGACATACTGAGCTTTTGCCAATCTGTTCCGAAAGCGATAGGAAAGCGCCCAGAAACGACACGCCTTTACGTTTCGTCAATTGTGGGGAATGAACATGCGCCGGATCGACTTACCGCCTGTCTGGCTTGTTGGGTTTGCTTTGCTGGCCTGGCTGCAAGCGCGCCATTTTTCGCTGGGGCTGTCCCTGGACAGCGGACTTACCGGCCTGCTGAGCGGCATCCTGATCGGCGGCGGTGTCCTTTTCGCATTGCTGGCAGTAGTCGAGTTCCGGCGCCACAAGACAACGGTTATACCGCACGAAACGCCTTCGTCGCTGGTGCAATCAGGCATCTATACCCGCAGCCGCAATCCGATCTATGTGGGTGATGTTCTGATCCTGGCCGGGCTAGTTCTGCGGTTTGATGCAGTGTTGTCCCTGGTTTTAATTCCGGTTTTCGTGTGGGTGCTGGAACGCCGCTTCATACTGCCCGAAGAAGACCGCCTGCGTCGTACGTTTCGCGCGGATTTCGCCCGGTATGAGCGCAAGACTCGCCGATGGATTTAGAATGGCCGACGGCATGACATCACGTAACGATTGCTGCGCTTGCGAAATAATGTTGCGCAAGATACATGTGTGCTGAACAAACATAACCGACCACACACTCGAAACGAGCGAGAATTAGGGGGACTGCCAGTGAAGATAGGCACACCAAAGGAAATACTGGACGGTGAGAACCGGGTCGCGATGACCCCGGATTCGGCTGTGCAGTTGCAGAAACTGGGCTATGAATGCGCCATTGAAAAAGGGGCGGGTGCTGCTGCTGGCTTTTCGGATGCGGCGTACGAGGCCGTAGGCGTCGAGATTGTCAAAACCGCCGCTTCGCTGTGGAAATCCTCGGACATCATTGCCAAGGTTCGGGTCCCGACCGAGGCCGAGCTAAAGCGACTGACCAAGGGCAAGACGTTGATTTCCTTCTTCAACCCTGCTGGGAACGAAGAGGGCATGGAACTGGCCAAGTCCAAGGGCGCAAACGTCATAGCCATGGAGATGGTGCCTCGGATCAGCCGCGCGCAGAAGATGGACGCGCTGTCCTCGATGGCGAATATCGCAGGCTACCGTGCCGTGATCGAAGCTGGTAACAGCTTCGGTCGGTTCTTCACCGGTCAGGTGACGGCAGCTGGCAAGGTGCCGCCTGCCAAGGTTCTGATCGTCGGTGCGGGTGTGGCCGGTCTGGCAGCGATCGGAACCTCGACCTCGCTGGGTGCGATCACCTATGCGTTCGACGTGCGCCCCGAAGTGGCTGAGCAGGTCGAATCCATGGGGGCCGAGTTCGTCTATCTGGACTTCGAGGAAGAACAACAGGACGGTGCGGCCACCGGCGGTTATGCCTCGGTCCAGTCCGAGGAATTCCGCAACGCGCAGCTGGCCAAATTCCGTGAGCTGGCGCCGGAGGTGGACATTGTTATCACAACGGCGCTGATCCCCAACCGCCCGGCGCCCAAGCTGTGGTTGGAGGATATGGTCAAGGCGATGAAGCCGGGCTCGGTCATCGTTGACCTTGCGGCCGAACGTGGCGGCAACGTAGAAGGCACTGTGCCGGACGAGAAAGTTGTCACCGACAACGGTGTGACCATTATCGGCTACACCGATTTCCCCAGCCGGATGGCGGCGCAGTCCTCGTCTCTGTACGCGACCAATATCCGTCACATGATGACGGACCTGACGCCCGAGAAGGACGGTCAGATCAACCATGACATGGAAGATGACGTGATCCGCGGCTCGACCGTGACCCATGAGGGCGAGATCACCTTCCCGCCGCCGCCGCCCAAGGTGCAGGCCATCGCGGCGCAGAAAAAGCCCGAGGTCAAGGAACTGACCCCGGAAGAGAAAAAGGCGCAGGAGATCGCGGCCTTCAAGGCGCAGACCAAGCAGCAGTTCACCCTGCTGGGTGTCGGCGGCGCGCTAATGCTGCTGGTGGGGCTGATCGCTCCGGCCAGCTTCATGCAGCACTTCATCGTCTTCGTGCTGGCGATCTTCGTGGGCTTCCAGGTGATCTGGAATGTCTCGCACAGCCTGCACACTCCGCTGATGGCGATCACCAACGCGATCTCGTCGATCATCATCGTCGGTGCCTTGATGCAGATCGGATCGGGCTCGTTCCTGGTCATTCTGCTGGCGGCGCTGTCCGTCTTCATGGCCGGGATCAACATCTTCGGCGGCTTCCTCGTAACCCGGCGCATGCTCGCCATGTTCCAGAAATCTTAAGGAGGCCGGGCACATGGAATTTGGCTTCACTACTGCCGCCTATGTCGTTGCGGCTGTTCTGTTTATCCTTTCGCTCGGCGGTCTGTCGAACCAGGAGAGCGCCAAGCGTGCGGTCTGGTACGGCATCGTCGGTATGGCGCTGGCGGTCTTTGCTACGCTGGTTGGTCCCGGTTCCGGCCTGTGGCTGCTGTCGCTGCTGTTGATCGCTGGTGGCGGTTTCATTGGCCAGTATGTTGCACAGCGCGTGCAGATGACCGAGATGCCGCAGCTGGTGGCCGCGATGCACTCGCTGGTCGGTCTGGCGGCTGTGTTCGTGGGCTTCAACGCGCATTTTGAAGTTCTGAACGTCGCCGAAGTGATGGCGGTTGCGGATGCCTCGAAAGAGGTGCTGTACACCGGTCTCGGAGGGTTCGGGCAGCTGATCGCCAAGAAAACCCCGGCGGAACTGTCGATCCTGCATGTCGAACTGTTCCTGGGCGTCTTCATCGGTGCAATCACGTTCACCGGGTCGGTCGTGGCCTATGGCAAGCTGGCGGGCAAGGTAACGTCTGCAGCGACCAAGCTGCCCGGCGGTCATGCGCTGAACGCGGCGGCGGCGGGGCTCTCGCTGATCTGCCTGATCTGGTACACCGCCTCGGGCGGTTTCTTCCCGCTGTTCCTGATGACTCTGGCGGCGCTGTTCATCGGCTATCACCTGATCATGGGCATCGGCGGCGCCGACATGCCGGTGGTTGTGTCGATGCTGAACAGCTACTCGGGCTGGGCGGCGGCGGCTATCGGCTTCTCGCTGGGCAACGACCTGCTGATCGTGGTTGGTGCGTTGGTGGGCTCGTCCGGTGCGATCCTGTCCTACATCATGTGCAAGGCGATGAACCGTCACTTTGTCAGTGTGATCCTGGGCGGCTTTGGTGGCCCGCAGGGCGAGCAAATGGCAGTGGAAGGTGAGCAGGTGGCCATTGATGCTGATGGTGTCGCAGCCGCGCTGAATGACGCCGACAGCGTGATCATTATCCCCGGCTACGGTATGGCGGTAGCGCAGGCGCAGCAATCGGTCTCGGAACTTGTCCGCAAGCTGCGTGCCAAGGGTAAGGAAGTGCGGTTTGCGATCCACCCTGTTGCGGGTCGTCTGCCGGGCCACATGAACGTGCTTCTGGCCGAGGCGAAGGTGCCTTACGACATCGTGCTGGAGATGGACGAGATCAACGACGACTTCCCGGATACGGATGTGGCCATCGTCATCGGTTCGAACGACATCGTGAACCCTGCGGCGCAGGAAGATCCCAACAGCCCCATCGCCGGCATGCCGGTTTTGGAATGCTGGAAGGCCAAGCAAGTGTTTGTGTCGAAGCGCGGTCAGGGTACCGGGTATTCGGGCATCGAAAACCCGCTGTTCTTCAAAGAGAACACCCGCATGTTCTATGGCGATGCCAAGCAGTCGCTGGACAAGCTGCTGCCGATGATCGATTGATCAACAGGCTTAACCAAATTGCAAAGGGCGCCTGCGGGCGCCCTTTTCTTTTTCTTATGAATGGAGGGCACTGCCCCTCAAAGCCCCCCAAGAAATTTTGGCCAGATTAAGCAGACGGGTACTCTGGGGAAACGCAAATCAGGGAGATCGGTGATGCAAAAAAGTGAATGGTATAGGCGGAGTGTTCTCTCTCGCGCGTGATCCCGAAGCCCTGAGTGCTTGGTATGAAAAGTACCTTGCGTCAATCACTACGAGCCGGTGCCATGAAAGCAGCGCGAAGGCTACACGGTGTTTGCCCCATTCGCGCAGGACACCGAGTTTTCTGGACGGGCCGAGCAACAATGGATGATCCATTTCCGTGTCGATGATCTGGCTACGATGATCTCACAGTTGCAGGCCGCTAGGATTGAGGTTGAAACCCGTGCCGAGTGGGACAGTGAGGTTGGAAAACTCGCCAGTATAAACGACCCCGAGGGCAATCCGATCGAGCTGTGGCAGCCAAATCAATGACATAGCCTATAGTGTATACTGTTGTATCCATGTAAGTATATGAAATAAAAGAGAATTGATGTATTTTTCATGTTCCCTATAGTGCCCGAATGAATCGGAGTCCCAAATGACGCCCATCGACGACCATCCTCTGCGCTATGTTTTGGCGAATGAGCTGCACGCACGCCCTTTTCCGGTCGCGGGTACCCCGTGCACCGTGGTTTTTCTGGCGATTAAAAAGCCGGAAGCCGCTGCAGCGCGGGATCGGGATGAGGATCTGACCCATCTGATCAACCTGTTGGATCGACACGGGGCGCAGCATCCTCAACCTCAGGCCACCCACTATGCAGGGCGGATCGGCCGTCATTGGTTGAAATGGGAACAGCATACCGAATTCGTCACCTACACTGCGATTACACAAAACGTCAGTGACCGTCCCTTCAACCCGGCTGATTTCGAAGTCTTCCCACCCGACTGGTTGATGGCGAGCCCGGGCCAACGGGTTACCTCGGCGATGATCCGGGTGGTCGAGCGGCAAGAGGATGAAGCGGTTCAGGCGGCGCTGGCTGATTGGTTTGAGCCCGAAAGTCTGGCCGTCGCGCGGGTGCTGGACGACGCTGCCATTTGCGCCTGCGATTTCCGTATCGATCCGGCCGGTCACATGCGTTTTGCCCTGTTTGTCGCCGAGGGCACCGGGCGGCGCAGGACTGGTCGTATCATTCAGCGCTTGTGTGAGATCGAGACTTACAAGGCGATGTCGATGCTGGGTTTTGCCCGGGTCAAACAACTGACGTCCCGCATAGGTGAGCTGGACAGCAGACTGACCGGGTTGATGGGGCAGATGACCGACAATTCGGCCCATCCCGACGCATTGCTGCCCGATCTCTTGTCTACCTCGACCGAGCTTGAAACCCTCTCGGCCCGGTGCTCCTTCCGGTTCGGGGCCACGGGTGCATATGAGGCAATCGTGAACCAGCGGATCGAAGTGTTGCGGGAAGAGCGATTCGATGGTCGCCAGAGCTTCGCCGATTTCATGATGCGCCGTTACGATCCTGCCATGCGCACTGTGAAAGCCGCCGAGCGTCGCCTGCAGGCGCTTTCAGACAGGGCCATTCGGGCCGGAGAATTGTTGCGCACGCGGGTGGACGTGGAGCGCAGCGCGCAGAACCAGGCACTGCTGGAAAGCATGGATCGCCGTGCCGATCTGGCCCTGCGTCTGCAGCACACTGTCGAAGGGCTCTCGGTGGTGGCCATCAGCTATTATGCCGTCTCGCTTGTCAGTTATGTGCTGTACCCGCTGACCAAGGCCGGAATGAGCAAGGGAATGCTGACGGCGGCGGTGACGATCCCGGTGGTGCTGGCGGTGTGGTTCTTTATCCGGCAGGTCCGCAAGCGGCTGGAATGAACGGCGTTTGCCAATCCGTCGCGAGCCTGTAGAACGGGGGCGAGTGACGCTGTTTGCGAAGGAAACCCGGTGATCGGACTTGTGGCCGCGTGGCGGGCCGTGGCTGCCATGTTCATCCTGAACGGTGCGCTTTTCGGAATTTGGGCGTCGCGTATCCCCGCTGTGCGCGACCAACTGGACCTGACGCATGAGGCGTTGGGCTACGGCCTTTTGTTCATGGCGGCTGGAGCGGTGTGTTCCTTTCCCGTCACCGGGAGACTGACCGACCGGTTTGGCGCCGTAGCGCTGACGCGGGTCATTGCGGTTCTCTACACGCTGTCTCTGATCCTGCTGGCCATGGCGGGAGGGTTCTGGACGCTGGCAGCGTTCCTGTTCGTATTTGGGGCCTTTCATGGCTCGATGGACGTGGCGATGAACGCCTGGGCGGCCGAAGTGGAACAGGCCTATCGCAAGCCGGTCATGTCCTCGTTTCACGCGATGTGGAGCCTTGGGGCCGGACTGGGTGCGCTCAGTGGGTTTGGCGCGGTACAGATGGGACTGACGGTGATGCAGCATTTTTTGCTGGCTGGTGGCGCGGTCGTGGCCTTGGCGTTGGCATTGTCCTGGGTGCGCTGGTCGTCCCGCAAGGCCGTGTCGCCAGGGGGCGCGGTTTTTGCACTACCCTCCGGTGCGCTGATCCTTGTGGGTTTCACCGCCCTGTGCGGCGCATTGGGTGAAGGTGCCGTGGCGGATTGGAGCGCGATATTCCTGCGCGATGTAACCGGAGCAGCGGAAAGCATCGCGGCCCTTGGGTACGCTGTGTTTTCGGTGACCATGGTGGCCTTCCGGCTGGCCGGGGGCTTCGTGATCGCCCGCTTTGGCCCCGTTGCCATTGCCCGTTTCGGCGGCGTTTGCGCGGCGTTGGGCGTGTTAATTGTGGTCTCGGCAGCAGAGGCAGGGCTGGCGCTGGCAGGCTTTGCGCTGATGGGCGTTGGCTATGCCGTAATCATGCCGCTGGCCTTCAGCCGGGCCGCGAATGATCCGCACGTGCCGCCGGGGCAGGCCATCGCCAGTGTGGCGACGCTGGGGTACGGAGGGTTGTTGATCGGCCCACCGCTTATTGGGTTTCTGGCAGAGATGCTTACATTACGACTGGCGTTCACGGCTTTGCTGCCTTTGGCCATTCTGATTGTCCTGTTATCTGGCGCGCTGCGGCCTGCGCCTTTGGACTGACGCCGCGACTACGCTGGGATGTACCCCGGTCAAAAGAACAAGTTGGGAGATGACTATGCCGATCAAGAACCGCTTCGCCGAACTGCAGAGTGAAATCACCGAGTGGCGCCGCGATATTCATGAAAACCCCGAGATTCTGTTCGAGACTCATCGCACCAGCGCATTGGTCGCGGACAAGCTAAAGGAGTTCGGCTGCGATGAGGTGGTGACCGGCATCGGCCGCACCGGTGTCGTTGGTGTTATCAAGGGCAAGGTTGATACGGGCGGCAAGGTGATTGGCCTGCGGGCGGACATGGATGCGTTGCCAATCCACGAGGCAACGGGGTTGGACTATGCCTCCAAGACCGAAGGGGCGATGCACGCGTGTGGCCATGATGGGCACACGGCGATGTTGCTGGGAGCGGCGAAATACCTGTCGGAAACACGGAACTTCGACGGCACTGTTGTTGTGATCTTTCAGCCGGCGGAAGAGGGCGGCGGAGGCGGCCGCGAGATGTGCGAAGACGGGATGATGGACCGCTGGGGCATTCAGGAGGTTTACGGGATGCACAATTGGCCCGGCCGCCCCGTGGGCAGCTTTGCCATTCGTCCGGGCGCTTTCTTTGCCGCCACCGATCAGTTCGACATCACATTCGAAGGCAAAGGCGGGCACGCAGCCAAGCCGCATGAGACCGTAGATACCACCGTGATGGCCGCGCAAGCGGTGCTGGCCTTGCAGACAGTCGCCGCGCGCAATGCCGATCCGGTGGATCAGGTTGTGATCTCGGTAACATCATTTGAGACCTCGACTACGGCATTCAACGTGATCCCGCAGACGGTGCAATTGAAAGGGACCGTCCGTACGATGAGCCCGCAAATGCGGGATCTGGCAGAAAAGCGCATCAAGGAGATCTGCAACGGTGTGGCCGCAACCTTTGGCGGGACCGTCGAGGTGACCTATTACCGGGGTTATCCGGTGATGGTGAACAGCGACGAGCAGACCGATTTCGCCGCAGATGTCGCGCGATCCATTTCCGGCAGTTGTGATGAGGCGCCGTTGATCATGGGCGGTGAGGATTTTGCCTTTATGCTCGAGGAACGGCCGGGGGCGTATATTCTGGTCGGCAATGGCGATACAGCAGCGGTGCATCATCCCGAATACAATTTCAACGATGAAGCGATTCCTGCCGGATGCAGTTGGTGGGCCGGGATCGTTGAGCAGCGGATGCCTGCGGCTTGATGGGCAGGGCGGGGGCTCGGTCCCCGCACAGCCGGGAAATTAATAGCCCGATGAAGCTGGATCCCGGTCATACAAGCTGAGCTGGGTACAGAGCGTTTCGACGATGGAATCCAGTGCGGATTTTTGGGTGTTCACGCAGGATTTTGCAGCGCTGCGCGCCGTCTCCAGAGCGTCTTGATCCGACAGCAAGGTTGCTACGGCGGCGGCCAGATCGGGGGCGGATTGGACTTGCAGGGCTCCCCCTGTTTCGATCAACGGGGCATAGGTTTCGGCGAAGTTGAAGTAGCCCGGTCCTGTGATCACTGCGGCTCCGGCCTGTGCGGGTTCGAACGGGTTGTGGCCGCCGATTTCTTTCAGTGATCCGCCCAGAAACACAACGGGGCAAAGGGCGTACCATGTGCCGGTCTCACCCAGAGTGTCAGCCACGTAGACCTGCGTTTCTCCGGTGATCTGATCCCCGGCAGACCGGAATGCTGCGGTTTGTCCGGCCTGCTCAATCAGCGCGGCCACGTCATTGCGGCGTTCAGGGTGGCGGGGGATCAGCAACAAAAGCAGATCGGGCCATCGATTGAGCAAATCCGCATGAGCCTCCAGCACGGTTTCCTCTTCGCCCGCATGGGTCGAGCTGGCGATCCAGACGGGGCGATCTCCGACCTGCGCGCGAGTGTCGGACAGTGTGGTTTGCTCCACCGGCAGAGGATCGGACATCGCCTTGAGGTTCGTGCCGGGCTGAACACGGTCTGCGCGCGCGCCCATGCCGATCAGGTTTGCCGCCGTCTTGTCATTCTGAGTCAGGAACAGGCGAAAATGGTCCAGAATGAAGCGCGCCGTGTCGGGGCGTTTCTTCCAACCCTCTACGGATTTGTCCGACAGGCGCGCATTGAGCAGCGCAAGCGGGATACCACGGGTCGCGCCTTCGACAATCAGGCGCGGCCAGATTTCGCTTTCGACAAAGATACCGGCGTCCGGGCGCCAGTGATCCAGAAAGCGCTGGACGGGGCCGGGCATGTCGAGGGGCGGGAATTGGTGGCGCGCGCGCGGCGGCATGCGTTTTTCAATCAGCGCTGCTGAGGTCGGTGTGCCAGAGGTGATCAGAAACTCGGCATCGGGCAGGCGCTCTCCCAACCGCTTAATTAGGCTGATCACCGACAAGGTTTCCCCGACACTGGCCGCGTGGAACCATATAAGGCGGCCGTTGGGGCGGGGCAGGCTGGCGTGGCCCAGTCGTTCTTGTTGTCGTGTTTCGGGAACGTCGGCGGCCCGCAGTTTTTTCCGCACCGTGCGCCAGACCAGCGGGCCTGCAACGGCGGTCAGGCCGCAATACAAGTTGTAGAGCAGCGTCGGCTGGCTCTGCTGATCCGGCATGTCAGCCGCCTGTGTGGCTCATGTGACGGCTCATTTGGCCGTCGACCGCTTGGCGGGAATAGTCGAAATCATGGCCTTTGGGCTTGAGGTTGATCGCGGCGCGGATCGCATCCTCAAGCGGTTGCTCGGTGTCGGGATGGTCACGCAAAGCGCCACGCAGATCGGCCATGTCCTCTTGGCCGAGGCACATGAACAATTCGCCGGTGCAGGTCAGGCGCACGCGATTACAGCTTTCGCAGAAATTATGCGATAGCGGCGTGATGAAGCCGATCTTTTGCCCGGTTTCTTCCAGCCGGACATAGCGCGCGGGTCCGCCGGTGCGTTCGGCCAGATCGGTGACCGAATAGTGGTTTTCGTATTCCTTGCGCACGTCCTTCAGCGACCAATACTGATCCAGCCGATCCTCGTTTCCGATGTCGCCCATCGGCATGACCTCAATCCAGGTCAGGTCCATGTCGCGCTCGGCGCACCATTTCGTGATCGTGGGCAATTCTACTTCGTTGAATCCCTTCAGGGCCACCGCGTTTATCTTGATCCGTAGCCCGGCCTTTTGCGCCGCGTCGATTCCGTTGAGCACCTGTTTCAGGCGGCCCCATCGCGTGATCTGCGCGAATTTGTCCTCGTCGAGCGTGTCCAGCGAGATATTTACGCGCCGCACGCCCGCTGCATAGAGATCATCTGCAAAGCGATGCAACTGCGAACCGTTGGTGGTCAGCGTCAGCTCTTTCAACGCGCCGCTGTCCAGATGGCGGGTCATGCTGTTGAAAAACGTCATGATATTACGGCGCACCAGCGGCTCGCCACCGGTGATGCGCAGCTTTTCCACACCCAACTTCACAAAGGTGGTGCACATGCGGTCCAGCTCTTCCAGCGTCAGCAGGTCTTTCTTCGGCAGGAACTTCATATCCTCGGACATGCAGTACACGCAGCGGAAATCGCAGCGGTCCGTGACGGAGACGCGGAGATAGGTAATCGCACGTGCGAACGGGTCGATAAGCGGAGCAGTCATGCGACATAGGTAAAGCCGGGACCCATCTCCGACAAGGGCGAAATTTCCTTTGCGCTGGTACAGATGCGCACAGGGCGGTAAGCTGGCGGCATGAGATATACGCTTTTGACTTTGTGCGTTCTGGTTGCGGGATGCGACACCGTGCGGTCGACAACAGATCGTGTATTGGGGGCGGGTAGCGCACCCGCCGAGGCGGAAGAGGTCGTGACTGAGGAAACGGTCGAACCGGAACCGGTTGCGGTCGCGCCTGCAAGCTGGGTTGGTGCAAAGACCACCATTGCCGGATTGGGGGACCCGACGACGCCAGGACGGTGGTTGGAAACACCGCTGGTCGATACTGAATTCACCGGTCGCGTGGTAGTGCCGAAAACCGGGTCGCAAGCCTATATCACTCTGGTCCCGGCCCCGGGGCCGGAGAGTGGCGGCAGCCGGTTGTCGCTGGACGCGATGCGGGCTTTATTGTTGCCGTTTGACGAGTTGGTTGAACTTGAGGTCTATTCCAACTGATCTTTCAGGTACTTTCCGGCTTCGCGATGGGCAAAGGACTTCATTGCCTCGCCATGTAAGGCCAGAAAGGCAATCACACGGTCCGGGTCATGTTTCGATAACTCGCGCAGCCACCATGCAATGGCTTTCTGGATGAACCAGTTGCGGTCAGGGACAAAGCCCGCCGCCCAGCCAAGGATGCGGTCGCGACGCGCCAGATCCTCGGGTTTCGGGTGGTTCTGTTTCGTCCAGGGCAGCGTGGCCACCAGCGCTGCGCGCCGAGTCCACATATGATCCGACGTTGTCCAACATTCGACCTGATCCAGCCGGGACGGGTCGGTTGACAGACGTTTCTGCATCGCCATGCAGGCGTGATCGGCCACAGCCCAAGCGTCAAAATCGGGCAGCCAGCTTTGCAGAAGTTCCCAGACAGCCTCGTCAGGGCGAATGCGGGCCTGTGTCAGCAGTTTGGCTGCGGCCAGGCGACCTTCGTGGACGTTGGTTTGCCAGAGCGCATCTGCCAGTTCGACGCGCGCAGGCACGTCCAGTTCCTGACGCCATGCCTTGGTCAGGTCATTCAGTACCGGGTTGCCGACGCCAAGATAAGGACGGTCGGCCTTGTGATAGGCCGCCATCTGCTCGGCACGCTCGGCGTCCGCATGGGCTTTGATCTGATCCAGATAGGTGTCCAGCATCAAATTAGTCGGCGCGGGTCGGTTTGCCGTCGATGGTCTGTTGGTTTTTTTCCATCCAATAGGCGCGGATGTCGTCGTCCGACTTTCCGTCCACCCATTTCTGCATGGTGTCCCGGTCGGACTGATACTCCATGAACGGCACCGCATAGCCGCAGGAGGTCTGAACCAGATCGATATGCAGATCATAGATCTGCCGCGCGCTGCGGTGGTCTGGAAACAGATCGGCCAGTTCGTCCCAGCCAGCGTCGCCTACATGCGACGTGCGCGCAGTCCCATAAGTGCGCAGGATCAGTGGGCGCGTGGTGAAGGAACACCACATCAGTGTCATGCGATTGGTTTCCAGCAAATGCCCAGCGGTTTCATTGCCGCTGCCGGTCAGGTTCATCCAGACAATCCGGTTGGGCCCCAGAATACGCAGCGAGTCCATCCCCTTGGGCGAGATGTTCACCCGCCCGTCAGGTGCCGCCGTGCCGACGAAAAAGATGTGCTGATCTGTGATGAACTTTTGCTGGGCGTCATCCAGTTCAGGGAATTGCTTGGCCATTCTTCACTCCACCGTGACAGATTTCGCCAGGTTGCGCGGTTGGTCCACATCCGTGCCTTTCGCCACAGCCGTATGATAGGCCAGCAGCTGCGCCGGGACGGAATACAGGATCGGGGCTAGGCTGGGGTGTACACGAGGCATACGGATGGTTCTCCAGACGCCGTCTTCCGCCTCGGCAACACCGTCATCGTCCGAGACCAGAATGACTTTACCCTTGCGCGCCATCACTTCTTGCATGTTCGAGACAGTCTTGTCGAACACTGCATCGCGCGGTGCCATGACGACCACCGGCATGTGCTTGTCGATAAGGGCGATGGGGCCGTGTTTCAGTTCACCTGATGCATAACCTTCTGCGTGGATATAGCTGATTTCCTTGAGCTTCAACGCACCTTCCAGTGCCAGCGGATACATCAGGCCGCGCCCCAGAAACAACACGTCGCGCGCTTCGGACAAGCGCTGAGCGGATTTCTTGATGGCCTGGTTCTGGTCCAGCGCGGCGTTGAGTACCGTTGGCAGAGAGCGCAACGCTGCGGCGTGATCGGCTAGTTCTTCGTCGCTCAGCGTTCCCCGATCCGCAGCGGCTTTAAGCGCCAGCATCAGCAATACGCTCAATTGACAGGTAAACGCCTTGGTCGAGGCGACGCCGATCTCGACACCCGCATGGATGGGCAGGGCAATGTCGCTTTCCCGCGCAATCGAGCTTTCGCGGACATTGACCACCGACACGACTTTGTCGGCCTTGCCCTCGCAATAGCGCAGCGCGGCCAGCGTGTCGGCTGTTTCGCCCGACTGGCTGACGAACAGCGCCGCCGTCCGGCCCGGTATCGGCGGCTCGCGATACCGGAACTCGCTGGCGATATCGACCTCGACTGGCATCTTGGCCAATTGTTCGAACCAGTATTTCGCCGTCAGGCAGGCATAGAAAGCGGTGCCGCAGGCGACCATGGTCAGGCGGTCAAGCTTGGTGAAATCCAGATCATCGGGCAGGACGACCTTGTCCCCGCCGGTAGGCATGTACGACCGGATCGCCTCGGCCACCACCACGGGCTGTTCGGCAATCTCCTTGGCCATGAAGTGTTTGTGGCCCGCCTTGTCAGCCCGCGTCTGGTCCAACTTAATGCGGCGGGTTTCGCGGTTGGCCAGTTCTCCGGCCTCGTTGCGGATATCAAGCGAGGTGCGGGTCACCACCGCTCGGTCACCTTCTTCCAGATAGGTGATGCGGTCGGTCAATGGAGCCAGCGCAATTGCGTCAGAGCCCACGTACATCTCGCCGTTTCCATGCCCGATAGCCAGGGGCGAGCCTTTTCGGGCCGCGACTATCAGGTCATCCTGACCGTCGAACAGAAAGGCCAGCGCAAAGGCGCCCTGCAGCTTGTCGATGGTTTGGAAAGCCGCCTCAACCGGGGACAGGCCGGTTTTCAGGAAGTGCTCAGCCATCAGGGCTACGGTTTCGGTGTCGGTTTCGGTAGCGAAACCTACACCGTGCTCGGCCAATTCGGCCCGCAACTCGCGATAGTTTTCGACGATACCGTTGTGCACAACAGCAACAGGGCCTGCCCTGTGTGGGTGGGCGTTAGTGACCGAAGGCGCGCCATGGGTCGCCCAACGGGTGTGTCCAATTCCGGATTTGCCGGGTAGGGGATCATGCACCAACAGATCGCTTAGATTCACGAGCTTTCCGACCGCCCGACGACGCCCCAATGCGCCGTTGTCAACAGTCGCGATGCCAGCACTGTCATATCCGCGATATTCCAGCCGCTTCAAAGCTTCAACAAGAATTGGGGCGGCTTCGTGCTGACCCAAAACACCTACAATACCACACATGAATCAAACTCCTTTGTCGCGACGAGCCTTCTTCGCCTTTAACATATCAAATATTTTGCGAGCGTAGCCGGGTTTGTTGTCTTGCCGAGCACGGGCCACGGCCAGAGCGTCGGGTTCAACATCCCGGGCTACCACAGTACCTGCGGCGGTCATTGCACCATTGCCCAGCGTTACAGGCGCCACGAGCATGGTGTTCGATCCGATAAAGACATTCTCACCTATCGTCGTGCGATGCTTCAAAACTCCGTCGTAGTTACACGTTATCGTGCCCGCGCCAATATTCGAGGTTGCCCCCACCGTGGCGTCTCCGATGTAACTAAGATGATTGACTTTGGTACCTTCAGCGATTTCAGAATTCTTGATTTCAACGAAATTGCCGATGCGGGTGTTTTCAGCCAGTTCTGTACCCGGGCGTAGGCGGGCAAAGGGACCTATGATGGCTCCACGGCTGACATGGCAGCCTTCGAGATGCGAAAACGCACGGATTGTCGCGCCGCTTTCGACAGTTACGCCGGGGCCGAAAACTACGTTTGGCTCAATAACCGCATCTCTGCCAATGATCGTATCGGCGGCCAGATAGACAGTTTCCGGAGCCATCAGAGTTACACCGAGGTCCAGTAGTTCGGCGCGCGCATTGGATTGAAACACGGCATCCGCCGCGGCCAGATCGGCGCGAGAGTTCACACCCAGCGTCTGTGCTTCGCTACAGGCAACGGCCGTAACCTTCAGCCCACGCTCACGGGCTATTTCGACAACGTCGGTCAGATAGAATTCACCCGCGACATTGTCGTTGCCCACTGCTTCGATCAGGTCGAACAACGTCTGCGCGTCACAAGCCAATAGTCCCGAGTTACAAAAGGTTATCGCACGTTCTTCGTCAGATGCGTCCCTGAATTCGACGATCCTCTCCAGACTTTGCCCTTTCATCACCAGGCGGCCATAGCGCCCGGGATCGGCAGCCTCGAATCCCAGAATAACCAGATCGTTTTCCGCCCGCGCTGCAACCATGCGTTCTAGTGTGTCGGGTCTCAGAAACGGAGTGTCTCCGTACAGGACAACGACATCGCCCGAGAACCCTTCTAGTGCGGGGCGCGCTTGGGCAACGGCATGGGCAGTGCCCAATTGCTCTTCTTGAACCGTGATCTGGGCAGTGTCGTCCTCGGCTGTAGCAACCTTGGCCACGGCTTCGGAGTCGTGCCCTGCGACAATCACGGTGCGCTCGGGTGACAAAATTGCCCCGGCGCGCATGGCGTGGACCAGCAAGGGAGTCTGGGCGATTGGATGTAGAACTTTAGGAAGATCCGATTTCATCCTGGTACCTTTTCCGGCGGCAAGGATGACAAGGGCAGTACTCATGAAAATGATTTCTCTTTGTGTTTTGTTGCCTTCCGTTTTATCCGCTGGGGTCAAAGGCGCAAGCGGTTCAGCCATCAAACAAGATTGCCGTTTGCAATACTACACGGCAAAAAACCGCCGAAACAGGAGGCACAATGCGCACCGTTATCTTCGATCTGGACGGAACCCTGGCCGATACGTCCGGCGATCTGCTGGCCGCAGCGAACCACTGTTTTCGCGAGATGGGGCACGGGGATGTGCTGGTGCACGGACAGGACGCAGCGGTTGCATTGCGGGGCGGGCGGATGATGCTGACGCATGGGCTCAAGCGTGTCGGTGCTTATGACGAGGATACGGTTCACGCCTATTACCCAACGCTGCTCGAGGCGTATTCGCAGGCCATCGACACTCACACACAGTTCTATCCCGGGGCGCTGGACGCGGTCGAGGTTTTGCGGTCGGCGGGTTACGGCGTGGGCATCTGCACCAACAAGCCAGAGGCATTGGCGCATCAATTGCTAACCCAGATGGGCGTACGGGATACCTTTGCCTCTCTTGTCGGCGCGGACACGTTGCCGGTGCGCAAACCGGACCCGGAACCTCTGCGCGAGGCTGCGCGCCGGGCAGGCGGGCATCCAGATCTGTGTGTGCTGATCGGAGATTCAGATACTGACCGCAATACGGCCCGAGCCGCCGGTGTGCCGTCGGTTCTGGTCACGTTCGGCCCGTCTGGTGATGACATGGCTGCACTCGAACCCGAGGCTTTGCTACATCACTTCGACGATCTGCATTCTGTGGTCGAAGGGCTGATCGGTGCGGCGGCGTGATCTCTTGACCTGCGACACGTACAGCATCAGAACAAGCCTATGACCGAGACATTCACTGGCAGCTTCACCCAGCAGGAACCCATCCCCGAAGAGGCGATCGAGGCCGCGATGGCCGTCCTGCGCCACGGGCGCCTGCACCGTTACAACGTTGTCCCCGGAGAGCTGGGCGAAACTGCGTTGCTCGAGCAGGAATTCGCGGCGCAGATGGGGGCGAAATACTGTCTGGCGGTGTCCTCCGGCGGCTACGCATTGGCGACGGCGCTGCGGGCGGTAGGAGTGCAGCCCGGCGATCCGGTGCTGACCAATGCCTTTACGCTGGCCCCGGTGCCGGGGGCGATTGCCTCGGTCGGGGCGCGGCCAATTTTTGTGGGGGTGACTGAGGGCCTGACCATTGATCTGGGTGACCTTGAGGCAAAGCTGGATCAGGCGCGGGTGCTGATGCTCAGCCACATGCGCGGGCATCTGTGTGACATGGATCGACTGATGCAGATGTGCGATGCGGCTGGCGTTATCGTGATCGAGGATTGCGCCCACACGATGGGTGCGGCGTGGCGCGGGCAGCTTTCGGGGCGGCAGGGGGCGATCGGGTGCTATTCCTGTCAGACCTACAAGCATGTCAATTCTGGTGAAGGCGGGCTGCTGATCACCGATGACGAAGAACTGGCAGCCAAGGCGACGATGCTGTCGGGGTCCTATATGCTTTATGAACGCCACCTTGCTGCGCCGGGACCCGAGGTGTTCGAGCGGATCAAGTACACAACACCGAACGTATCCGGCCGTATGGATAACCTGCGCGCCGCCATTCTGCGCCCGCAATTGCGCGATCTGGCCCGGCAGGTGAAGCGCTGGAACAAACGCTATGATGAAATTGCCGAAGGGTTGCGCGGAACGCCGGGTCTGACCATTGTTGAGCGCCCTGAGGAGGAGACCTATGTCGGGTCGTCGATCCAGTTCCTGTTGCTCGATTGGTTGCCGGAGCGCATTGCCGAGGTAATCCGGCGCTGTGCCGCGCGCGGGGTGGAGCTCAAGTGGTTTGGCGGCGCGGAGCCGACCGGGTTTACCTCCCGCTATGACAGTTGGCGTTACGCGGACAGCACGCCTTTGCCCACCAGTGATCGCATTCTGGCCGGTATCATGGATATGCGTGTGCCTCTGACCTTTTCGCTGGAGGATTGCCGATTGATCGCGCGTATCATCCGATCCGAGGTTGGCGCGGTCTATCAATCCTGATCCAATTGAGTGCACCTGCGGTGCACGCTCTTTTTGACAGCCGCCCTTTGGGGCGGCTGTCTGTGTTTTTTGGGGGATCGTGCCGATCAGGGTCGTTGACCAGATGCAATCCGGCTGTTATCAGTTTATTGAACATTTGTTCATTTATGCGAAGGAGGAGATCGCGTATGTTCTCGGCCACAATGCAATTTGATCTGGGCGAAGACGTGAATGCCCTGCGCGAGATGGTGCACCGCTGGGCTCAGGATCGGGTCAAGCCGATGGCAGCTGAAGTTGACAAGTCCAACGCTTTTCCCAACGAGTTGTGGAAAGAGATGGGCGATCTCGGGATGCTTGGGATCACGGTACCCGAGGAATACGGCGGGGCGGGGATGTCGTATCTGGCCCATACCGTTGCGGTCGAGGAGGTGGCGCGGGCCTCGGCCTCGGTTTCGCTGTCTTACGGGGCGCATTCGAATCTGTGCGTCAACCAGATCAAGCTGAATGGAACCAACGAACAGAAGGCGAAGTATCTGCCGCGTCTGATCTCAGGCGAGCATGTGGGCGCATTGGCGATGTCCGAGGCCTCGGCTGGATCTGATGTGGTTTCGATGAAACTGCGCGCGGAAAAGCGCAACGAACATTATAGGCTGAACGGCAGCAAGTACTGGATCACCAACGGGCCGGATGCGGACACTCTGGTTGTCTATGCCAAGACAGACCCGGAGGCGGGCTCAAAGGGGATCACGGCCTTTCTGATCGAAAAAGAGATGAAGGGATTTTCGACCTCGCCCCATTTCGACAAGCTGGGGATGCGCGGGTCGAACACGGCCGAGCTGATTTTCGAAGACGTCGAAGTGCCGTTCGAAAACGTTCTTGGCGAAGAGGGTAAGGGCGTCGCGGTACTGATGTCCGGTTTGGACTATGAGCGCGTGGTTCTGGCCGGGATCGGGACAGGTATCATGGCGGCCTGTCTGGACGAGATCATGCCCTATCTGGCTGAGCGCAAGCAGTTCGGCAAACCCATCGGTAACTTTCAACTGATGCAGGGCAAGATCGCCGACATGTACACCGCGATGAATTCCGCGCGGGCTTATGTGTATGAGGTTGCCAAGGCCTGTGACCGGGGGGACGTGACTCGCCAGGACGCGGCGGCTTGCTGTCTTTACGCCTCGGAACAGGCGATGGTGCAGGCGCACCAGGCGGTGCAGGCGATGGGTGGGGCCGGGTTCCTGTCGGATTCGGCGGTCAGCCGAATTTTCCGTGATGCCAAGCTGATGGAGATCGGTGCGGGGACCAGCGAAATCCGCCGGATGCTGATCGGGCGGGAATTGATGAGCGAAGTGCTGTGACAGAAAAACGCCCCGCAGTCGAGGGAACCGCGGGGCGTTCTTTCAAAGGATCAGAAGCGATGAACGTAGGATACGCCGACCAGCCAAGGATCGATTTCGGCGGTGCCGATATCGGCGCCGTTCAGTTTGACGTCCGAGTCGATGTCGAACCAGCGGACGTTCAGTCGTACAGCACCGTTATCGGTGACCATGTAGTCCAGACCGGCCTGCAGCGCGACACCGACCGAGTTGTCCAGTTCCAGATCACCCAGAGCCGATTTCTCGTCGAAGAAGATGGTATAGTTGATACCGGCGCCGACATAGGGTTTCCAGGCGCTGTTGGTTGGGAAGTGGTAGTTCAGCGACAGGGTGGGCGGCAGGTGCTTGACCGAACCTGCATCAACGCTGCCACCCAGGGTAACAGTGTGGCTGAACGGGGTCGCGGCCAGCAGTTCGATACCAAGGTTGTCGCGGACGAAGTATTCAGCGGTAAAGATCGGGCGGGTGTCCGAATCCACTTCGGCATCGAAGCCAGCCAGAGTACCGTTGTCGGATTTCGGGTCGAGGTAGCCAATACCAACACCGACGGTCCAGTCACCTTGGTTCTGGGCCATTGCAGGGGCGGCAAGCGCGACAAGCGCAGTGGAAAGTGTCAAAGCGGCGAGTGTTTTGATCATTTTAAGGCCTTTGAATTTGATGATGGGACGGTTTTGCCGAACAGGGGCAAGGTAAACTCTGATCTGCATCAAGTTCCCGCGAGTTCGAAAGCGTGCGTTCGACCTGAGACTGTCATGAAAACAAGGGGTTTTGCGTATGCGTCCCAATAAATGCATACCGGGTATGCGGGACGTGGGGGGCTGGAACATTCCTGCCCGGCTTAACATGGCGCGACAGTGTCTTTCGCGCCCCACCGGCAGCATAGCCATTATCGATCTGACCGCGGGGGGGCATGATGCCATCTCTTACGGTCAGCTCGGGCGTATGACCGACGGAATTGCGCGGGCGTTGCTGAAGCAGGTTCAACCCGGTGACCGTGTGGGAGTGCTGCTCAGCCAGTCGCCGTGGTGTGCGGCGGCCCATCTGGCGATCTGGAAGATCGGCGCGATTTCGGTGCCGCTGTTCAAGCTGTTCAAGCATGACGCACTGGCCTCTCGGGTTGGGGACGCCGGGGCGAAGCTGGTGCTGACAGATGAAGACGGCGCAGGGTTGCTGGGTGATCTGGCGCGCTCGGTGCGCGTTGATCAGATCGCGCCGTCCGATGATCCGCTGCCCTTTGCTGATACCGGCCCCGAGGACCCGGCGGTGTTGATCTATACCTCGGGCACTACCGGCACCGCGAAGGGGGCGCTGCACGGACATCGGGTTCTGACCGGTCACCTGCCGGGTGTTTCGATCAGCCATAACCATTTGCGTGACGGTGATTGCCTGTGGACGCCTGCCGACTGGGCCTGGATCGGCGGCCTGTTCGACGTGCTGATGCCCGGGCTGGCGCTGGGCATCCCGGTGGTTGCGGCGCGACTTGAAAAATTCACGCCTGAAGCCTGCGCCGACGTGATCGCGCGCGGTGAGGTGCGGAACGTGTTCTTTCCACCGACCGCCCTGCGGATGCTGAAGGCAGCGGATCAGAGCATCCCCGGCCTGCGTTCCGTTGCATCTGGCGGTGAACCATTGGGCGCTGAAATGCTGGCCTGGGGGCAAAAGGCGTTTGGCCTGACGATCAACGAGTTTTACGGCCAGACCGAATGCAACATGGTCGTGTCCTCCTGCGCCGAGGATTTCCCGGTGCGCCCGGGCTGCATTGGAAAGCCTGTACCGGGGCATGAGGTGGCGGTGATCGACGAGACTGGCCACCCGACCGATGAGGAGGGCGACGTAGCCATCCGGCGCGGATCGGCCTCGATGCTGTTGGAATACTGGAATCGGCCTAAGGTGACGGGGGAGAAGTTCCGCGGCGACTGGCTGATCACCGGCGACCGAGGCGTTTGGGAGGGCGACTACCTGCGTTTTGTCGGGCGAGATGATGACGTGATTACCTCGGCCGGCTACCGCATCGGCCCGGCCGAGATCGAGGATTGCCTGCTGACCCACCCTGCGGTGGCGACGGTCGGCGTAGTCGGTAAACCCGATCCGCTGAGGACCGAGATTGTGAAGGCCTATGTGGTGCTGAAGCCGGGGGCCGAAGCCACGGGGCAGGAATTGCAGGACTGGGTCAAAGACCGTTTGGCGCAGTATTCCTATCCGCGTGAGGTGGCATTTCTGGACGAACTGCCGATGACGGTGACGGAGAAAGTTATTCGGAAGGAACTTAAGGCGCGGGCGGCGGGGGAGGTTGCTAAATGACGTCCTCCTTTGATTTTGCGCGCGATACAGCGAACTTCCCCAAGACCGTGACAATCGAATGCCCGAACTGCCAAAAACCTGCGCGGTTTGTACCAGCAGAGTTGGAGGTCATGACAAAGAAGTCTTCTGGTGAAACGCTTGGTAAAGACGTCATGGTCGTGAAAGCTGATCGGCCCAATCGCAAATACGCGAACTGGCATCGCGAACACACCCTTACTTACATTGGCCTCGGCGGTTCTGACGTTCATTCGTCGAATTCTCTTTATCCGATAAGAATTTATCGGCATCTCCTCAATTCTCTGCTTGGAACGTCAATCTGCGACAGCTGCCATACGCCCAGAAAAACCAAGATCCGTTGGCCTCAGGACGCCTATTATCAACTTAGTTATTCTGGTCGAGTGCTGTGGTTTTATGACCGCGAACATGTCGCGGCGATGCTTGAGTTACTGGGCGGAAAAACCCCAGCAACTCACCCTTGGCGCTATTGGTTCGACAGGAAGCTGCCAACGGTTTTTAAAACCGCCCGAGCACGTCGACAATTGCCCGCGAAATTGAAAAGGATTCTGCGCGCATGAAACTCACATCCAAAGCCATGCCCACCTCCGAGGGCTTCAAGGCAAACCGCACCGCGCATCTTGATGCGCTGGCGAAAATCTCTGCCGCCGCCGAAGCGGCTCGCATGGGGGGTGGCGAGAAATCCCGCGAACGCCATGTGTCGCGCGGCAAGATGCTGCCGCGTCGTCGGGTGGCGAACTTGCTCGATCCGGGGTCTCCGTTCCTCGAAATCGGCGCGACGGCGGCGCATGGGATGTATGGCGATGCTGCGCCTTGTGCCGGGGTCATCGCCGGCATTGGCCGGGTGCAGGGGCGCGAGGTCATGGTGGTCTGCAACGACGCCACCGTGAAGGGCGGCACCTATTACCCGATGACGGTTAAGAAACACCTGCGGGCGCAGGAGATTGCCGAGGAAAACCATTTGCCTTGCATCTACCTAGTCGATAGTGGCGGCGCGAACCTGCCCAATCAGGATGAAGTGTTCCCCGACCGCGACCACTTTGGCCGTATCTTTTATAACCAAGCGCGGATGAGCGCGAAGGGGATCGCTCAGATCGCCGTGGTGATGGGCTCGTGCACGGCGGGCGGGGCCTATGTGCCCGCAATGTCCGATGTGACCATTATCGTGAAAGAGCAAGGCACGATCTTTCTGGCCGGGCCGCCTCTGGTCAAGGCCGCGACCGGAGAGGTGGTCAGCGCCGAGGACTTGGGTGGCGGCGATGTACACACTCGTCTGTCAGGTGTGGCGGACTATCTGGCCGAGGACGACGCCCACGCGCTGGCCCTTGCACGGCGGGCGGTTGGATCGTTGAACCTGTGCAAACCGCAGACCGTGGACTGGGCCAGCCCCGAAGACCCTGCTTACGATCCCGAAGAAATCCTCGGTGTCGTTCCCGCCGATTTGCGCACGCCGTATGATATCCGCGAAGTGATCGCGCGTCTGGTCGATGGCTCTCGGTTTGATGAATTCAAGCCTCGGTTCGGTGAGACACTGGTGACCGGGTTTGCCCATGTGAAAGGCTGTCCGGTTGGCATCATCGCCAACAACGGAGTGCTGTTTTCCGAGGCCGCGCAGAAGGGCGCGCATTTCGTTGAGCTGTGTTCGCAGCGCAAAATCCCGCTGGTCTTCCTGCAGAACATCACCGGCTTCATGGTCGGTCGCAAGTACGAAAACGAGGGTATCGCGCGGCATGGAGCGAAGATGGTGACCGCTGTTGCGACGACGAACGTGCCGAAAGTCACCATGCTGGTCGGCGGGTCCTTTGGGGCTGGCAACTATGGCATGGCCGGTCGTGCCTATCAGCCGCGGTTCCTGTGGACTTGGCCGAACTCGCGCATTTCCGTGATGGGAGGAGAGCAAGCCGCCGGCGTTCTGGCCACCGTCAAGCGCGACGGGATCGAACGGCAGGGCGGATCGTGGTCGGCCGAGGAAGAAGCCGAATTCAAGCGCCCGACGCTTGAGATGTTCGAGGAGCAATCGCACCCGCTTTATGCCTCGGCCCGCCTTTGGGATGACGGCATCATCGACCCGCGCAAAAGCCGCGATGTGCTCGCGCTGTCGCTGAATGCCGCGCTGAACGCCCCGATCGAAGAGACACGTTTCGGCGTGTTCAGGATGTGATGAACATGACAATGCAAGATGTATTGACCCGGTATCCCGGCGCACAAACTTTCAAATTTGGCGACAGCGCAAATATGAGTGCCGAGTTGCTTTCACTGGTGCGAGCAGGCCGGAAAACGGCAACCTGTGGCGCGCTGAGGGACTATCCGGATGGCAGCCCCGAAACACCGGTTGTTGGGCGCCGCGACATCGCTTTGGAGTGGGATGGAAGCCCTGCTTTGGTGATCGAGACCGTCGACGTTTCGATCTGTCGCTTCTGCGATATGACCGAGGATTTCGCGTTGGCCGAGGGTGAGAATGAAACGCTTGAGGGATGGCGCGAAGATCATCGCCGGTACTTTGAGCGTAATGGTGGTTTCGATCCAGAGATGGAACTGTTGTGCGAACGGTTCCACCTAATCGAAGACCTGGCGGTTGAGGGGTAAGAGATGTTTAACAAAATCCTGATTGCTAACCGTGGCGAAATTGCCTGCCGGGTTATGGCAACGGCTCAGAAGATGGGAGTCGCCTGCGTTGCTGTATATTCAGATGCTGATGCCTCGGCAAAGCATGTGCATATGGCGGATGAGTCGGTCCATATTGGCGGTGCGGCCCCAGCAGAAAGTTACCTCAAGGGCGACGTGATCATTCAGGCGGCGCTGGAGACGGGCGCGCAGGCGATTCACCCGGGCTACGGCTTTCTCTCCGAGAACCCTGATTTCGTGGATGCGGTCGAAGCTGCGGGCCTGACCTTCATCGGGCCTTCGGCGGATGCGATCCGCAAAATGGGCCTCAAGGACGCCGCCAAGGTGCTGATGGAACAGGCAGGTGTGCCTGTTGTCCCCGGCTACCACGGCGACAATCAGGACCCCGAGCATCTGGCAGGTGCCGCTGACACCATCGGCTATCCGGTTCTGATCAAAGCCGTGGCCGGTGGCGGCGGCAAGGGGATGCGTCTGGTCGAACGCCCAATTGAATTCGCCTCAGCTTTGGACAGTGCTCTCAGCGAAGCCCGCACCGCCTTTGGTAATGACGCTGTTCTGGTCGAGAAATTCGTCGCCAAACCCCGTCATATCGAGGTGCAGGTGTTCGGAGACGGCACCCACGCGGTGCATCTTTTTGAACGTGACTGCTCTCTGCAACGTCGCCATCAAAAGGTGATCGAGGAAGCCCCGGCCCCTGGCATGACGCCTGAGATGCGGGAGGCCATGGGGCAGGCGGGCGTCCGCGCGGCTGAGGCAATTGGCTACAAGGGTGCGGGGACGGTTGAGTTCATCGTCGACGCGTCGGACGGGCTGCGCCCGGATCGGTTCTGGTTCATGGAGATGAACACACGCCTGCAGGTGGAACATCCGGTGACCGAGGCAATTACCGGCGTCGATCTGGTCGAATGGCAATTGCGGGTTGCCTCAGGTGAGGTTCTGCCCAAGCGGCAGGGCGACTTGTCGATTAATGGCCACGCGTTCGAAGCCCGGCTGTATGCCGAAGACGTGCCCAAAGGGTTCTTACCTGCAACCGGCACTCTGACGCATCTGCAGTTCCCGTCTGCTTGCCGCGCCGACAGCGGTGTGCGCACGGGCGACACGATCAGCCCGTGGTATGACCCGATGATTGCAAAGGTCACCGTACACGGGCCAACCCGCGCAGTTGCGTTGGAGCAGCTTCACCGCGCCCTGCAGCAGACAGAAGTGGCGGGTACGGTCACCAATCTGGCCTTTCTTGGCGCGCTGACCCGACATCAGGGATTTGCGGCGGGCGACGTGGATACCGGCCTGATCGGTCGGGATCTGGAAGCGCTGACACAGGATGGGCCTGCCTCTGCCGCGACGTGCGTTGCCGCCGCCTTGACCGCGCTGGGTCTGGGTGAGACCTCTGATGAGACCGGGTTCTCTCTGTGGACGCCCTTGCATCGTGCTGTTCAGTTGATGGCCGACGAGTTGATTGATCTGGATGTGCAGGTCGAAGGTCCAAACCGGCGGATCTGGCAAGTTGGCGCAGAAACCCTCGTCGCAGAACGTAGCGGTCAGGGATGGTCGATCAGTGGTGCGCCTATGCCGCGTGTTGCGGTGTCGGGGTCACGGATCACCGTGTTTGAAAACTATGGGCAGGCCTTCGATGTCGTCGACCCTCTGGATCGGGATATCAGCGCCGCCGGTGATACAAATGTGATTGAAGCTCCCATGCCCGGATTGGTGAAGGCAGTGTTTGCCTTGGTCGGGCAGGTGGTGAAAGAGGGGGATCGGCTGGCCATTCTGGAGGCAATGAAGATGGAGCATTCGCTGCTGGCCGCCCGTGACGGTATCGTGGCCGAAGTTCTTGCCGAAGACGGTGCGCAGGTTGAGGCCGGAGCTGCCCTGGTCCGGTTGGAAGAGGAGTAGCCTGTTCCTATGACGCATCGCGTGGCACAGTCGGGTCAACATGTTGAAAACTAAACCGGGAGGAGCGCTGCAATGGATGAGCGGGTCGAGATTTTCGAGGTAGGTCCACGGGATGGCCTGCAAAATGAACAGCGTGAAATTCCTGTGAACGAGAAGGTTGCGCTGATCGACTGTCTCAGCCGCGCCGGGTTCAACCGGATCGAAGTGGCCAGTTTTGTCTCACCTAAATGGGTGCCGCAGATGGCGGGCAGCGCAGAGGTGCTGGCCGAAATCGAAAGGCCGGACGGGGTGCGTTTTGCCGCGCTGACACCAAACATGCGCGGTTATGAGGACGCTCTGGCGGCCAAGGCGGATGAGATCGCGGTGTTTGCTTCGGCCTCCGAGGGGTTTTCGAAGGCCAACATCAACGCCACGATCGAGGAATCCATTGAACGGTTCACTCCGATCCTTGAAGCTGCGCGTCACATTGATCTGCCGGTGCGGGGCTATGTCTCGTGCGTGACCGACTGCCCTTATGATGGCCCGACCCCACCCGAGAAGGTGGCCGAGGTCGCGGACCGTCTGTTTGCACTGGGCTGCTATGAGGTTTCCTTGGGTGACACGATCGGGCAGGGAACGCCTGACACTGTCGCGCATATGTTGCTGGCAGTGCGAGAGCGAATGCCGGTGACCCGGTTGGCAGGTCATTTCCATGACACCAACGGCCGTGCCATCGACAATATCGACGCGGCGCTGGCGCTGGGCGTCCGGACATTCGACGCGGCTGTTGGTGGGTTAGGTGGTTGTCCCTATGCACCCGGCGCTTCCGGCAATGTTGCAACCGAAGCCGTTGTCGCGCATCTGGAGCGGCTTGGATATGAGACTGGGATTGATCAGGCGATTGTCGAAGAGGCCGCCCAGATAGCCCGAGCAATGCTAGCGGAGTGAGGGGCGATGTTCGAAACGATCTCGGTTACGCAGGACGCGCGCGGTGTGGCGACTCTGACGCTCGACCGTCCGGAAAAGCACAATGCAATGTCGGCGGAGATGATTTCCGAGCTGACGCAGGCGGCGGCGCAGTTGGGGACGGATGACACGGTTCGGGTCGTGGTTCTGACCGGCGCGGGTAAAAGCTTTTGTGCCGGTGGCGACCTCGGCTGGATGCAGGACCAGATGGCCGCCGACCCCGAAACCCGGTTCGCCGAAGCGCGCAAGCTGGCCGAAATGCTGCAGGCGTTGAACACGATGCCCAAACCGCTGATCGGAGCGCTTCAGGGCAACGCTTTTGGTGGTGGTGTCGGACTGACCGCGGTTTGCGATGTGGCCGTTGGTGTGGATGGCGTGAAGATGGCGCTGACTGAAACCCGGCTGGGTCTGATCCCGGCAACCATTGGCCCCTATGTTATCGCCCGCATGGGTGCGGCCCGGGCGCGGCGCGTGTTCATGTCGGCCCGGGTGTTCGACGCGGCAGAGGCCGTGGATCTTGGCCTGTTGGCCAAGGCTGTTCCTGTCGCAAATCTTGACGAAGCAATTGAGACCGAAATCCAACCCTACCTGTCCTGCGCGCCGGGGGCCGTGGCCTCGGCTAAGGATCTTGTGCAAACGCTGGGCCCGCGCATTGACGACACCGTGATTGACCAGACCATCCGGTCTCTGGTCGAGCGGTGGGAAACCGACGAGGCGCGTGAAGGCATCAACGCCTTCTTTGAAAAGAGAAAACCTGCATGGAACAGTCATGTTTAGCACCTGTCAGCGCGAAATCAGATTCGCGAAAATGCCAGGTTTTCCATTTGTGGAAGCAAGTGGAATATTAAGCCCCTGCGCGTTTGTGTTCGGTTGACCCTCTGACCCCGCGCGGATAGAGAATGTCCAGTCAACACGCCAATTGACGGCGCGTCCCTGGGGGGTATGCGCAGGAAAGGAGCTATTCGTGGAAGACCTGCTGCGGGAGTACCTCCCGATTCTGGTGTTTCTGGCCGTTGCCGTGGGCCTTGGAATCGTACTGATTCTAGCTGCTGTGGTACTGGCCGTCCGCAATCCCGACCCTGAAAAGGTCAGCGCATATGAGTGCGGTTTCAACGCCTTCGATGATGCGCGGATGAAATTCGACGTCCGATTCTATCTGGTTTCGATTCTCTTCATCATCTTTGATCTGGAAATCGCCTTCCTGTTCCCGTGGGCCGTCGGCTTCAAGGATATCAGCGATGTGGGTTTCTGGTCCATGATGGTGTTCCTGGCGGTGCTGACTGTCGGCTTTGCCTATGAATGGAAGAAAGGGGCCCTGGAATGGGAGTGATGACGGGTGCAAACACCGCTGGCGTCGACAAGGAAGTCGCCACCCAGGCCCTGAATGCCGAACTGCAGGACAAAGGGTTTCTGCTGACCTCAACCGAGGATATTATCAACTGGGCGCGCACTGGTTCTCTGCACTGGATGACCTTCGGTCTGGCCTGCTGTGCGGTTGAGATGATGCACACTTCGATGCCCCGTTACGATGCGGAACGTTTTGGCATTGCCCCGCGCGCCTCGCCGCGTCAGTCGGACGTGATGATCGTGGCTGGCACCCTGACCAACAAGATGGCCCCTGCGCTGCGTAAGGTTTACGACCAGATGCCCGAGCCGCGCTATGTGATCTCGATGGGATCCTGCGCGAATGGCGGTGGCTATTACCACTATTCCTATTCTGTTGTTCGCGGCTGTGACCGGGTTGTTCCGGTGGACATCTATGTGCCCGGTTGCCCTCCGACGGCTGAGGCGTTGCTGTACGGCCTGATGCAGCTGCAACGCAAAATCCGCCGCACCGGCACCATCGTACGCTGAGGAGAGAGCTGATGAGCGAAGCACTCAAAGAACTCGGCGCACAGCTTGAGCTGAAGCGAGCCGATTGCGTTCTGTCCTGGGACGTGACCCATGGCGAGTTGAACGTCGATGTAGCTCCGTCGAACATTGTGGAGTTTGTCGAATTCCTGCGGTCTGACCAGAACTGCAAGTTCTCGACCCTCGTTGACATCACCGGTGTGGACTATCCCGAACGGGCCAAGCGGTTCGACGTGGTTTACCACTTCCTGTCAATGTACCAGAACCAGCGTATCCGCCTGCGGGTGTCGATCCGCGAGGAAGACATGGTGCCCTCGATCGTGGACGTTCACCCCTCGGCCAACTGGTTCGAGCGTGAGGTGTTCGACATGTTCGGCATCCTGTTCTCGGGCCACCCGGACCTGCGGCGCATCCTGACCGACTATGGTTTTCGAGGCCATCCGCTGCGCAAGGATTTCCCGACCACCGGTTACACCGAAGTGCGCTATGACGAGGCGCAGAAGCGCGTGGTCTACGAGCCCGTCAGTCTGGTGCAGGAATACCGGCAATTCGATTTCATGTCCCCATGGGAAGGCGCGAATTACATTCTGCCGGGGGACGAGAAACAGGAGAGTGAATAATGGGTGGCATCTGGTGGTTGATCCTTTCGGCACTGACCATCATCCCGATGGTGAAGATTTTGCCGTTTTTCGGGATCAACAAATACTGGTGCCTTCTTTGTCTGATCCCATTCGGCACGATTGCGTTGCTTTGGTGGGTTGGGCTGAAATTACAGGAACTGGAGCGCCGCTGAGATGATGCTGCTGGGGGAACTGATCGCGTTGGGCGCGCTGGGGGTCCTGCTGGCGGGGGCCGCAGTTAAGGCGGCCGAGGCGGAAAAGGTCCGGGTTCGGGCCGAAGCGAAGAAGAAACGAGGGCGTTGATGGACGGCTCAAGATACGATGACGGCAGCACGGACGCGCTGAGCGGAGAACAGAAGATCCGCAACTTTAACATTAACTTCGGTCCGCAACACCCCGCCGCGCACGGAGTTTTGCGTCTTGTGCTTGAGCTGGACGGTGAGATTGTCGAACGCTGTGATCCGCATATCGGCCTGCTGCACCGTGGCACCGAAAAACTGATGGAAAGCCGGACGTATCTGCAGAATCTGCCGTATTTTGACCGTCTGGATTACGTGGCACCAATGAACCAGGAACATGCCTGGTGTCTGGCCATTGAAAAGCTGACAGGGGTCGAGGTCCCGCGTCGTGGCTCGCTGATCCGGGTTCTGTACTCAGAAATCGGGCGCATCCTGAACCACTTGCTGAACGTGACCACACAGGCGATGGACGTAGGTGCGCTTACCCCGCCGCTGTGGGGCTTTGAAGAGCGTGAAAAGCTGATGGTGTTCTATGAGCGCGCCTGTGGTGCCCGTCTGCACGCCGCTTATTTCCGCCCTGGTGGTGTGCATCAGGACCTGCCGCCGGAACTGCTGGACGATATCGAGGCGTGGAGCCACGAATTTCCCACCGTTTTGGACGACATTGATGGTTTGCTGACCGAAAACCGCATCTTCAAACAGCGTAACGCCGATATTGGTGTTGTGACCGAGGATGACATCCAGAAATACGGCTTCTCTGGTGTGATGGTGCGCGGATCGGGCCTTGCATGGGACCTGCGCCGTGCGCAGCCCTATGAATGCTATGACGAGTTCGAATTCCAGATCCCCGTTGGCAAAAACGGCGACTGCTATGACCGCTACCTTGTCCGCATGGAAGAGATGCGCCAGTCCCTGCTGATCATCCGTCAGGCCATTGCAAAAATCCGCGATTGCCCCGGTGATGTTCTGGCCCGAGGCAAGATCACGCCGCCGAAACGGTCCGACATGAAGACCTCGATGGAGAGCCTGATCCATCACTTCAAACTTTACACCGAAGGCTTCCACGTCCCCGCAGGCGAAGTCTATGCCGCCGTCGAAGCGCCCAAGGGCGAGTTCGGCGTCTATCTCGTCGCCGACGGCACCAACAAGCCGTACCGCGCCAAGCTGCGTGCGCCCGGTTTCCTGCACCTGCAAGCCATGGACCACGTCGCCGGAGGACACCAACTGGCCGACGTCGCCGCCATCATCGGCACCATGGACGTTGTGTTTGGGGAGATTGATCGGTGACTAAGTTACTCGCTTCTGCGTTGGCGCTCCTACCAATAACACACTCAGCTTCCGCTGCGCCTTTGAGCGATCTCTGCAACTTTTTTTCGTCTGACGTAGTGCGGGAAGCATCCAATTGCTGGTTGGCTACCGATTGCGATCCATTCGAAAAGTTTCCTGAGGTTTATGAGCGCTACGAAACCTTCGAGACACGTGCTGCGAACTATGTGTTGAGTAAACTAAGCTCATCTAGAAACTGCATGGCGTATCCCAAACTGCTGGCGGGATCGGGCGTAGAGAACTGTTCCGCCGGACAAGAGCCATTTGTGTGGGCCATTTTCGACCTCGTGGAGGCCGAAGTTATTTCGTCCAATAATTCAAATGATCCCGAGTCGTGGAAACTTGGAATGGCAGAAAATGGGGAATGTGCTTAATGCTCCGCCGTCTTCACCCCGAACAACCCGAAAATTTCGCCTTCACCGCGGCCAACCGGCAGTGGGCAGAAGCGCAAATCACCAAATACCCCGAGGGCCGTCAGGCCAGTGCGGTTATCCCTCTGCTGTGGCGCGCGCAGGAGCAGGAGGGATGGCTGAGCCGCCCGGCGATCGAATCCGTGGCCGACATGTTGGGCATGGCCTATATCCGTGTGCTCGAGGTTGCGTCCTTCTACTTCATGTTCCAACTGCAACCGGTTGGCTCTGTCGCGCATATTCAGGTCTGCGGCACGACGTCGTGCATGATCTGCGGGGCCGAGGATCTGATCGCGGTCTGCAAGGAAAAGATCACCGCCAAGCCGCATGAGCTGTCCGCCGATGGCAAGCTGAGTTGGGAAGAGGTGGAATGCCTTGGCTCCTGCACCAACGCTCCGATGGCTCAGATCGGTAAGGATTACTACGAAGACCTGACTGCTGAGAGCTTTGGCAAGATCATCGATGATCTTGTGGCAGGCAAAGTGCCGACTCCGGGCCCGCAGAACGGGCGCTATGCGGCGGAACCGCTGAAGGGCCTGAGCAGTCTGGCCGAGTACGGGGCCGGGAAACCTCAGTACAACGCAAGCGTCGAACTGGCGACGGATCTGAGCGACACGGTCAAGCGGATTGACGGGACCGAGGTCCCGATCCTGACCCCTTGGCTGGGCAAGGATGGCAAGCAGGCGGGTGCCTCGGCGTCGGAGAAACCTCCGAAAGCGCCCGAAACGCCGAAACCGGCTGTGAAACAGGCGCAGGAGGCGAAAGCCAAGCCCAAACCGGAAGAGGCCAAGGAAGATCAACCCGAGACGCTGACCACAGCGCGGGATGGCAGGGCGGATGACCTCAAGCTTTTGAAAGGCGTGGGTCCGAAGCTGGAAGAAACGCTGAACGAACTGGGTTTCTACCACTACGATCAGATCGCAGCCTGGACGCCGGAACATGTCGCTTGGGTAGATGCGCGTCTGAAATTCAAGGGCCGGATCGAACGCGATGGCTGGATCGAACAGGCGTCCAAGCTTGCGGCGGGTGAGGAAACCGAATTCGCCAAACGTGCCAAGGAAGACGGCACTTACGAAGACTAAACGACGGTGCCCATCCGGGGCGCCTTGGGTGAGATGGACAAGGATAAGGAACAAGCCATAGCCCGCAAGGGCCGACATATCGGCATCGTCATCGCTGTGACGATGGTGATCTGGCTTGCCATGAACATGTTCATCGGCCCCGCATTGGGACTGACAACGCGCCATGCGCTTCTGTTCGATCTCGCCGCTCTGGCAGGTTTTATCTATGCGGGCGTCAACATTTTTCAACTCTGGCGCATGCGTCAGGACAGCTGAAGGTAACACACGATGCTGAAGGATCAGGACCGGATCTTTACCAACATCTACGGGATGCAGGAGCGCACGCTCAAAGGCGCGCAGGCCCGGGGGCATTGGGACGGCACTGCTGGCCTGATCGAAAAGGGCCGTGACTGGATCATCCAGACGATGAAGGACTCAGGTCTGCGCGGCCGCGGTGGCGCGGGCTTTCCGACCGGTCTGAAATGGTCGTTCATGCCCAAGGAAAGCGACGGCCGTCCGGCCTATCTGGTGGTGAACGCGGACGAGTCCGAGCCCGGCACCTGTAAAGACCGTGAGATCATGCGCCATGATCCCCACACGCTGATCGAAGGCTGCCTGATCGCCTCTTTCGCGATGAATGCGCATACCTGCTACATCTATCTGCGCGGCGAATACATCCGTGAGCGTGAAGCCCTGCAGGCCGCGATTGATGAGGCCTATGACGCGGGCCTACTGGGCAAGAACGCGGCCGGTTCGGGATGGGATTTCGATCTGTTCCTGCATCATGGGGCCGGCGCCTATATTTGCGGTGAAGAAACCGCTCTGATCGAAAGCCTTGAGGGCAAGAAGGGCATGCCGCGGATGAAACCTCCGTTCCCGGCGGGTGCGGGGCTGTATGGTTGCCCGACCACGGTGAACAATGTCGAATCCATTGCTGTTGTGCCGACGATCCTGCGCCGGGGTGCCGACTGGTTTGCAGGCTTTGGCCGTCAGAACAACGCGGGCACCAAGCTTTTTGCGATCTCGGGGCACGTGAACAACCCCTGCGTCGTCGAAGAGGCGATGTCGATTCCCTTTGAACAGTTGATCGAGACCCATTGCGGCGGAATCCGCGGCGGTTGGGACAATCTGCTGGCCGTGATTCCGGGTGGATCGTCGGTGCCATGTGTGCGCGGTGAGAACATGCGCGATGCGATCATGGATTTCGATTATCTGCGCAACGATCTGGGTTCGGGTCTTGGGACAGCGGCGGTGATCGTGATGGACAAGTCAACCGATATCATCAAGGCGATCTGGCGTCTGTCGAAGTTCTACAAGCATGAAAGCTGCGGCCAGTGCACGCCGTGCCGCGAAGGCACCGGCTGGATGATGCGCGTCATGGACCGTCTGGTGCGCGGCGAGGCCGAACTGGAAGAGATCGACATGCTGTTCGACGTGACCAAGCAGGTCGAAGGCCACACGATCTGTGCCCTTGGAGACGCAGCGGCCTGGCCTATCCAGGGCCTGATCCGCAATTTCCGCGAAGAGATCGAGGATCGCATAAAGGCACAGAAGTCGGGTCGCATGGGCGCCATGGCGGCGGAGTGAGCCAGATGGAGACTTTCGCACAATACGGTCATGCAGTCGCCTCGGTAATGGTTTTCACCCTCGTCGTGCTGTTTTTGGCTCCGTTTTCCGCCTTGGCCAAACAGGGCAAGGGGCTGGCCCCGGGGGCGACGCCGGAACAGGACTATTCCGACAAGGCGTATCGTCTGAACCGCGCATATCTGAACGGAACCGAGACGCTGCCCGCGTATGTGGCGGTTACAGCTGCGGCGATCCTGATGGGGGTAAGCCCGTTTTGGGTGAACCTGCTCGCCTCGGTTGCACTGTTGGCACGTCTGTCAATGCTGTTCGTACATATCCGCGGAATCGGCAATCCTCACAGTGGTTTACGGTCGGTTCTGTATGTTGTGGGCTGGGCCTGCATGTTTATCACCGGCCTCATGGCGCTGGTGGCGGCGTTCTGATGGTGGGGTTGGGGAAACATCTGATGTTCGGGCTAAGACAAGTTAAGAACCACGGCTTCATGCTGAGTGCAGTTGTCGCGCTAGCGGCGGTGTCGGCTTGCGGAATCGTCTCGCCTTCCGAGAATCAGGTCCTGTTTGACGGTCACGCATTCCGGGCCAAAGCAAAACCCGTCGACAAGAAAGTTTCACCAGCTGACTTTACGGTTGTCGTCAACGGAGTCTCTGCCTCGTTGGACGGTGCACGGGAGGCAGGTCGGTTTGAGGGAACCAAATTCTGTATCAAGCAGTTTGGTTCTTCGAAAATCGTATGGAAGGTTGGTCCGGATACCGAGCCGCAGAACCTGCGCATCAGCGATGACAAACTGACATTTGCAGGAACCTGTCAAAGACCATGATGCGTGTTTTTGCATATCAGGCCATGATGCGGCGGGTGTTATTGCATAGCGCCCCGCGTGCCTTTCGTCTTGGGTCTCCCAAGACGAAAGGAGTTGTTATGTCTGGTGTGAAAACCCTCGTGTTGTTGTCGGTGCTGACCCTGCCGACCCTTGCCGAGGCAAAGCCGCCCTTGCGCGAAGTCAAAGAGATCGACAACGAACTCTACTACATCGCCATTGCAAACGAAATTTCGGAATATTGCCCATCGATCAGCGGGCGACGTCTGAAAGCGATAGGTGTGATGTGGGGGCTGAAGTCCAAAGCAAATAATCTGGGATACTCGGACGATGAAATCCGCGCCTATGTGGATTCCGACGTCGAAAAGGACAGGATGCGCGCCAAGGGCGAAGCGTATCTGGCCCAGAACGGCGTCACGTATGAAAATCCGAGTTCTTTCTGCACGCTGGGGCGGAAGGAAATCGAAAGAAACAGCGCCATTGGCGTGTATTTGAGGGCGAACTAGACCATGTCTGACCTCCGCAAAGTAAACATCGACGGGCAGGAAATCGAAGTCGATGGTGCGATGACTCTGATCCAGGCTTGTGAAGAGGCCGGGGTCGAAGTGCCGCGCTTCTGCTATCATGAACGTCTGTCGATTGCCGGGAACTGCCGGATGTGTCTGGTTGAGGTCGTGGGCGGCCCACCGAAACCGGCCGCCTCCTGCGCGATGCAGGTGCGCGACTTGCGTCCGGGGCCGGAAGGTCAGGCACCCGAGGTCAAGACGAACTCGCCCATGGTCAAAAAGGCCCGCGAAGGGGTGATGGAGTTCCTGCTCATCAACCACCCGCTGGATTGCCCGATCTGCGATCAGGGTGGTGAGTGTGACCTGCAGGATCAGGCGATGGCCTATGGTCTGTCGGGCACCCGTTTCAAGGAAGCCAAGCGCGCGGTGGATGATCTGGATCTGGGGCCGCTGGTCGGCACCGCGATGACCCGATGCATCAGCTGTACCCGTTGTGTGCGCTTTACCACCGAGGTTGCCGGGATCGCACAGATGGGCCAGACCGGGCGCGGTGAAGATGCCGAGATCACCTCGTATCTGAACCAGACGCTCGACTCGAACATGCAGGGCAACATTATCGACTTGTGTCCGGTTGGGGCGCTGACGTCGAAGCCTTACTCTTTTACCGCGCGCCCGTGGGAGTTGACCAAGACCGAGAGCATCGACGTGATGGACGCTCTGGGTTCAAACATCCGCGTCGATACCAAGGGGCGTGAAGTGATGCGCTTCCTACCGCGCAACCATGATGGCGTGAACGAAGAGTGGATCAGCGACAAGACCCGATTTGTCTGGGATGGCCTGCGTCGTCAGCGTCTGGACAAGCCCTACATCCGTGAAAGCGGCAAGCTGCGCCCTGCTTCGTGGCCCGAGGCATTGACCAAAGCGGCCGAGGCGCTGAAAGGGGCTGAGAAGCCTGCCGGGATCGTGGGCGATCTGGCCCCGGTCGAGGCTGCGTTTGCGCTGAAGCAGATGATCGAAGGGCAAGGCGGTGTTGTGGAATGCCGCACCGACGGCGCCAAACTGCCAGCTGGCAATCGAGGTGCTTATGCCGGGACCGCAGCAATTGAGGACATCGATGGCGCCGAGCGTATCCTGTTGATCGGAACCAACCCGCGTGACGAAGCACCGGTTCTGAATGCCCGTATCCGCAAGGCTTGGGCGCACGGTGCCGAGATCGCTCTGGTCGGTCCGTCGGTCGATCTGACCTATGAATACCATCACATGGGTGACGATCGCGCAGCACTGCAGAAAGTCGTCGGCATGGGCGGCGATGATGAGATCAAGGGCAAACGCTCGCTGGTCATCATTGGGCAGGGCGCGTTGCAAGAGGCGGACGGTGCGGCCGTTCTGGCTGCCGCGCAAACCATTGCAACCAACACTGAAAGCGGTCTGATCGTTCTGCACACCGCTGCTTCGCGCGTCGGTGCGATGGATGTGGATGCCACAAACGAAGGTAGTATGGATGCGGTCGGCGCGGCGGATGTCATCTACAACCTCGGCGCGGATGAGGTCGAAATCGGCGAGGGTGCCTTTGTGATCTATCAGGGCAGCCATGGTGACCGGGGCGCTCACCGCGCCGACGTGATCCTGCCGGGAGCGGCCTATACCGAAGAAAACGGCCTGTTCGTGAACACTGAAGGCCGCCCGCAACTGGCGATGCGCGCAGGGTTTGCGCCGGGTGAAGCCAAGGAAAACTGGGCCATTCTGCGCGCTCTTTCGGCTGAACTGGGTGCGACGCTGCCCTTCGACTCGCTGGCGCAACTGCGCACCGCACTGATCGAGGCGGTTCCGCATCTGGCCCGCATCGACGAGGTGATAGAGAACGAAGTTCAAACGCTGGATGCAGGCCCTCTGGGCAAGGCAACCTTCCGCAATGTGATCGGGGATTTCTACCTGACTAACCCGATTGCACGGGCTTCACAGCTTATGGCCGAACTGTCGGCGCAGGCACAGGCTCGCAAATCCGAGAAGATCGCAGCGGAATGAACCAAAGCTGTTTCATATCACAGGCAAATGCGAATGCCGGGTGGCAGTACGCCACGCCTGATTTGTGTGTGAAACCCAAGATTAAGGGTGGCGCAATGGCGGCATATGCTGTTTACACCAACGCGCCGACCCAGCCGCAGTTTGCGCAGGCACGTGGCCTTTGCATCGCTCGCGGAAAACGGAATACCCACGGTGTGAGGACCAATGGCTGATTTCTTTAACACCCCAGGCGGAATAGCCATCATCATTCTGGCGCAAGTGCTTGCAGTCGTTGCCTTTGTGATGATCTCGCTGTTGTTCCTTGTTTATGGCGACCGCAAGATCTGGGCGGCAGTTCAGATGCGCCGCGGACCCAACGTGGTTGGCGTCTATGGCATTCTGCAATCGGTAGCCGACGCGCTCAAATACGTCGTGAAAGAGGTCGTGATCCCCGCCGGGGCAGATCGCGCCGTCTTTATTCTGGCCCCGATGACAAGCTTTGTTCTGTCGCTGATCGCCTGGGCGGTGATCCCGTTCAACGACGGCTGGGTTTTGTCAGACCTGAACGTGGCGGTTCTGTATGTTTTTGCCGTGTCCTCGCTTGAGGTTTATGGCGTTATTATGGGCGGTTGGGCGTCGAACTCAAAGTACCCGTTCCTTGGGTCTCTGCGGTCTGCGGCGCAGATGATCTCATACGAAGTGTCCATTGGCTTGATCATCATCGGTGTGATCATCTCGACCGGATCAATGAATTTCGGCTCCATCGTGGGCGCGCAGGATACCGGCTATGGCTTCTTTGGCTGGTACTGGCTGCCGCATTTCCCGATGGTCTTCCTGTTTTTCATCTCGGCACTCGCCGAAACCAACCGCCCGCCCTTCGACCTGCCCGAGGCGGAATCGGAACTGGTGGCCGGGTATCAGGTGGAATATTCGGCCACGATGTTCCTGCTGTTCATGGCCGGTGAATATATCGCGATCTTCCTGATGTGTGCGCTGACCACGCTGTTGTTCTTCGGAGGCTGGCTGTCGCCGATCCCGGGTCTGCCCGACGGTGTTCTGTGGATGGTGGGCAAGATGGCGTTCTTCTTCTTCATCTTCTCGATGGTCAAGGCAATCACGCCCCGCTACCGCTATGACCAGTTGATGCGGCTGGGTTGGAAAGTGTTCCTGCCGTTCTCACTGGCCTGGGTAGTGTTCGTGGCCTTTGCAGCGAAATTCGAATGGTTCTGGGGCATCTTCGCCCGGTGGAGCGTAGGAGGCTGATCATGACGCAAATCGACTATACCCGCGCCGCCAAGTACTTTCTTCTGCAAGACTTCTGGGTCGGCTTCAAACTGGGAATGAAGTATTTCTTCGCCCCCAAAGCCACCATCAATTATCCGCATGAAAAGGGCCCTCTGTCCCCGCGCTTCCGCGGTGAGCACGCCCTGCGCCGTTATCCGAACGGTGAGGAACGTTGCATTGCCTGCAAACTGTGCGAAGCGGTCTGCCCGGCGCAGGCGATCACCATCGACGCCGAACCGCGCGAAGACGGCAGCCGCCGCACCACGCGCTATGACATCGACATGACCAAGTGTATCTATTGCGGTTTCTGCCAGGAGGCTTGCCCGGTCGATGCCATCGTCGAAGGCCCCAACTTCGAATTCGCCACCGAAACCCGGGAAGAGCTGTTCTACGACAAGCAGAAGCTGCTCGATAACGGCGAACGCTGGGAAGCCGAGATTGCCCGCAATCTGGAAATGGACGCGCCGTACAGATGAGTGACAGCCCGACAAATCCGTTCGAGTTGATGATGAAGCAGGCTCAGGACATGGCCAAGGCGATGAACCCGGCTATGGAAAGTTTCTCGCCCAAGGGGTTCGAGGCGCTGTGGCCGACCATGCCCAAAGAGGTCATGGAGATGATGTTCGGCAACACCGTCAACAAGGACGGGCTGGATGCCAAAACCCGCCTGCTGCTGACGCTGGCCGGGCTGACCTGCCAGGGTGCGCAGGCGGACTCGGCGGTACGTCAGACCGTGCGTCACGCTTTGGAGGCGGGTGCCAAGAAACAAGAGATCGTGGAAACGATCGGTCAGATGTCGGTCTTTGCCGGCATCCCGGCCATGACCCGCGCGCTGGATCTTGCGCAAGAGGTCATGGGCGACAACGAGGATGAGGATCAATGACCGTCTTTGCCTTCTATCTGTTTGCCATCTGCGTCATCGCGGGCGGGCTGTTCACGGTGATCAGCCGCCAGCCGGTGCACTCGGTGCTGTGGCTGATCCTGGCGTTCCTGTCCTCGGCAGGGCTGTTCGTGCTGCTGGGGGCCGAGTTCGTGGCGATGCTGCTGATCATCGTCTATGTCGGCGCGGTCGCGGTTCTGTTCCTGTTTGTGGTGATGATGCTGGACGTGGACTTTGCCGAGCTCAAGGCCGAGATGGCGCGCTATATGCCGCTGGCCCTGCTGATCGCTCTGGTGATCCTGATGCAGTTCGTCATGGCCTTTGGCGCGTGGGACAGCGCGCAGGGTGCGGCGGCTAACCTGGCGCAGCCGGTGCCCACTGACCGTCACAATACCGAGGCGCTCGGCGTCATCCTTTATGATCAATACTTCCTTCTGTTCCAACTGGCGGGCCTGATCCTGCTGGTGGCCATGATCGGCGCCATCGTGCTGACCCTGCGCCACCGTCAGGACATCAAGCGTCAGGACATCATCGGCCAGATGATGCGGGACCCGGCCAAGGCGATGGAGTTGAAGGACGTGAAACCGGGGCAGGGGTTGTGAGGTTATTGTCCACCATAACTTGCCTCGCAGCAGTTGTTTGTGCTGGAACTACGGCGGCTGGTGAGTGCATATTACCCAATTGGTTTCAAGATGCCTTGGGGCGCGCCCCTATGGCAATTGGAGACCGTTGCGAGTTTGAAAACGCAGGCTCGTGGAAGTCGCCAGTAGAAGGTGGTCCAGTCATCGCTTTTTCAGGTTCGCTTATCGCCCAGCCAATTACTGATTTGAAATGCGGGGCGATCAATGACCTCTGGGTTGCGGACTGCGCAACAGGCGACGCGGTCGTTTTCCGCGGGAATTTGTGTGGCGGGGCGGCGCTAACAATTCCCAACACCTCAATCGAATGTTTTGATGGCCCAGATGGCCTGTTGGAAATGACGCAGTCTTCCACACTTTCTCAATTGACCACATCAGCTGAGAAGAATGGGATCACAGCCAAGGCTGAGAAAATTGAAGATCATTTAATTGATCTTCCTCGCAGGCGACGGCCTGAACCCACCTGCGGCTGCAAACTCTACTACCCCGACTCGCCAGGAGCGAAGCTATGATCGGACTTGAACACTATCTTACGGTCGCGGCGACGCTGTTCGTCATCGGCATCTTCGGTCTCTTCCTGAACCGCAAGAACGTCATCATCCTGCTGATGAGCATCGAACTGATGCTGCTGGCGGTGAATATCAACCTCGTGGCGTTTTCCAGCTTCCTCGGCGATCTGGTCGGGCAGGTGTTTACGCTGTTCGTGCTGACCGTGGCTGCGGCCGAGGCGGCGATTGGTCTGGCCATTCTGGTCTGCTTCTTCCGCAACCGCGGCACCATCGCGGTTGAAGACGTCAATATGATGAAGGGGTAAGGGAACATGGAAACCACCATCCTCTTTGCCCCGCTGGTGGGCGCGCTGATCTGCGGCTTTGGCTGGCGGTTCATCGGTGAGAAAGCCGCCATGTGGACTGCCACCGGCTTGCTGTTTCTGGCCTGTCTGCTGTCGTGGATCGTGTTCTTCGCCTTCGACGGCCACACCCAGCAGATCGAGGTTATGCGCTGGATCGAGAGCGGCTCGCTGTCGACAAGCTGGGCGGTGCGTCTGGACCGGCTGACCGCGATCATGCTGATCGTGGTAACGACCGTATCTGCGCTCGTGCACCTTTATTCCTTTGGCTACATGGATAACGATCCGCAATGGCGTGAAGGCGAAAGCTACAAGCCGCGCTTCTTTGCTTATCTGTCTTTCTTTACTTTTGCCATGTTGGCGCTGGTGACGTCGGATAATCTGGTTCAGATGTTTTTTGGCTGGGAAGGCGTGGGCGTTGCTTCGTATCTGCTGATCGGGTTCTACTATCGCAAGCCATCGGCCAACGCTGCTGCGATTAAAGCATTCGTGGTGAACCGGGTCGGTGACTTTGGCTTTGCTTTGGGCATATTTGCGCTGTTCTTTCTGACGGACAGCATCAACCTCTCGGACATCTTCGCGTCGGCCCCTGAACTGGCGGAAACGCAGTTGCACTTCCTGTGGGGTGAGTGGACCGCCATCGAGGTGATCTGTGTGCTGCTGTTCATCGGTGCGATGGGCAAGTCGGCGCAGTTGATTCTGCACACATGGTTGCCGGATGCGATGGAAGGCCCGACGCCTGTGTCGGCCCTGATCCACGCTGCAACCATGGTGACCGCCGGTGTCTTCCTGGTCTGCCGCATGTCGCCGCTGATGGAGTTCGCGCCGGGTGCGACCGGGTTCATCACCGTGCTGGGGGCCTCGACCGCATTCTTTGCCGCGACGGTGGGTCTGGTGCAGACCGATATCAAGCGTGTCATCGCCTATTCGACCTGTTCCCAGCTGGGCTATATGTTCGTGGCTGCCGGTGTCGGCATGTACTCGGCGGCTATGTTCCACCTGTTCACGCACGCGTTTTTCAAGGCGCTGCTGTTCCTTGGTGCCGGTTCGGTGATCCATGCGATGCATCACGAGCAGGAAATGACCGAGTACGGTGGTCTGCGGAAGAAAATCCCCTATACCTATTGGGCGATGATGATCGGCACGCTGGCCATCACCGGTGTTGGCATTCCGCTGACCACATTTGGTTTCGCCGGGTTCCTGTCCAAGGACGCGATCATCGAGAGCGCCTATGCAGGTGGGTCGGCTTATGGTTTCTGGCTGTTGGTAGTCGCGGCTGCGTTCACCTCATTCTACAGCTGGCGCCTGATCTTCCTGACTTTCTACGGCAAGCCGCGTGGCGATCAGCATACGCACGACCACGCGCATGAAAGCCCGATGAGTATGCTGGTGCCTCTGGGCGTGCTGTCGCTGGGTGCGGTCTTTGCCGGCATGATCTGGTACGGTAACTTCTTTGGTCACGCGGACAAGGTCGGCAAATTCTACGGAATTCCGGTTGCCGAGGCGTCCGAGCATGCTGAGGCGGGCGATCACGGCCAGGCGGATACGCATGCTGATACGGCTCATGCGGGTGATGACAACGGGTCGGACACGCTTGCGGATGACGGCCACGGGGATGAGGCTGCGCACGCTGACGCTGGTCACGGTGACGAGGCGGCCCATGGTGGGGATCACCACTATGTCTTCACCGGCAAGCCGGGCGAGGGTGCCCTGTATATCGCGCCGGATAACCATATTCTGGACGACGCACACGCGGCTCCGAAATGGGTCAAGGTTTCGCCGTTCGTTGCGATGGTGCTGGGATTTGTCATGGCCTACTGGTTCTATATCGTGAACCCGTCGCTGCCGGGACGTCTGGCACAGAACCAGCGGCCGTTGTACCTGTTCCTGCTGAACAAGTGGTATTTTGACGAGATCTATGACGCGGTCTTCGTCAAGCCCACGGTGGCGCTTGGCCGATTCCTGTGGAAACGCGGCGATGGCAACACCATCGACGGCTTCCTGAACGGTGTCGCCATGGGCGTTGTTCCCTTCTTCACCCGCCTCGCAGGCAAGGCGCAGACGGGCTACATCTTTACTTACGCCTTCTGGATGGTTCTGGGCATCGCCGCCCTGGTCACCTGGATGTCGATCGGCGGAGGCGCACAATAATGGATAATATCCTCTCCATCGTCACCTTCATCCCCGCAGTGGCGGCAGGCATTCTGGCCCTGTTCCTGCATGGCGATGATGTGGCCGCGCAGCGCAATGCGAAATGGGTTGCGCTGGTTGCGACAACGGTGACCTTCCTGGTCTCGATCGGCATCTATACGGGCTTTGACCCGTCCAACACCGGCTTCCAGATGGTGGAAGAGGGTGAGTGGCTGCTTGGCCTGAAGTACAAAATGGGCGTGGATGGCATCAGCGTTCTGTTCGTGCTGCTGACCACCTTCATCATGCCGCTGACCATTCTGGCCAGCTGGCAGGTCACCGACCGCGTCAAGGAATACATGATCGCCTTCCTGCTGCTGGAAACGCTGATGCTGGGCGTGTTCATGGCGCTGGATCTGGTGCTGTTCTACCTGTTCTTCGAGGCAGGTCTGATCCCGATGTTCCTGATCATCGGTATCTGGGGCGGCAAGGATCGCATCTATGCCAGCTTCAAGTTCTTCCTCTACACTTTCCTCGGTTCGGTGCTGATGCTGGTGGCGATGGTAGCGATGTACGCGGATGCAGGCACCACGGATATCGAGGCACTGATGAGCCATCAGTTCTCGTCCGAAAGCTTCAGCGTATTGGGCATCTATATCGTTGGCGGTATGCAGACGTTGATGTTCCTGGCGTTCTTTGCCTCGTTTGCGGTGAAAATGCCCATGTGGCCGGTGCACACCTGGCTGCCGGATGCGCACGTGCAGGCCCCTACGGCGGGTTCGGTCGTGCTGGCGGCGATCCTGTTGAAGATGGGCGGCTATGGTTTCCTGCGGTTCAGCCTGCCGATGTTCCCAGTGGGTTCGGCGGTGATGACCGATCTGGTTCTGTGGATGTCAGCTATTGCGGTTGTCTACACCTCGCTGGTCGCGCTGGTGCAGGAGGACATGAAAAAGCTGATCGCCTATTCCTCGGTCGCGCATATGGGTTTTGTGACCATGGGGATCTTTGCTGCAAACCAGCAGGGTATTGACGGTGCGATCTTTCAAATGCTCAGCCACGGTTTCATCTCGGCGGCGCTCTTCCTGTGTGTCGGCGTCATCTATGACCGGATGCATACCCGTGACATTGACGCTTATGGCGGTCTGGTAATCCGGATGCCTGCCTATGCGCTGGTCTTCATGCTGTTCACCATGGCTAATGTCGGCCTGCCGGGAACCTCTGGATTTATCGGCGAGTTCCTGACCCTGATGGGCACGTTCCAGGTCAACACCTGGGTCACCGCAGTGGCGGCGTCCGGTGTGATCTTCTCGGCGGCCTATGCGCTGTGGCTGTACCGCCGCGTGGTCTTTGGCGACCTGATCAAGGAAAGCCTCAAGGCGATGACCGACATGACCTCGCGCGAGCGGCTGATCTTCGCGCCGCTGATCGTGATGACCATCCTTCTGGGCGTCTACCCGTCGTTGGTGACCGATGTAATCGGTAACTCGACCGCCGCACTGATTTCGAACTATGACACGGCTCTGGCCGCGGCTGAGGCCGTGATCCAGACGGCCGCTTCGCACTAAGGAGGCTTTGGAGAAATGATCCAGGCTGATCTGACAATAATCCTGCCAGAGATCGTTCTGGCCGTATATGCGATGGCCGCTCTGATCGGGGCTGTCTATACGGCAAAGGATGCACTGGCGCCGGTTCTCGTGTGGTCTACGGCTGGCCTGATGGCGCTGCTGGCCATCTGGATTGCAACCAATGGCGATGGCGTCAACGTGGCCTTCAACGGCATGTTCATCGACGACGGGTTCTCGCGCTTTGCCAAAGTTGCGATCCTGCTGTCTGCCGCGGCCGTTTTGGTGATGAGTCAGGACTACATGTCGCGTCGCGGGCTGCTGCGGTTTGAATATCCGCTGCTGGTGGCTCTGGCCGCTGTGGGCATGATGATGATGGTCAGCGCAGGTGACCTGATGTCCCTGTATATGGGGCTGGAACTGCAGTCGCTGTCCCTTTACGTTGTGGCCGCCTTGCGCCGTGACAGCGCGAAATCGACCGAGGCCGGTCTGAAATACTTCGTGCTTGGCGCACTTAGCTCGGGTCTGCTGCTGTATGGCGCATCGCTGGTATATGGCTTTACCGGCACCACGCTGTTCACGGGTATCATCCAGACCGTCCATCATGGTGATATTTCGGTTGGCCTTCTGTTCGGCCTGATCTTCCTGATCTCGGGTCTTGCGTTCAAGGTTTCGGCCGTGCCGTTCCACATGTGGACACCGGACGTGTACGAGGGCTCGCCCACGCCAATCACCGCCTTCTTTGCCACCGCGCCGAAAGTGGCGGCGATGGCGCTGTTTGCCCGCCTGATGCACGACGCCTTTGGCGGAGTGGTCAAGGACTGGCAGCAAGTGATTGTTCTGCTGTCCGTTCTGTCGATGCTGCTGGGCGCGGTTGCCGCGATTGGGCAGCGCAACATCAAACGGCTGATGGCGTTTTCGTCGATAGCCCACATGGGTTATGCGCTGATCGGTCTGGCGGCGGGTACGGAAATGGGCATCAAGGCGATGCTGATGTATCTGGCGATCTACGTGACCATGAATATCGGCACCTTTGCTTTCATCCTGATGATGGAACGGGACGGCAAACCAGTCACTGATATCGACGCGTTGCGGCAGTATTCCAAGCGTGATCCTGGTAAGGCTTTGGCTGTTCTGATCCTGATGTTCAGCCTCGCGGGCGTGCCGCCGATGTTGGGCTTTTTCGCCAAGTTCGGCGTCTGGCAGGCCGGTGTCAGCGCAGGTCTGACCGGGTTGGTTATTGTCTCGGCCATCGCGTCTGTGATCGGTGCGTTCTATTACCTGCGGATCGTGTTTTACATGTATTTCGGGGATGAGAACGAAGATCCGATCGAAACGCGTTCCACGCCGGTTCTGTGGGTCGCTTTGATGGGGTCGGCCGCTCTGATGCTGGTCGGTGTATTCTATCAGTTCGGCATCGAAGGCGCTGCGGCAGCTGCAGCGGCAACACTTGTCAACTGACGTGACAGGCATCCAAATGCAGGGGGCTCGGTCAACAGACCGGGCCTTTTTGCCATGACTGCTTGGCCGCAAGGATACGGACTGCACATCGTGCAGGAGATCGACAGCACCCTGAATGAGGCCGCCCGGCTTGCCCCGACGGCGCCGGGTCCGGTCTGGATCATGGCGCACCACCAGACCGCCGCGCGGGGACGGCGAGGCCGCGCCTGGGCCAACCCAAAAGGCAATCTGGCAGCGACCCTGTTGATGCGCCCGCAGGGCAATCCCGAACAGGCGGCGTTGCGCAGCTTTGTGGCCGCGCTGGCGCTTTTTGATGCCTGTGTCGCGGTGACCGGCCGGGCGGCAGGGCTGTCTTTGAAATGGCCCAATGATGTGTTGCTGAACGGTGGCAAGCTGGCTGGTATTTTGCTGGAAAGCACCGGGCAGGGACGTGAACTGTCTCATCTGGCCATCGGGATCGGAGTGAACCTGTCTGAGGCCCCCCCGACCTATGCGGTCGAACAAAGCGCGGTGCGTCCTGTTTCTCTGCTGTCGGAAACCGGTGCGGCTGTCATCCCCGAGGATTTCCTGACTGAGTTGGCCTCGGCATACGCAGGGTATGAAACCCAGTTCGTGACCTACGGGTTCGAACCAATCCGGACGGCGTGGCTGTCCCGTGCTGCCCGGTTGGGCGAGGTAATCACCGCCCGCACCTCAACCTCCGAGACGGTGGGAACCTTTGAAACCGTGGACTCTAACGGCAACCTTGTCCTAAAGACCGCCAAGGGCCGCGTCAGCATTCCTGCGGCGGATGTGTTTTTCTGAAGGAGGCGCAGATGCTTCTGGCAATTGACTGCGGTAACACCAACACCGTTTTCTCGATCTGGGACGGTGAGGTGTTCCTGTGCACGCTGCGCACCTCGACCCATCACTCCCGCACGGCGGATGCCTATTTCACCTGGTATTCGACGCTGGTGAAACACTACGGGATCGATGCGGACATTACCGATGTGGTCATTGCCTCGACCGTACCGCGTGTGGTGTTCAACCTGCGCATCTTTGCCGACCGTTTCTTTGGTTGCCGCCCGCTGGTTGTGGGCAAGCCGGAATGTCTGCTGCCCGTGGCGCCGCGCATTGACGAGGGAACTATTCCCGGCCCTGACCGTCTGGCAAATGCGGTTGGCGCGTTTGATCGTCACGGTGGCGATGTTGTCGTGGTCGATTTCGGCACCGCCACCAATTTTGACGTGGTCGCCTCGGACGGGGCGTATGTCGGGGGTATCATCGCGCCCGGCGTGAACCTCAGCCTTGAAGCACTGCACCAAGGGGCGGCGGCCTTGCCGCATATCGACATCACCCGCCCGGAAAAGGTTATAGGCACAAACACGGTTGGCTGCATTCAATCTGGCGTGTATTGGGGCTATTCCGGCTTGATCGAAGGGCTGATTGCCCGGATCAAAGAGGAATACGGAATGCCGATGAAAGTGGTCGGCACCGGCGGGCTTGCGCCTTTGTTCGATCAGGCGGATGTCGGGTTTGATGCGATCGAAGACGATCTGACGATGCACGGGCTGACCGTGATCCATCGCTATAACAAGGAAAATGGCTCGACATGAGCAGTGAACGACTGATCTATCTGCCGCTGGGCGGTGCCGGCGAAATTGGCATGAACGCCTATGTCTATGGGTACGGCAAGCCGGGGCAAGAGCGGCTGATCCTCGTCGATCTGGGGGTGACCTTTCCGGATATGGACACGACTCCCGGTGTTGACCTGATCCACGCTGATATTTCGTGGCTACAGGAACGGGCTGACCGGCTTGATGCCGTGTTTGTCACCCACGCGCATGAAGACCACGTGGGTGCGGTTGCGCATTGCTATGAAGCGCTGGGCGTGCCGGTCTATGCTCGCGCTTTCACCGCCAATATCGCGCGCCGTAAGATGGAAGAACACGGCCACCCTGAGGACGCGGTGCAGACGGTTTCGGCCTGGCCCGAGCAGATTTCTGTCGGCCCGTTCAAGGTTGGGTTTCTGCCGGTTTCACATTCCATTCCCGAAAGCGCGGCGCTGGTGATCGACACGCCCGAAGGCCGGATCGTACATTCCGGGGATTTCAAGCTGGACACCGACCCGGTGGTGGGTGAAGCGTTTGATCCCGATCTGTGGGCCGAGGTTGCCAAACCCGGCGTCAAGGCGCTGGTCTGTGACAGCACCAACGTGTTTTCGCCCCATGCTGGCCGCTCAGAATCTGAGGTCGGCCCCGAGATTACCAAGCTGGTTGAAAGCGCCGAGGGCATGGTGGTCGCGACCACCTTTGCGTCGAACGTGGCGCGGGTGAAAACGCTGGCCGAGGCAGGAGCACGGGCCGGGCGTTCGGTTGTGCTGCTGGGCCGTGCCATGCGGCGGATGATCGAAGCTGCGACTGAAACGGGCATCCTCTCTGATTTTCCCAAGGTTGTCAGTGCCGAAGAGGCCGTGGACATGCCGCGCCAGAACCTGATGCTGATCGTGACCGGCAGCCAGGGCGAGCGCCGTGCCGCCAGCGCACAACTGGCACGCGGCAAGTATCGCGGAATTGAACTGAAAGAGGGTGATCTATTTCTGTTCTCGTCCAAAACCATCCCCGGCAACGAGCGCGGCGTAATCGTTGTCATGAACCAGCTCAGCGAAAAGGGCGTGGATGTGGTGGACGACAGCTCGGGCCTGTACCACGTGTCCGGTCACGCAAATCGTCCCGATCTTGAAAGGGTGCACGCGCTGATCGACCCGCAAATGGTGATCCCGATGCATGGTGAACACCGGCATCTGCGCGAACATGCCAAGCTGGCCGAAGCTGGTGGACGCAAGGGCATTCTGGCGGTGAATGGCACGATGCTGGACCTGACCGGCAATGAGCCGCAGGTGGCGGATTTTATTGAAACCGGTCGCACCTATCTGGATGGCACCGTCAAGGTTGGCGCTTTGGACGGAATCGTGCGGGACCGTATCCGCATGGCCCTGAACGGGCACGTGACGGTCACGGTCATTCTGGATGAAGAAGATGAACCGCTGGGTGAACCGTGGTGCGACACGATGGGCTTGCCCGAGATCGGTACCTCCAAAGCCGCGCTGGTCGACGTGCTGGAAGAAGATCTGAACCAGTTCCTGATGCGGGCGGACGCCAAAACCCTGCGCGACGATGACAAGCTGGAAGAAGCCATGCGCCGCATCGTGCGTCAGACCGCCAAGGCCGAGATCGGCAAAAAACCCGAAGTGACCACGGTGATCAGCCGGATGAAGTGATGCCTAGTCCGCTTCAGGCATCGGATAGCCTTTGAGCTGCAGGAACAGGCTTTGTTCCTCGGTATGCAGGTAGAGGGGCACGGTTACAGGCGGCTCGGGGTTTGAAACCCGGGCTGCAATTTCGGCCAAAACCACCTCGGTAATAAAAGGCAAATCCAGATCGCGCGCACGGCCGAGCGGCACCCATTGCAGGTGGGACAGCTCATCCGAGGCGTGGCCGAAATCGTCCAGATCGCCCTGGATCGCGTTGGCATCGACCAGAAAGAAACGCGCGTCGAACCGGCGAGGGCGGCCTGGCGGCGTCACGGCGCGGAACACAAACTGCAGAGCATCCGCGGCTGGTCGGAACCCCATGGAGGCAAAGCTTTGCCAATCCTCTGGAACCGTGCTGTTCCAAGTTCCGGGTTCACCCAAGATCAGCCCGGTTTCTTCCCACAACTCGCGGATTGCCGCCGCGGCCAGCGCGTTCTGCAGCCCCGGTTCGGACTTCTCGTCCAGCCGTTCGCGGCAAAGTTCGGGCATGGGGGAGGCCAGAGGAATGCTTCCGTCCGCCGCATCAACTGCACCGCCGGGAAACACGAACTTATTGGGCATGAAGACGGCTTTTGCGCCGCGCTGTCCCATCAGGATTGATGGTTCGGTCAAACGGTTCCGCAGGACGATAACCGTCGCTGCATTTCGTATCGCTGTTTTGTCTTCTGTCATTCGCTGATCAATCTGTCCGCGCGGGTCATCGAGCTTTTTCAAACCCGTGCATCCGACGTGCCCATTGATAGGCGACCACAGCGCCTTTCAACCGGGGAAGCAGGAAAAGCGACAGGGCCGTGCAGCCGATGGCAAAGATCAGGAACATGGTCAAAGGCTCGGGGCGAAACTCGACATATGTCACATGCAACGCAGGGGCCAGCAGGTGACCGACCAGCAATATGGTCAAGTAGGCCGGGCCGTCATCCGCCCGGTGATGAAACAGCTCCTGCCCGCAATTGCTGCAGCTATCGTTGACCTTCAGGTAGCCGCGCAACAGCCTGCCCTCGCCGCATTTCGGGCAACGGCCGCGAAACCCTTTGATCAAAGCGGGCCGTGTCGGACGGTCATCCTCGGTCGTGGTGTCGATCGTCTGATCTGTCATTTTGAAACTCGCGCGTTCGATTGCGCAGGATAATGCGCTTGTTTTGTTCCGCAGAAAAGGGGGGTGCGGCGCATTGTGACTTAGGTCGGCTGCATTAGGTCGCCAAAAGTTTTTAGGTTTTAGCGACGGAACCCGTGGTCCTACTCGTTTGAATTAATGTGAGCAGCGGCGATGGGGCCGCAAACAAAGGGAAAACGATATGAAAAGCGCGAAACTCATTCCGGCCATCCTGATATCGGCCGTTGCAGTCACAGGCACCTCGGTTCTGGCGGCCGGGCCGAAAGATCGCGAACCTGTGAGCTTTCAGGAATTGGACGCAAATGGTGACGGTCAACTGACCAAGGAAGAGATGGAGGCCCACCGGACGAAGCGATTCACCGAAGCCGACACAAATGGCGATGGTCAGTTGAGCGTCGAGGAAATGCAGGCTACCGCACAAAAGAAGGCCAATGACCGCGTGACCAAAATGTTCGAAAGGAATGACGCCAACAAGGACGGATTTCTGAGCGAGGACGAGTTGCCCAAACCACGCCGCACTGGCAAGATGTTTGACCGTATCGACGCGGATAACAGCGGTACGATCTCGGAACAGGAATACACCGATGCAAAAGAGCGGATGGGCCGGAAGAACAAAAGGAACGGCAAGGCGGACTCTGACGACAGCTGATGAAGGATGGAGGACCTGACGTCCCCCCTGAACGAAGTCCGCGGTGCCTCATGCGCCGCGGACGCGTCGGACGATGCGTTGCTGCGGCAGTTCGCCAAGGGCGATGCAGCGGCGGCACGTACGTTGACGGATCGGCTGGCACCACGATGCTTTTCGGTGGCTCTACGAATGCTCAGCAATCGGGCCGAAGCGGAAGATGTGACGCAGGACGCAATGATGCGGCTGTGGCAGATGGCGCCGAACTGGGTGCCCGGCCAGGCGAAAGTGTCTACCTGGCTCTATCGTGTGACATTAAACCTGTGTGTGGACGTGCAGCGCAAGAAACGGCCGGACCGTCTGGACGATGTGCCAGAGCCCGAGGACGAAGAACTCAGCGCGGCGGATCGATTGCAGGACGCAGCGCGCAGGGACGCGCTGCAGGAGGCGTTATCGCAATTGCCGGATCGTCAACGTCAAGCGGTGATCTTGAGGCATATCGAGGAGTTGCCCAACCCCGAAATTGCAGGGATCATGGGCATTTCGACGGAAGCGGTGGAAAGCCTGACCGCGCGCGGGAAACGCGCCCTGGCGGCAATACTGGCCGGGCGACAGGATGAACTGGGGTACGAAGATGGCTGAGAACGATATGGACCTGGATCAGTTACTTGCCCAAGCACGGCAAACCCAACCCGAACTGCCCGATGATCTGGCGGTTCGCATTCTGACGGATGCCGAAGCGGTGCGTCTGGACCGGTTGAAACCCACAGTGCCCCCGCGCTCTGTTTGGGCTCGGATTCTTGATGGAATCGGCGGTTGGCAGAGCATGGGCGGACTGGTCGCGGCCAGTGCAGCAGGTATTTGGATCGGAGTGTCCGCACCAGGTTTCCTGCCTGATCCGGCGACAATTATCTACCCGCAGGAGAACAGCTTTGTGGTCGCCGACCTTGGCCTGGACACAACATTTCTGGAGGACGCCGAATGAGCGATAATACCAAGCCCAAAAGACGGTGGGTAACGGTTCTTCTGACCGTATCGCTGGCGCTGAACCTTTTGGTTGTCGGGGTCGCTCTGGGCACGGTTTACCGGGTCAAGGGTGGGGATCACGGCAAGGCGCCCCCCGGATTTGGGCCAGCGATTTATCGGGCGCTGCCCAAGGAAGATCGGAAAGTCTTGCGCGGGGAATTGTCCGAGCGGCATGTGAAAGGGGCAAAACTCCGGTCTCAGGATTTTGCCGCGCTGGAGGCCGCCTTGCGGGCGGAGCCGTTCGATCCAGCGGTTGTACAGGCTTTGCTGCAGCAGCAGGCGCAGGCCATGGCAGACTTGCAAAATGCGTTACAGGAGGAGTGGCTGAACCGGATCACAGCGATGACGGATGCCGAGCGTCAGGTTTACGCGGACCGTCTGCAAGAGGTGGTAAAACGCAAACGTCACGGTCGAAAGAACAAGAACTGACGGTCTCAGGCCGCGCTTTGCTGGACCTGAACCTGATTGCGCCCAGCGGTCTTGGCAGCGTAGAGCGCGGTGTCGGCTGATTTGATCAACCTGTCCAGCCCAGCAGGTTGATGCGATGGCGAGGCGAGATTGGGCTGGGTTGCGATCAGTCCGATGCTGATCGTGACCGGGATAGGGGCAGGGGTGTCTGGCAGGTTGAATGGCCTCTCGCGAATGCACTCACACAAGCTCCGAGCCAGTTCGAGCGCCTTGGCTTGCGTGGTTTCCGACAGGCCGATCATGAACTCTTCCCCTCCGATCCGGGCAATGAAACCTGCCGAACCGACGGTTAGCTTCAAGCGTCTGGCGGCCTCGGTCAGAACCAGATCCCCACCTGTATGGCCGAACTTGTCATTGATGGCCTTGAAATGGTCCAGATCGGCCAGCATCACAGCGAGACCTTTGCCGGTGCGGGTGGATTGATGGGCGATCTGATCCATCGCACGCATCGCATAGCGGCGATTATGCAACCCGGTCAGAGGGTCCACCCAGGACTCGACCAACCCACGCCGCAGCGACGCGCGCATCTGATCCAAGCTGGTTTTTCGCTTGATCTGGCTTTCCAGGCGCAACAGGACCTCTTCTGCGCAGAATCCGTCCATACAGATCGCGTCGGCGCCGCGGTCTAGCGCCTCTGACGCCAGCACGGCATCGTCTTCCGCAAGAACGCCGATCAGCACCGTATGCCGGGTGGTGGTGCGGGATTTCAGGTCGGCCAGCAGGTTAAGACCAGACGGATTCGTGCTGATTTCAAAGATGATGGCGTCCGGCACTGGCCCGGACAATACACCCCGCAGGTTTGTCGTGGTATGCGCAGACAGGTTGTGCCGCGTTCGCTGTGACAGGGCATTTTTCCACAACGCTCCGGTCCGCGCGGATTGCGTCAGAATAGTCACACGGGCCGCCTTGGGCGGCAAAATGGGTGCGGCACTCGACTCCGCAAAGCCCATGGGATGTGAACCGGACCCGACATGCAGGTCCAGCGCTTCTGCCCGTGCGCGCAACAGGCTACGCACCCTTGCCAGAAGGACCGTGTCTTTGAACGGATGCGCCAGAACATCATCCAGCCCATCCGAGAGTGCTTTCAACCGGGCGGCCTTGTCGTTTTGAGGCGCGATTGCCACCACCGGTACACCGATCAGGTCTGGGTCGGCCAGAACCAGCCTTTTGACATCCGCAGCCGTGCCATCCGGCAAGGCCTGAGACGTAAGCACCAGATCGGGGTTGGCGCGTCGCAACAGCCCGGTGAGACCCTGAAGCCGTTCGCCCTGTACGACGTGGTACCATGCTGCCGTCAGTTGGACCTTCAGCATGATGCGATTGGTCGAGGTCCCGTCGAGGACAAGGATGGTTCCCTGCACGGACATATCAGTCACCATTGATTGCATGCGTTGCCAAAGTGTTTATGAGTCTGGTTAATAAACCCTTTCCAAGACCTGATCCGGGGCTACTTTATGTCAATCTCCCCTCAATCTGCAGAAACTCTGGCGCTCAATGTTTTGGGCTGGCTGGTGGGCAACGAAGAATTGCTGCCGGTTTTTCTGGGTTCGACCGGGGCTTCGGCGCAGGATCTTCGTGACAGGGCGGGCGAACCGGAGTTTCTGGGATCGGTGCTGGAGTTTCTAATGCTTGACGATTCGTGGGTGATCGCTTTCTGTGACACCAACTCCGTGCCCTATGATCAGCCCGGTCAGGCTCGCGCGGTGTTGTCCGGTGGCGCCGACATCCACTGGACCTGATCAACAACCTTGCAGGAGCAATCAATGCCCATCGACGCGATCCTGTTCGACAAGGACGGAACCTTGTTTGATTTTGCCAATACCTGGGGCGCGTTTGGGCGCAACATAGTATTGCGTCTGGCCGACGGCGATCATGCACGCGCCGCCGAACTGGGTCGGCTTATCGGATTCGATCTGGAACAGGTCGCCTATTCCGAAGACAGCATCGTCATTGCTGGCACAGTCGAGGAAATCGCCGAAGTCCTCGCCCCGCATTTGCTGAATATGACACTGGATGAGTTGATTGACGTCCTGAACGTCGAGTCGGCCTCGGCCCCGCAGGCGCAGGCAGTTCCATTGGAGCCGTTTCTTGCGGGGCTTCGGCGGGCCGGGCTGAAACTGGGCGTTGCGACGAACGATGGTGAAATGCCCGCGCTTCGGCATCTGGCATCGGTCGGGATTCGCGACCATTTCGATTTTGTCGCTGGTTATGACAGTGGCCATGGGTTCAAGCCCGGTCCCGGGCAATTGCTGGCCTTTGCGGCCCATGTAGGCGTTGACCCGGAACAGGTGGCCATGGTCGGGGACAGCCTGCACGATCTTCAGGCCGGACGCGCCGCCGGGATGACTACGATCGGTGTCCTCACGGGACTGGCTCCGGCCGAAGCGCTGGCGCCAATGGCGGATGTCGTGCTGCCGGATATCGGGCACATTCCGGACTGGCTGTCCAATAACTGATCGCGCGGCGGTCACTTTCGGCGTTTCGGGATAAGAAACCGACATAGACTGTCGCAGACAGAGCGGCCAGACACCCGCCTTCGGGGCTTGCATAGGGGTACGCAAGTTCCGGAGGACCAAATGGCTGATACGAAAAGGCGCGGACGTCGCAGTGGGGGACGGGCCGGTGCCGCCGAACGCAGGGGCAGCGCTGTCATCGACCAGATGCCGTTTAACCCTCCGATCAATATCGACAAACCGACCGAACCGCTGGATCAGGCGGGGATTGAGGCGATCCATGACGGGGCCATGCGTATCCTCGAAGAGATCGGGATCGAGTTCTACAACGAAGAGGCCATAGGCATCCTTCGTGAGGCCGGGTGTACCATTGATGGCGACAACGTCCGCATGGGTCGGGACTTTGTTATGGAGATGGTAGCCAAGGCGCCATCGCGCTTTACCATCACGCCGCGCAACCCCGACCGGACAATTGAAATCGGTGGCCGGACCATGGTGTTCGGCAACGTGTCGTCTCCGCCGAACTATTGGGACATGGAGATCGGCACCAAGGTCCCCGGCAATCGCGAGATGTGTCGGAACCTGCTGAAACTGACGCAGTATTTCAATTGCATCCACTTTGCGGGGGGCTATCCTGTTGAACCGGTCGATATCCACGCCAGCATCCGGCATCTGGACGTCCTGTACGACAAGCTGACCCTCACCGACAAGGCGATGCACGCCTATTCGTTGGGTAAGGAGCGCGTCGAAGATGTGATGGAGATGGTCAGGATCGCTGGTGGTCTTAGCCATGAAGAGTTCGAAACATCGCCGCGGATGTACACCAACATCAACTCGACCTCACCGTTGAAGCACGACCATCCTATGATTGACGGTTGTCTGCGGCTGGCCCGACGAGGGCAAGCGATTGTTGTGACGCCGTTCACGCTAGCCGGGGCGATGGCGCCGGTGACGATGGCCGGGGCCGTGGCGCAATCGCTGGCCGAAGCGCTGTGTGCGATTGCTTTGTTCCAATACGTTCGCCCGGGCATTCCTTGTGTCATCGGAACATTCACGTCGAATGTGGACATGAAGTCGGGGGCACCCGCCTTTGGCACGCCCGAATACATGCGTTCGACACAGATGACCGGGCAAATGGCACGGTATTACGGCCTGCCTATGCGGTCCTCTGGGGTGTGTGCGGCCAACGTGCCCGATGGGCAGTCGGTGTGGGAGACGTCGAACTCTCTGTGGGCGGCCGTTCAGTCGGGCACAAACATGGTCTATCACGCGGCGGGTTGGCTTGAGGGCGGGCTGATCGCAAGTCCCGAAAAGTTCGTCATGGATTGCGAAATCCTGCAGCAGATCCAACGCTATATGCAGCCCGAGATCACAGCGACCGGTCCGGACGAGATCGCTCTGGAGGCAATCCGCGCGGTTGGTAATGACGGCCATTTCTTTGGTGTCCAGCACACGCAGGACCGTTACACCACGGCGTTTTACCAACCTTTCCTGAGTGACTGGCGAAATTACGAAGGGTGGAACGTTGCGGGTGGTATCTGGACGGCGGAACGTGCGCATCACATGTTCAAGGAAATCGTCACCAGCTTTGAGCCTCCGCCGATGGAGGACGGTATCCGCGAAGAATTGGCCGACTTTGTAGCCCGACGGAAAGCGGAAGGCGGAGCGCCAACGGATTTCTAATTTTCTGTCAACGGCTTCCGCCGTGATTCTTCATCAGATTGTCGGTATCTCACGAACCATCTTGGGGTTTTGTTAAGGATTGTCAGGCCAGATTGGAACAGAAACCAATCTGGGGCTTCTCATGCATGGTCTGATCAATCGGGCGGTACAGTCTTTTGTATGCGCGACTTACGGACAATCGTGCTGGCTGCGCGTGACCGAGGCGGCGAAGTTGGGCTTGGTGGAATTTGAGGCCATGCTGGTTTACGACGACGACATGACTATCCGGGTGCTGGACGCGCTGTGTGTTGACCTGAACCGCCCGCGCGCCGAAATCCTTGAGGATCTGGGAACCTATCTGGTTTCTCATCCCAACATGGAGGATTTGCGGCGCTTGCTACGCTTCGGAGGTGTCACCTATGTTGAGTTCTTGCATTCCCTGGATGATCTGTCCGACCGGGTGCGGCTGGCCGTTTCAGACCTCAGCCTGCCAGCGCTGGAGCTGAGAGAGAAGGCGCCAACGGAATACCAACTGTTCTGCCATCCGGGCCTGCCCGGTTATTCCAGCGTAATGGTCGGAGTCCTGCGTGCGATGGCCGATGATTACGGCGCTCTGGCGATGCTGTCCCATGACGGGCAGGAGGGTCACGCAGAGGTCATCTCGATCGTTCTTGTTGAAAGCGCATTTGCTGAAGGGCGTCACTTCGATCTGGGGGCGCGGAAAACATGATGGAAACCGGTGATCTTGCGGCGCTTTTGGAAACGCTATGTCCGATGTTTGTGCTGGTGGACGAAGACGGAAGCATTGTACGCGTTGGGCCGACGTTGCAAAAACTGCGCCCTGATCAGCCGATGGCCGGAAAAGACTTTCTGGAGGTTTTCGAACTGGTTCGACCACGCGCCGTGACGACGCTGTCGGCGCTGATGTCCCTCGCCGGGGCCAAGCTGCACCTTAAGCTTCATGACACGCCACGCACGGCGCTCAAGGGGCTGATCGCCCCTCTGCCGCAGGGGAAGGGTGCGGTCATCAACCTGTCCTTTGGTATCTCGATTCTGGATGCGGTGCGCGACTATGCGCTGACCAGTGCGGATTTCTCTGGCACCGATCTGGCCATTGAATTGCTATATCTGGTCGAGGCCAAATCCGCCGCGATGGAGGCCTCGCGGTCGCTGAACCTGAGGCTGCAAGGGGCAATGCTGGCCGCCGAAGAGCAAGCCTTTACCGACATGTTGACCGGGCTGAAGAACCGACGGGCGATGGATGTGTTGCTGGGTCATCTGATCTCTGGGAGTTCTCCGTTTGCCCTTATGCATCTGGATCTAGATTTCTTCAAATCTGTCAACGATCAGTACGGGCACGCCGCGGGGGATTATGTGCTGCAACAGGCTGCCCGGATCATGGTGGAAGAGACCCGCAACGATGACACGGTTGCGCGCGTTGGTGGGGATGAGTTTGTCATTATTTTTAAAGGCTTGTCGGACGAACCTGTTCTGTCAGCAATTGCGGCGCGCCTCATAGACCGGCTGCGAAAGCCGATGGAGTTCGAAAACAATACCTGCCGGATCTCTGCCAGTATCGGAACCGCATTGTCCACTCAGTTCAAGCCCCCCAAAACCGCCGAGATCCTGAATGCGGCGGACTTGGCGCTGTATGAAGCCAAAAGAAAGGGCAGGTCTCGCCACTGCCTTTACTCGGCGCTTGTAGGGCAGCGATAGAGGAGCCCTTCCGAGATTAGCTCACGATAGCCCCGGTTGCGCCAAAACCTGCAGTTGTGCGATCGGTTAGGTCTCGTGGAATAGACGGGACAGGGTGGTTGCTATGTGGTGTTTGATCCGGGGCAACTCTCCGACCACGGGCATCACTTGCCCCTGGAACGCTGCCGCGTTCAACTCTTGCGGGACGTCCTCAAGCACATGGCCGCCGTGGCAGGCGAAGTACGGCAGACACAGCGCATGAGCGGACAGGCCAGCTGCGGCTTCGGCAATGGAGGGCGGCTCTTCTACAAAGCCCAGACGCATCGACTTGAATGTCAGGTGTTGCGCCAAGTCAGTCGCAAAGGCGCGGGCTACCGCAGATGGGTTGCGGCTGCGGCCGGATCCGTGGGCGGCCAACACAAGATCGGTCTCCTCTGGGGGCCATTGGTATTCGTTCAACGTATCACGCAGAGCGGCCGCGACCAGGCCTGGCAGGTCGGCATCAACCCCCAGCGGATCGAGTATACGCAGGTTTCGCCCGGCAAGACGTTTGGGCAGGGCACCGGTTACGAACCACCCTTTGGCCATGAACAGCGGATAGATCACAGCATCATCCGGCAGCTGTGACACGCGCTGCTCGAATACGCCCGGAGCGGCCAGAGTGGCTGACCGAACAGTCACGCCGTCACAAAGGGCGTCCACCTCGGCAGCATAGGTGGCCAACGCCTGTTCTGCCGGGATCGGCTCAGACGGTTGGCCATGGGCAACTATGAGGGCGTATGGCATCCACTTGATCCTGTCTTCTTTCCCGATAGGTGTTCCCTGACCTGCCAAAGTCAATCCAATCCGTCCCAATATCAGCCCAAAAGTGTCAGCCAGAACCAAACCGTTAAGATGGAAGCTGCCGTCCCGACCAGTACGGACGATGCCGCGACCCTTTTGGCCCGGCCATACATGCTGGCAAAGATATAGGCGTTAAAGCCGGGAGCCATTGCTGCGTTCAGCACGCCCGAGCGGAACAGATCCTGTGGCAAGCCCACCGTCGTACCAAACAGCCACACGAGGCTGGGGTGCAGCATCAGCGAAATGGCGCAGACATAGGCAATCGCACGCAGGTCGCCCTCGGGCTTGTATTTGACCAGTACACCGCCCAAAGCAAACAAAGCTCCGGGAAGGGCGGCGCGGGTAATGAGGCCAAGCGCTTCGTCCACCACTGTGGGCACGCCAGTTCCGGACAGGTTGACGACAAAACCCAACGCGATGCCAAGGATCAGGGCGTTGCGAAACATGGCCGTCAAGACAGATCTGATCATGCGCGTGCCACCATTGCCGCGATTGCGGACCACCTCCATTACGGTGATGCCGACGGCATAACAAAACGGGGCGTGGAAGGCGATGATCGCATAGTTGCCGGACAGGTTTTCGGGGCCGTAGGCGCGTTCGGTAATCGGCAGGCCCAACAATACTGAGTTCGAGAACAGGCAGCAGAACCCGATTGCCACGCAATCCTCCCATTCGCGGTGAAAGATCAGGCGGGCGCCAAACAGGCCTGCGGTGAAACAAAGCGCTGCAGCCGTATAAAAGCTGGCCAATAAGCGCGGGTCGAAGCTGGCGCTCAGGTCCAGATGTGCGATTGCCAGAAACAGCAGGCAGGGGATTGCGAAGCCTTGGGTGAATTTCATGAGGCCGTCCACATGGACCTCTTTAAAGTACCCCAATGACGTCGCGGCGTAGCCCGCACCGATCACGAGGAATACCGGCAGAATGACGTCGATCAGGTTTTGCAGCATATTGCCACCCCGAGGGATATCGCGGGCTGCGTCCGCAGCGCTTTACAGAGCCTGGTGGATCACCATGCCATCATAGGCTGGTGTGATGTGATCGGCGGTTTCGGCTTCGACCGTGGCATAGTCCAGGTCAATATGCATGTTGGTCAGTACCGCGCGTTTGGGTTTCAACTGGTCGATCCACCCCAGCGTCTTTTCCAGATGCGCGTGGGTGGGGTGCGGTGACCGGCGCAGGGCGTCGATTACCAGACAGTCCAACCCCTCTAGCAAGGGCCAAGAATCGTCGTAGAATTCGGCAACGTCCGGCAGATAGACCAGATTGCCCATCTTGACCCCCAGCGAGTCGATCGAGCCGTGGTTTACCTTGAACGGATGAAACGGGATTGTGCCACCGGGGCCGTCGATCTCGAACGGACCGGAGATGGTTTTCAGGTCCAAGATCGGCGGGTATGGAGAGCTCTCGGGTTGGACGAACGCGTATCCGAACCGCCCCAACAGGTCGTTTTGGGTGTCTCCATCCGCCCAGACGGGAACACGTGCCTTCATGTTGAAAACGATCATGCGCAGGTCGTCGATGCCGTGAACATGGTCTGCGTGGCTGTGCGTATAGACCACCCCATCCAGCCGCCCGGTTCCGGTGCTGAGCAACTGGCTGCGCATGTCCGGCGTGGTGTCGATCAGGACGGATGTGGTGCCTTCAGGTCCGTCGCGCTCTACCAGCATCGAGCAGCGGCGGCGAATATTTCTAGGGTTGTTCGGGTCGCACGCGCCCCAATGCCCGCCCAGCCGGGGCACGCCGCCGGAAGAACCGCAGCCGAGGATGGTGCAGCGCAGCTCGGTCATGCGGCAGCCTTATAGGTCGCGGCTTTGGTGAACAGCCGGTCGAAATTAGCCTGCGTCTGGGCGGCGAAATCGGCATAGTCCATGCCAAATATCTCGGCCCCTTTTCGGGCGGTGTGGGCAGTATAGGCCGGCTCATTGCGTTTGCCGCGATATGGCGGCGGGGCCAGATAGGGCGCGTCGGTTTCCACCAGTACGCGGTCAACAGGCGCGGCGGCGAAGATATCGCGCAGTTCCTGGCTTTTGGGGAAGGCGGCGATGCCGGACATGGACAAGTAAAACCCCAGGTTCAGTGCGGCTTTGGCCAGTTCCGCCGAGGACGAAAAGCAGTGCATGACGCAGGAATAAGACGCGTTGCGGTGTTCCTCAGCCAGAATGCGCGCCATGTCTTCGTCGGCTGTGCGGGCATGGATGATCAGGGGCAGGCCGGTGCGCTGGGCAGCCTCGATATGGATGCGCAGGGATTGTTTCTGCGCCTCGGCACTGTCTGCGGTGTAGTGGTAATCCAGCCCGGTTTCTCCGATGCCCACGAATTTTGGGTGCTGGGACAGAGTGACCAGTTCGTCGACGGTCGCCATCGGCTCACCCGCCGCGTTCATGGGGTGGGTGCCAGCGGCATAGAAGACGGGTGCGTGGGCCTCGGCAATGGCGCGGACGGTAGGCTCGTTGCGCAAGCGCGTGCAGATCGTGACCATACGGGTCACGCCTGCTTCGGCGGCGTTTGCGATGATCTGGTGCAGTTGCCCCTCGAAGTCGGGGAAGTCCAGATGGCAATGGCTGTCGGTGATCTGGGGGGTGTCGCTCATCTGTTCTGACCGGCGGTTTCCTGTATCTTGAACATCGTATCTAGGACCAGAGCGGCAGGGTCAAGGTTCACCGCCTGACCATGGCGCGCGCGGGCTGTGATGGTCGCGGCGACCTCGGCCCATTGGCGGGCTTGGTAAGGTGACTTAGACAGGCGGGCCAGCGTTTCCGCTTCGTTTGGAGCGGCTTCGGGGATAGGAGGGGCTCCGGTTGCGCCGGTCAGGGCGAGGCGGGACAAGGCGACGTCGATCAGGGTCAGCAGCAGTTCGAAACGTTCCGCCGCGCCGCGCTGGGCGGCGGCCTCGGCCAGCGCCAGTGCGCGCTGGCGATTCATGCGGGGCAGGGTGCCCAGAATGGCGATCAGTTCGGCGTAGATATCCAATCCGCCCAGATTAATCAGCCGCACTGCATCGCCGACAGACCCTGCGGCTAGTGCTGCCAGATGATCGGCTTTTGTGGGCAGTTCTGCACAGGATTGCGACAGGGCGGCTTGCACGTCTTCTGCTCCCAACTTCGACAGGCGCAGGGTGCGGCAGCGCGACCGAATCGTCGGCAACAGGCGCGACGGTTGGTGCGAGATCAGCAGCAGGATTGTTCGCGCTGGCGGTTCTTCGAGCATTTTCAGTAACGCGTTGGCTGCGCTGACATTCATCTCATCCGCCGAGTCCACGATGACGACCCGACGCCCGCCATCGGTGGATGAAAGGCCAAAGAATTTTCCAAGCTTGCGGATGTCGTCGACAACGATTTCGTTGCGCAACCGGCCCTGGTCGTTGAGTGAGCGGGTGATAGCGGCGAGACCCGGTTCCGCCCCCGCCAGAATACGGTGCGCGACGGGGTGGTCGGGATCGATCTCCAGCGACTCCGGCGGTGGTGGGGCGCCGAACAACCCATCCCCCTCGACCTGAGGTGTTGCCAGCAAGAAGCGGGCAATACGCCAGGCCAGGGTCGCCTTGCCGACCCCGCGTGGGCCGGTCAAGAGCCAGCCGTGATGCAGTCGGTCAGAGGTGTATGCGCTCAGAAACGCCTGCTCGGCCTCAGCCTGCCCGAACAGGTGCCGGGTTTCGCGCGGGTGCGGGGCGCCGGGGGCCTGATCCGGGGTTGGGGTGTCGTCGTTCATCTATCGTCTGTCACAATGATTGCAGGGCGATTTCTGTCACATCCTGTGCAACGCTGTCCATGTCCCGATTGCCGTCGATCACACGGAAACGGTCCGAGAATTCATCCGCCAGCGCCAGAAAGCCCGCGCGCATCTTTTCCTGCAGATCGATGCCGAAATCCTCGAACCGCTCTTCGGTGCCCTGGCGACCTTTGGCACGGGTCAGGCCGGTTTGCGGATCCATGTCGATCAACAGGGTCAGGTCGGGTTCGCGCCCGATCATGAGTGCGTGCAACTGGTCGACCAACCCACGCAGGTTACCGCGCGAAAGGCCCTGATACATGCGGGTGCTGTCGGCAAACCGGTCGCAGATTACAACCTTGCCTGCGGTAAGCGCCGGTTCGATGGTGCGCTCCAGATGATCCCGGCGCGCGGCGGTGAACAACAACAGTTCCGTCTCGGCCGACCAACGGTCGGGGTCGCCTTCCAGAACCAGACGACGGATTTCCTCGGCCCCGGCTGATCCCCCGGGTTCGCGCGTCAGGACGACCTCTTGGCCCAGATTACGCAGCTGATCCGCAAGCATACGCGCCTGCGAGGATTTGCCTGATCCGTCAATGCCTTCGAAGGTCAGAAACAACCCGGGTCTCGTCACAATGCGTCCAGAGGATTGCCGATCACGTCGGTCAGAACAATACCGCCCACGGTCATCATACGCACCACAAACCCTCCGGTCGCAACGCTCTCAGCAGCCACCAGGGGGCGTCGGATTTCCGGCAGGCCCTCGGGCTTGATAACCAATTCGGCCAGTTGTTGACCCTTTTCAACCGGTGCGTTAACGGGGCCGTTATAGACCACTTCGGCCTCAATATCCTTGTCGCCCAGCACCGGGAACAACAGGGACAGATCCTCTTCAGGAACCAGATCCACGGTCTTCTTCGCCCCCATCCAGATATTGGCCTGTGCTATCGGCGTGTCCGCGCTGGCAACCGTCCTCTCGACAAAATTTCGAAACGACCAGTTAACCACGGCCTCAGCCTCCTCTGCGCGGCGGGCGGTGCTGTCGAGGCCGGTGAGAACGAAGATCACCCGGCGATCGCCTTGCTTGGCCGAGCCGACAAGGCCATACCCGGCTTCTTGCGTGTGGCCGGTCTTCAGTCCGTCTGCGCCGATCCCCAGTTTCAGCAGCGGGTTGCGGTTTCGCTTGTTCGACGGCGCGCGGCCATCGAATTCAAACACTTCCTCGGCAAACAGAGGATAGTATTCCGGGAAGTCCGAGATCAGCCGATCTGCAAGTACGGCAAGGTCGTGTACTGACATCATGTGACCCGCTGCGGGCCAGCCGTTGGAATTGGAAAAGTTCGAGCTGTCCATTCCCATCTGCTTGCCGCGCTGGGTCATGTAGCGGGCAAACCCGGCCTCGGTTCCATCGGGGCTGAGCGCTTCGGCGATCACCACGCAGGCGTCGTTACCAGACAATACGATAATGCCGCGCAACAGGTCCTCGACCCGGACGCGGTCCTGCGTGTTCAGGAACATGGTCGAGCCGCCATAGCTCATCGCGTGTTCGGAAACCGGCAAGGTTTCATCCAGCGTCAAACGGCCATCGCGCAGCGCCTCGAAGGCTACGTAAAGCGTCATCAGCTTGGACATCGACGCTGGCGGAAGCGGCAAATCCGCCTCTTTGGACAGAAGCACTGTTCCGGTTGTCTGATCCATCACATAGGCCGCGCGGGCCTGCGTGTCGAAAGCATGGGCTGGCAGGGCAAACAGCGCCAGCCCAAGGGTCAAAACAGATGATCGCAGTGAGGACAGCACGGGGGGCCTCCTTTGTTTCAGTTTTTGACAGTGAACGCGTCGGTAAAGCCAAGATCCTTGACGTCGCGCTGTATCGCATTGCGTTCCGCGCGGGTTTTCGCCGGCCCAACCAACACGCGCCAGACCTTTTTGTCGTCGGACTTCAACTCACGAATATCGGCGGACATGCCATTTCGCTGAATCTTCGAAACCGCGCTCTTGGCGTTGGCTTCGACATTGAAGGTTCCGACCTGAACAAATGGTTTGGCCAGCGAGCGCGGGGTCTTTTGCTGAGAGTTTACAGCAGCGGTCGTGCTGACCGGGGTCGGCTCTGCCGAGTCGATGGCGGCCGCTGCGCCCGCGATGGGGTCCAGAGGTGTTTCGGTGATCGTGTCGGTTTTCTTCTTTTGCCACCATTTCCGTTTGGCGGGTTTTTCTTCGGGCGCAGTGACCTCCGGGTCCGACAGGGTGGGGGCCGGAGTCGCCTCGGCGACCGTTTCAACCGCTTGTTCTGCCGCTTCGGTTGTTGCCTCGGCTGCAGAGTCGGTCGCCGCTGCGGCAACTGCTCCGGTTGCGCCAGCGGCGGCAACCTTTTCCTTCTTTTGCCACCACTTGCGCTTGGCTGGCTTTTCCGCGTCGACCGCTGTGGATTCGGCCACATCGTCCTGAGGTTTGGTGTCATCCGTTGCAGGCGCGGTTTCTACTGTTTCGATTTCCGGGGTTTCTTCCGGTTTCGGTTCTTTTGTTTCGACCGGCTTGCGCCGCAGGGCGGTGACCTCGACCTTGGTTGGCGCCCCGGCAAGGATGCCCAGCTTCTCTGCCGCTGCCGAGGACAATTGCAACGCCGGTCCGGGCTGGCTTCTTTCCCGCCGGAACAAGGCACCGGTAATGGATTTGTTGTTGGCCGTGTTCTTGATTACCACGCGTTCGGGCCGGGTAACGTCGGGATGGGCGACCCAGATGCCGCCCAAGGAAGGACGGCCATCCCAAAGACCGGCCTCAACCACGTTGAATACTTCCGGAGCTTCAACGGAGTCAGCCGAGGTTTTCGAATAATCTGGGAACAGCTCGAACTTATCATCGGTCTGGGCGTCATCACTTGGGGCGTCTGCTGATGAAGCGCCTTCCGGAGACAAGCCTTCCTCGCAACCAGCCAGAACTGCCAATCCCACGACAAGCACCGCCAGCGATCGCGGTTTTGCGCGTGTCTCACTCGCTCGTTTCATTTTGTCATCCCTTGCCTGAAGAGGCCTCGTTTCCTGAGCCCCGTCGCCGATCGCCGGTTCTGTCGTGCCGGTCTGCTACGGTCTTTCCCGCAAAGCATAACGTGGGCACAGTGCCATGGAAAGACCACTGCGCGCGCTTCGGCGAGATTTCCCTATTTGCTCTTGCCACCGTTTCAACTTGGCCTTAGACCCGGCTCCACGCGGGGAGGTGGCAGAGTGGTCGAATGCGGCGGTCTTGAAAACCGTTGGGCGTGAGAGCGTCCCCAGGGTTCGAATCCCTGTCTCCCCGCCACCCATACCTGTCTCACTTCAGTTGTCTTTTCTGATCCGGAATTGTGTCGCAATTCCGGCGCGTTGGCGCATGCGCTATCAATCAGAGACGGAGCAGACCGTACATTCAGAGGACAATTCAGGCCCCAGTCTCAGTGCCGCATTTTGGCAGGGTCGCTTTGGGCTGGATTTCCCTGATTACCTGCAATTTACAGGGAATTTTCGTCAAACGAGACTGAAATCCGGCACATTTCATGTCAGAACTGAATGTTTTTCAAAGGCTTATGCTTCGAATTTCCTGGAAAGTGGAACAGGGAATTTTCTCGTGCGTCCAGGGAATTGTTCCGCCGGATCTGGGAGGGCAAACCCTGTATCAGGGAGGCCGCATCTGAAGGTTTTAGAAGCCGAACAGGCGCGCCTGTTCGGCCCAGTCAAGTGGGTGGGTGACGCTGACCAGACGCTTGAGTGTGAGTTTGGGCGACTGGGTGCCGTCGAGAATCGCGGCTTGAATCTTCGGTGAGAGAAAGGTGAGCTGGGTGCGGGTGCGGATGAAGGCGCCGGGGAGATTTTCCCGCTGCGCAATATCCTTCAGTTGAACACTGGCTTTCAGATCACGGGCCCAGCCATGGGCGCGGAGCAGCATAGTCCGGAGGTGGGGTTCGGGTTGGGGCGCCATGTCTCCAGCGATGACCTTAGCCTCGACGCCGCGGCGGCGAAGATTGAAGGATGCAGTGATGTGTGTGAGATCCGGGTGCAGAAGATCTGCAGCGATGCCCAGTGAGTTTTCCAGGGTATTACGGTTCAATTCGAGGTCGATCTGTCCTCGTGCAATTCCGCCGCTGGCCAGAATATTAGCGCCGACCTGACCGCCATGGCGTCGAAGTCGGGTTACTAAATCCGCAACTGAAGTCTGCACTGCCTCCGCTGACCCGGCCTCCGGCTGCGCCAGTACCTGGTGCGCGGCGGAGGCGTCTTGCAGATGTCTGACGAAAACATCAATGACAGCGTTTTCCAGCGAAGGGCCGGGAAGTCGCCAGCCGGATTTATCCTTGCCGCCCGAGATCAGTCGATTGAAGACGAAGTAGCGCAACCGTCGGCCTTCGCCGTGGTGATCATAGCCAAGCGGCAGGTTGCTTCTTACGGCGCTGCGTTCAGAGAATTGGGCGCGCTCAACAAACAAAGATCAGGACGGTGGCTACGGATGTTTCCAACTTGGCATTCAACCGATCTCTCTGTGCTGCAGTGCATGCATTCAGACAAAAGTCTCTAGGGAAATTTTCCTCCATCGACCTGATGACCGGTCAATGCCAACTAATTTGTGTTCAGTAAACCTTGGGTGAAAGAGGTCAAATCAACAATCTCATCGGCGTGGCATTCCCGATCCGAAGTCAGTGTAGCCTGCACCCAAGTGCAAGCTCCTGGCGACGAATCTGGACAGATATTTCGGACCAACACGGTCAGGCCGTGCTCTGGTATATTGGCGACACAGGTTCCATCGGGCAGCCGTGCACTCACTTCAATACCATCTGATGATAATTTCTCACACAGATCGGGGGCCACAACTCTCTCTGCGGACACGATGCAGTTCCAGCTGCCTGGATAGATGTGATAGTTCGCCATAAAGCCGATACGGGAAAAGTAACCGTATGTGTCATTCTGCCAATCAGTGGTGAAGCCTTGAGATTCAAAGCTCTCCCGTAAGCTTGCAGCAGTTGTCCTTCCAGACGCACAGGTCGCATTGAAAACTGCGACGATATCAACCGATCCGGACGAAATAGCGGCCCTTGCATCTGGCGCCTCGGCGACGACGGGACCAGTTGTTCCGATTGATAGCGAGAGTAAGATCCTCTTGAGGGCTATTCGACCGATCATCGGTCCAACCTCTTTTTTTAAGATTCCTTAACGGTGTAGAGCTGTCATATGGTGCCGATTGCGTTCGGCTTCGAAAGCGGATATGCCCTCGAACTTTGCCAACAACATACGAAGGTTTGGCTGCGAAAAGCAACTTTCCAATCAGTCACAACCGATCATCTCGTATGCCTGGGTGTCCCGCTTCTTTCCTGTTTGAGCGCAAAGTACTCAACGTCGGGATTGTCCCGCAAGGCGGCCGATGTCTGCAATGAGCCCAAAGCGACCGCTGTTGAACTCGCCAGATATCGTCAGCTGTTGGTTTGTGAACCCCGGCGGTTCCTTCCAGTTTCGGCTACGACTTAGAAAAAACTAGCATAGGAGTAGACTTTACTCACTTCAAGGAACGCGGCTCAAGGCTCCTGAAAAGCCACATTGGCGGGGGCAATGTTCAAGCGAGTACTTCCCCAGTTTGACCGATAGTTAGCGTTCCACCATTAACCACCTCGACATAGACGCCCATATCCATATGGCCCATCAACTTCCGAATAAGGTAGGGTATCTTCAAGTCCCGCTCGGCCGTTTCCGGGTTCACTTCAGTGGCCGCACACCTTTTCGTGCGTGAGAGTATCTTTAACTCGACATCGCCAAATCTTAGGACTGATCCAACTGCATCCAGCTCAGAAAATGAAGGTAAACCGTCGATCTCGATATTCGCTCGAAAGCGCGCAGGGTGGATTTCTGCGTTCAGTTGTTCACCCAGCTTTTCCACAGAGGCCAGGTTCAAAACGGATATCGCGTTCATCATTTTCAGCGATACCACAGATACATCTGTAAACCGATGGGGAGCTGAAGAGACGAACTTTGGCGGTTCGGGATCATTTAAGTCGATCTCTGAGGCAAGGAAACTTTCCGCATTCATCCGATCTTCAGGTATTCGCATATTAAAGCGCAGTGTCTTTCCGTTCGCTTTGATCTCAAGATCTTGGGTCCTGACATCCAAACTAGTCTGAATGCCTGCCAATGCAGCCTCATTCAACAAAACGACAAAACGATCTTTCGGCAGTGGCTTAGGGTCCTGCACGTCGAAACCGGAGTTGTATCGAGCAAATCCGAACAGGCGATCACCTGGAAGGCCCTCTCCTGCTTGCAGCGTCACGGTTTGCATAGGCTCGGAACTCAAGCCTTTAATTGGGTAGCGGTTTATTCGGACGATAGAGAGATTGTTCATATGTCTGTACCTGACCAAACGAGTTACGCGATCCAGCGTGATCCGTGCTGTTTGACGCTAACTCCAATTCTCAAAGGTATCGACCAAATAATCTGTCAGTGCTTCAGAAGCGGGTTCCTAAACTTGTCGGCCACGTGATGGCAGCGATTGTGGGCTGCGCCAATATTAGTCGAAATGGCCATTTAATGCCTCGCTGCTGAAAATACATGCGCATCAATGCCGTTAAACAATTTCGCTAAAAATCAACAACTCAGAAGCAAAATCAGCGACCTTCTCTGGCTATTTGAGGTACGGACCTCAAAAATTTCTGGACTTGAGGTGCGTACCTCAAATAGCCTTGGAAGTATGCCGCGATTCGCACATCCTCGATTGACGGCGAAAAAAGGGAGGAATGGATGACTTACACAAAACTGGCCTCGGCCAGCGCAATAGTCCTTGCCGCTACTACTCTTTCTACCAAGGCAAATGCTGAAGATCTGACACTCTGTTGGGCTGCATGGGACCCGGCCAACGCGCTTGTTGAGCTATCAAAAGAATTCGAAGCAGAATCCGGCCACACGATGAACTTCGAATTTGTTCCCTGGCCAAATTTTGCTGACCGGATGCTGAACGAGCTGAACTCTGGGGGTAAGCTCTGCGACCTATTGATTGGTGACAGCCAATGGATCGGCGGTGGCGCTGAGAATGGTCATTATGTCCAGCTGAACGAGTTCTTTGATGCTGAAGGCATTAGCATGGACGATTTCGCGCCGGCCACTGTCTACGCGTACTCGACCTGGCCTAAGGGTACACCAAACTACTACGCGCTGCCTGCGATGGGTGATGCTAATGGCTGGTTCTATCGCAAGGACTGGTTCGAAAACCCCGAAATCCAAGCCGCATACAAAGAAGCAACTGGTCAGGACCTACGTGAACCCCAGTCCCAGAAAGAGTTGTTGCAGATCGCGCAGTTCTTCCAAGGTCGTGAAATCGACGGAAAGACAGTCTACGGGGCAGCAATCTTTACCGAGCGCGGCTCGGAAGGGATCACCATGGGTGTGACCGGAGCGCTGTATCCATGGGGTTTCAAATACGAAAACACTCCGGGCTCATACGACATGGAAGGCGCCGTAAACTCACCGGAAGCAGTTGAGGCTTTGGAATTCTATAAGGAGTTCTACAAAACGGCGACGCCTCCGGGATACACCAACTCTTACATGGGTGAGAGCTTGGATGCCTTTAAGTCCGGTCAGGTTGCCATGGCTATGAACTGGTTTGCGTTCTTCCCAGGTCTTTATGCCGATCCCAATACCGGCGGTGACAAAATCGACTTTTTCGTGAATCCACCGCAAAATCAGGCTGGCTCAACACTGGGCGGCCAAGGCATTTCTGTTGTCAGCTACTCTGATAAACAGGATGCCGCACTTGAGTACATAAAGTGGTTCGCGCAGCCAGAAGTTCAGGCCAAATGGTGGGAGCTAGGCGGCTACTCGGCACATAACTCAGTGCTGGAAGATCCTGGCTTCGTAGATAGCCAACCGTTTGCCGGTGACTTCCTAGAAGCAATGGGTGGGGTGCAGGACTTCTGGCAGGAGCCCGCTTACGCGGAGCTACTTTTGGCGATGCAGAAACGCATCCACGACTACGTGGTTGCCGACCAAGGCACAGCTCAAGAAGCGCTTGATCTTCTGATCGAAGATTGGACGGAGGTCTTCGAAGACGAAGGCAAGCTGTAGCCCGGACGCAGGCAGGAGCGGGTGCGAACCCGCTCCACCTTCTCCCTCCCGTGAGTTCGAAACCAACAAGAACTGGCAAAGAGATGTCTGACAGGACCGTAGATCGCGTTGCGCAGGCAACGCCGCAGCGAGTTGCGCGAAAAATCCGGGGGCTATCCGACCGCGCGATCGCCTGGATATTCATTTCCCCAACGATATTTCTACTGCTGGCGATCAATATCTTTCCGTTGATCTGGACCATCCAACTGAGCTTTACCAACTACAAGGCCAACCGGATCGGGCGTGAAGTCAAAGATGTCGGGTTCAGGAATTACGAGCGTATCCTGACCGACTCGGACACCTGGCTGAACATGCAGGCGACGGCGCATTTCCTGTTCTGGACAATCTTTTTCCAGGTGTTGATCGGGTTCACTCTAGCGTGGCTGATCAACAAAAAGTTCAAGGGCAATGACCTGTGGACGACGATCATCGTACTGCCGATGATGCTGTCTCCTGCAGTCGTCGGAAACTTCTGGAAGTTCCTCTACCAACCGCAAATCGGCTTATTCAATTACATCGTGTCTTGGTTCACCGGCAAAGACCCGTCGAGCTTTGAAATGCTGGGGTCGGTGACTTTGGCGCCTTGGGCGATCGTGATCGTCGACACCTGGATGTGGACACCTTTCGTGATGCTGATCTGTCTGGCCGGGCTGCGCAGCATTCCCGATTATATCTACGAAGCCGCCGAGATCGACCGTGCCAGCAAGCTGCGGCAGTTCTTCACAATCACAATCCCGATGGTGCTGCCGTTCCTGATGCTCGCTGTTCTGTTTCGTGGGATCGAGAACTTCAAGATGTTCGACCTGGTGGTTCAGCTAACCGGCGGAGGGCCGGGTTCTGTAACGGAACTCACTTCGATCAATCTCAAACGGGAGGCGTTTGAGAAGTGGCGCACCGGCTATGCCTCGGCCTATGCGATCATCCTATTCGTCACCGTGTTCGGCCTTGCGTCGATCTACGTCAAAGCTCTGAACAAGGTGAAACAGAGATGAGCAGTTTTTCCGTCACCGAACCTTCGAACCGGTCCAAGTGGATCGCTGGTTTTCTGGTAATCGCTTATGCCCTGATTACGATGATCCCGCTGGTGTGGATTTTGCTGACTGGCTTCAAATCGCCTGCTGATGCGATCAGCTATCCGCCTAAGGTGGTCTTTGACCCAACGCTAGAAGGCTATGTTAACCTTTTCACCACACGCACGCGGCAAACGCAGGAGTTTCTGGAAGCAAACCCACCACAGAATTGGGCCGATGAGATCGTGCGCCAATACGACATGGTGATTGTCGGACCTTCCAAGTTCGGTGAGCGCTTTATGAACTCGGTTATCATCGGATTTGGCTCGACGTTTCTAAGTATCTTTCTTGGCACCCTGGCTGCCTATGCGTTCAGCCGATTCAAGGTTCCGCTCAAGGACGACCTTCTGTTCTTCATCCTCAGTACAAGGATGATGCCTCCTGTCGCCGTCGCCATCCCGATTTTCCTGATGTTCAGAAATCTTGGATTAAGCGACACGCATTTGGGGATGATCTTGCTGTATACGGGCGTGAATATTTCCTTGGCGGTTTGGTTGCTGAAAGGATTCATCGACGAAATCCCGAGAGAGTACGAAGAAGCTGCCCTAATAGATGGCTACACACGGTTTCAGGCTTTCTACAAAGTGGTGCTGCCGCAAGCCGCCACCGGAATAGCCTCGACAGCCATCTTTTGCCTTATCTTCGCATGGAACGAGTACGCATTTGCAGTGCTGCTGACATCTGCGAATGCGCAAACTGCACCGCCATTCATCCCGACCATTATCGGTATTGGAGGCCTAGACTGGCCTGCCGTTGCCGCTGGCGCAACGATCTTCCTAATCCCGGTCATGATTTTCACCATCCTGATGCGCAAACACTTGCTGCGTGGGATCACATTTGGAGCCGTGCGCAAATGAGCGAATTTCTTACCGGATTGATGCGGCTCCGCCGCGGCCCATGGGAGATGGTTGCGACCATCCTAATCGCGCTGGGTGTCTTCATGCTGATGCAGCCCTTTGTACTGTGGGCCTTCACCTATTCCTTCGTAGTCACGCTGATCGGAACCGTCATGTTCATCATCGTCAGCCATTTCCCGGAGTAGAAATGGCCCAGATCGTAGTCAAAAACGTAAAGAAGATGTTCGGCGATTTCACGGCTGTTCGCGAAAGCTCGTTCACGATTGAGGACGGTGAATTTTTCATGCTGCTCGGGCCATCCGGCTGCGGAAAGACGACGACGCTGCGGATGATCGCAGGCTTGGAACTTCCAACATCGGGTGAAATCTACCTCGACGGCGAAGAAATCAGCCAACGGCCACCCTCAGAGCGAGACATTGCTTTCGTGTTCCAGATGTTTGCGCTGTATCCGCATATGAACGTGCGCAAGAATATCAGCTACCCACTGATATCGCAGGGCATGCCGCGTGCTGCTGTCAAAGCCAAAGTAGAGGAAGTCGCGGGAATTCTGGGAATCAAGGACATCCTCGATAGCCCGGTAGGCGGGCTTTCAGGCGGCGACAGGCAGCGCGTGGCGCTGGGTCGCGCGATTGTTCGCGAACCCAAGGCGTTCATGATGGACGAGCCGCTGGGTGCCCTAGATGCCGAGTTTCGTGAGCACATGGCCGAAGAACTACGCGCGCTTCATGATCGTATGGGCGCGACCACTGTTTACGTCACTCACGATCAGTTGGAAGCCATGCAAATGGGCGACAAGATCGTTGTTATGAACAACGCAGTGATCGAACAATTCGGCACGCCGCAGGAAATCTACGACAAACCAGCCACAATGTTCGTTGCAGATTTTATCGGGTCTCCTTCGATGAACTTCCTGCCGTTTCAGGGAAAGGTCGCGCCTGGCTCGGAGATGGTTCGACTTAATGGCCATGACGAAGCCGTGCCCAAACTGATGGAAGGGGCGGAAGGTGACTTGGTTTTTGGCGTTCGCCCTGAGCATGTTTTTCTATCGGATGCGAGTGCCTACCGGGCCGAGGTCCTGGCCGCAGAATACTTGGGAACCACCCAGATCGTGACGCTGCAAAGCCCGAACGGGGAGCTGAAAGCTCGCATTGATGCGCGCGAAGCCGTTAACCCCGGCGAGACGGTGGGATTGGAGTTCCGCTCACCCGCAGTAACCCTATTTGAAAAGTCTACCGGGCGCGCGCTGAGGTCCGCTCTGAACGACGAGGTACTAAGCAATGGCTGAAGTCGTGTTGGAGAACATCTCGAAGTCATTTGGCAACGTCAAAGCGGTAGATGATATCTCAATGACGATCCCCAACGGCGCCTTTGTGGTGTTGTTGGGCCCGACTGGAGCGGGAAAAACAACGACACTGAGATTGATATCCGGACTTGAGAAACTGGATTCCGGAGCAGTGCGCATTGCCGGGCGCGATGTTGGTATAGATACACCCGCCCAGCGCGATGTGGCGATGGTCTTCCAGCAATACTCGCTGTACCCGCATATGACAGTGCGTGAGAACCTGTCTTTCCCTCTGCGATCGCCGATCCTGAAGACACCAGAGGATGAGATCACGAGAAAGGTCAACGAAGTCTCGGAGATCCTCCAGATCCCGCACAAACTGGACAACAAAGCCACTGAACTGTCGGGCGGTGAAATGCAGCGCGTTTCAATCGGACGGGCGCTGGTGCGCGACCCCCAGATTTTCCTGATGGATGAACCGCTCAGCTCTTTGGACGCCAAGCTTCGGGCGGATTTGCGGGTCGAGCTGAAAAGGATTCAGGCCGATCTGGGGTCAACCTTGCTGTACGTGACCCACGATCAGGTCGAAGCCATGACAATGGCAACGCATATCGGCGTTTTGGAGAACGGCCGATTGGTTCAGTACGGAACACCCCGGGATATCTATGAAAACCCGGGCAGTGTTTACGTTGCCAGCCGGTTGGGTCTGCCACGTATCAACATCCTGCCGTCCGAGTTGTTCGGAGGCGATCACAAAGGCCCGCAGATTGGTCTTCGCCCGGAAAACATCATCGAAGGTGAAGGCAGTGAGGCACGTGTGATACGCGCCGAACATCTGGGCGACCAAACACGGCTGCACCTGGACCTGAATGGTCACCCGGTGGTTACCCTGATTGATGTCCATCAGGATTACCCTTCTGGAAAACTCATAAAAATCCGCCCCCACAACCCGTTGTATTTTGACGCGTCCGGCGCGCGTGTGAACTAAGGAGCAAAAGCATGGCCCAGTTCCTCAACACAAAAGAAACCCTGGTAATAGAGGCCATAGACGGCCTTCTGGCCTCTTCTGGGGGGCAACTTACCCGGTTGGACGGCTACCCGCACATCAAGGTTGTCTACAGGTCAGATTGGGACAAGTCGAAAGTCGCCCTGGTTTCCGGCGGCGGGTCTGGTCACGAACCCGCCCATGCAGGTTTCGTTGGTGCCGGTATGCTGACTGCAGCGGTATGCGGGGAAGTGTTTGCGTCCCCGTCAGTCGAGGCGGTTCTGGCGGGCATTCTTGCGGTCACGGGTGAAGCCGGGTGCTTGCTTATCGTCAAAAACTACACCGGTGACCGGTTGAACTTCGGCCTGGCTGCTGAACGCGCCCGTGCATTGGGCCGCAAGGTAGAGATGGTCGTTGTCGACGATGACATCGCCCTGCCTGACCTACCGCAACCACGCGGCGTGGCAGGAACTTTGTTCGTGCACAAAATTGCAGGCGCGCTTGCAGAAAGTGGTGCTGACCTGGGCACTGTTACCAATGCAGCACGAAACACCATCGCCAAGGTAGTCAGCATCGGTATGAGTCTGGATACCTGCACCGTTCCGGGTTCTCCGAAAGAGGACAGGATTGCGCCCGGCAAAGCGGAACTCGGTTTGGGCATCCATGGCGAGCCTGGAGTACAGCAGGTGGAGTTCTCGAATGCTGTATCGGCTATGTCCACAGTCGTGGAGAAGCTACAGCAAAGAGTGGGTTCTGGGGATTGTGTGGCGTTGGTCAACAACCTTGGTTCCACAACACCGTTAGAAATGGCTGTCCTCACGCATGCCCTGTGCGAGACTGGGATCGCTCGCCGTATCATTGGTCCGGCACCAATGATGACGTCGCTCGATATGCACGGGTTTTCCGTATCCATACTGCCTGTAGATCAGGACGATGTATCGGCGCTTGAAGCTGGTGTTGATCTGGCGGCTTGGCCAGGCGTCAATTCCATCGATCCAATAGAAGTGGCGCCTTTGCCTGATGGCTTGACTCCAATCGATCCAATTCCTTCGAATAATCCCACGACAAGGGAAACGATTTCTCGGTTGTCTGAACTGCTCATCAACGCTGAGAAGAACCTGAACGAGTTGGACGCGAAATCTGGGGATGGCGACACAGGGAGCACATTGGCGACCGCAGCAAGAGCGTTACAAGGGAGCCTTGACCGAATGCCGCTTGCTGATTTGACACAACTGTTTCCAGCGTTGGGCAATGAATTGAGTCAGACGATGGGTGGTTCTTCCGGCGTGATACTTGCAATCTTCTTCAACGCAGCTGGAGATGCCTGTGCGAGCGGGGCTTCGGTACCGAAGTCTTTGGTCGAAGGCCTGAATCGCGTTAGCCAAGTCGGAGGTGCCAAGGTCGGTGACAGGACGATGATCGACGCTCTAGCACCTGCACTTGCCGCACTCCCGTCTGGCATGACCCATGCGGCAAAGGCTGCCCGCGAAGGTGCGGACAACACGGCTAAAATTCGTCGTGCGAAGGCGGGCCGCGCGGCCTATGTTCCCGAAGAAAACCTAGTTGGACATAACGATCCTGGCGCTGAGGCTGTTGCTTTGTTGTTTGAAGGCTTAGCGCGGGAGATTGAGGGTTGAAGAACACGTGGAAGACCAAAAACAAAAACTAGAATTGGTGAAAAAGCCAACTGTCAATGACATCGCGCGTGTAGCGGGTGTTAGCCTGGCGACTGTTGACCGGGTCTTGAATAGACGCCCCGGCGTGCGGACCGTGACCGTTCAGAAAGTACAAAAGGCGATTGATGAGCTGGGGTATGTGCGCGACACGGCCGCGGCCAACCTAGCGCGAAACCGAGTTTACAACTTCCTCTTTGTTCTGCCGGACACGGATAACGAGTTTGTGGAGGCTATTAGCAGTCAGATCGCAGAGCAATCGCGTGATCAGTTTATTGAGCGGACTCGTATTTCGATAAAGAAGGTCGCTCCGTTTGAGCCACAAGATATCGTCAACATTTTGGACACTGTCGAAAGCTTAGACGTTGATGGAGTTGCCGTTTTCGGACCTGAAACGCCTTCTGTCCGCGATGCTGTAAAGAGGGTCAGGGACAAGGGTGTTCCGGTAGTTGCCTTGGTGTCTGACTTGCCAAGTTCTGAACGGGATCACTTTGTAGGAATCGATAATGTTTCGGCAGGACGGACAGCTGCTCAGTTGATGGGACGATTTGTACATCGCGAAGGTAAAGTTTTGGTCCTGACTGGCTCTCGTTTGGCACGTGATCACCTGGAACGGCGCCAGGGTTTTGATCTTGTTGTGGCTGAGGATTTTCCTCACCTCGAAGTCGTGGCGTCTGTCGAGGGCCGGGATGATCCGGATCTGATCTACACGATGATGCCTGAAATCTTTGAAACCTACCCGGATCTGGTCGGAATATACTCGTCAGCAGCGGGCAATGCTGGTCTGATTCAATTTCTGTCAGAGAACAAGTTTAGCAAAGATCTGGTAATCATCGCACATGAGCTTACTCCGCTAAGTCGTGAGGCGCTGAGGCTAGGCACATTTGACGCTCTAATCTCGCAAGACACCGGGCATATTGTTCGTTCTGCCGTCCGTCTGTTGCGCGCAACTTCGGACAAAGTTCCATTCAATAGAGCACAGGAACGTATCCGTATCGACATCTATCTGAAGGAAAATTTACCGCCTTAGCGGCATTGGTTTCGGGGAGGAAATCTATGAAAACGATCAAAGGTCCGGCTCTTTTTCTAGCGCAATTTGCGGGTGACGAAGCGCCGTTCAATTCATGGGACGCCATTACCAAATGGGCGGCTGATTGTGGATACAAAGGCGTTCAGGTTCCCAGTTGGGATGGCCGGTTGTTCGACTTAGAACAGGCCGCTTATAGCGCCGGTTATTGCGACGACTTCAAAGGCCAAGCCAAAGAGAATGGTGTCGAAGTCACTGAACTGTCAACGCACCTTCAGGGCCAGCTAGTGGCCGTTCATCCTGCCTATGACAGTGCGTTTGATGGATTCGCCGCTGAAAGTGTCAGAGGAAACCCGAAGGCCCGACAAGAATGGGCGGTAGACCAGGTTAAAAAAGCGCTATCAGCTTCGAAAAACCTGGGTATTTCAGCGCATGCGACATTCTCTGGCGCCTTGGCCTGGCCCTATGTTTATCCTTGGCCTCAGCGCCCTGCCGGCTTGATTGAAACGGCATTTGATGAGCTCGCTCGCCGTTGGGTGCCTATCCTGAATCACGCGGATGAATGCGGTGTCGATGTCTGCTATGAAATTCACCCCGGAGAGGATCTCCACGACGGTGTGACCTACGAGATGTTTCTCGAACGGACAGGCAATCACCCAAGGGCTTGCATGTTGTACGACCCGTCACACTACGTCCTGCAATGCCTCGACTACCTGGACAACATCGACATCTACAAGGATCGAATACGGATGTTCCATGTGAAAGATGCCGAGTTCAACCCAACCGGTCGGCAAGGAGTTTATTCTGGGTATCAAAGCTGGGTTGATCGAGCCGGTCGGTTCCGGTCACTTGGCGATGGTCAAGTGGATTTCGGGGCTGTCTTCTCAAAAATGGCGGCGAATGACTTTGATGGCTGGGCGGTTGTCGAATGGGAATGCTGTCTGAAACACCCAGAGGATGGAGCGCGTGAAGGCGCTCAGTTTGTGTCAGATCACATAATCCGTGTGACCGAGAAAGCCTTTGATGATTTCGCTGACGGTGGCGCAGACGAAGCCGCCAATCGCAAAATGCTGGGGATTGAGTGATGGTCACAGGACGCAGTGAAGAAACCTCAGGACGCATTCGGCTTGGCATGGTTGGCGGCGGAAACGACGCCTTCATCGGGGGTGTTCATCGCATAGCCGCGCGACTGGACGACAAGTTCGAGCTGGTCGCCGGTGCTTTGTCTTCGACGCCAGAGAAATCTCTTGAAAGTGGTCAGGCATTGGGGCTCGAGCGGGTTTATGAAGACTTCAAACAAATGGCGATAAGGGAAACCCGGCTGAAATCTGGGATCGAGGCGGTCTCAATTGTCACGCCAAATCACGTTCACTTTGCAGCCGCACGCGAGTTCCTGAAGCGCGGTATTCATGTGATTTGTGACAAACCACTCACCTCGACCCTTGCCGATGCAAAAAAGCTGGTCAAAGCAGCAGAAAGCGCGAATGCCCTATTCATTTTGACCCACAATTACACGGGCTATCCGATGGTTCGGCAGGCGCGCGAAATGGTTGCCAACGGAGACATTGGCAAAATCCGAGTGGTTCAGGTTGAATACCCGCAGGACTGGCTGACCGAGCAGCAGGATTTCAAACAGGCTGAGTGGCGAACCGATCCCGAACGCTCGGGCGCGGGTGGATCAACCGGTGACATCGGAACCCACGCATACAACCTTGCCTGCTTTGTAACCGGGCTGAAGGCGGACAGCTTGGCGGCGGACTTGCAGGCCTTTGTGCCGGGGCGCAAAGTCGATGACAACGCGCACGTGTTGCTTCGCTTCGAAGGCGGAGCGCGGGGTATGCTGTGGTCTTCTCAGGTGGCTCCCGGCAATGAAAACGCACTTCGATTGCGCGTCTATGGCGAAAAAGGTGGGCTGGAGTGGGCCCAGGAAGACCCCAATTACCTATGGTTTACGCCCTACAACGAACCAAAGCGTCTGATCACCCGAAATGGAGCTGGTGCTGGTAATGCTGCTAGTCGTTTGAGCCGAGTTCCTCCCGGTCATCCCGAAGGATATCTGGAGGGTTTTGCGAACATCTATGGAGAAGCAGCTGCAGCCATCCAAGCTTTCCGAGATGGTTTTTCACCTGACGCTTCGGTTGTCTATCCAACGGTCCTTGACGGGCTTAATGGAGTTAAGTTTGTAGCTGCATGCGTGCAAAGCTCTTCAAGAAATGCGGCCTGGGTCAAGTTAGACTAAAATCTGGACCCGAGAGGGGAGCAGGCTTCTTGCAAGTTCATGTCAGAAGAACTTGGGTTGGTCTTTCAGATTAACTTTGCGTGAGAGGGGCAGGGCAGTTGCATAGCCACCAGTCCAGTGCGGGCAGCGGGTACGTAGCGATATTCCTACAGATGTCCGCTTTTCCTCAATAGAAGAAGGGATAGGCCACCGGAAGTAATAAACACCGTGTCTTGAAAGGCTTAGGTAGGATGATTGCACCATTGTAGGTGTGTCCCACTTTGTGTCATACCCGAGCACTACAGGGTTAAGTCAATGATTTAGAATTAAATGGAGGCGAGTACCGGACCCGCTACCATTTTCCTAAGCCATTGTTAGGCTTGAGTAATCGAGTGCGAGGTTGAAGTACGTGTCGCACTGTGTGTCACACCTATCTGGCAGAACAGGGCGTTTTGTCAATGATTTGCAGGCGATTTATTGTGTGGCGTGCGCGATGTAATTGTCCTGATAGAACTCTCTTCCTCCTGAAACGACCGCCGAGCGCCACGGCTGAGCTTAGGTTTTTTCCGTGTTTCAAAGGGTACGGGGGGTAATTGCGTTCTCAACGATAGTAGATAGGTGCTCGAAAAAATTTGCGTCAAATTCAGAATGAAGGCCTGCGCCTCAACAACCCATGTTGACGGTCTGAGCACTTTGTCAGAAAGTCGTGACCAAAAAAAGCAGGGGCAAATATGAGCCAAAGACTTATTAATTCTTACCTTTCTGAGATTGATCGTCTAAAAAAGTTCTCTGGTACGTCCACCGAACAGGTTGTCCGTGAGGCCTTCAAGGACCTGTTGAAAAGCTGGGCCAAGGGCAGCGAACTTATCTTTGTTCCGGAATTGCTCTACGAGACCAAACTCAAGACCAAAGTCTATCCAGACGGCACAATCTTGCATGATGTGCGCGTGCCGTTGGGCTATTGGGAAGCGAAGGATACCGATGATGACTTGGATCAAGAGATCGAAAACAAACAGCGCAATGGTTATCCCCAAGACAACATTATCTACGAAAACTCTGACGTTGCCGTTCTGATACAGAACAAAGAGGAAGTATTGCGATGTGCGATGACGGACACGGAGACACTAGATCGTCTACTTACCCTTTTCTTCTCCTATGAACGCCAAGAAATTGCAGAGTTCCGGCGCGCTGTCGAACAGTTTAAAGTTGACCTTCCAGCCGTGTTGGCGGCGCTTCGAGAAAAGATCGACGAAGCCTACAAGTCAAATAAGAAGTTCCAAACGGCGGCCAAACGCTTTTTGGAACACGCTAAAGAGACCATTAATCCGACACTGGGCCGCGCGGACGTGCGCGAGATGTTGTTGCAGCACATTCTAACAGAAGAAATTTTTGCTCGTGTGTTTGACGAGGCTGACTTCCACCGCGACAACAATATCGCGCGGCTCCTGTACCAACTGGAAGGTGCCTTTTTCACCCGCGACGTCAAAAAGTCGACGCTTCGCGCTTTGCAGCCATACTATGCGGCCATCCATGCAAACGCGGCACAAATTAGCAGCCACACAGAGAAGCAGACTTTTCTTAAGGTTATCTACGAAAACTTTTATAAGGTTTATAACCCTGACGCCGCTGACCGATTGGGAGTTGTCTATACACCTAACGACATTGTTCGCTTTATGATTGAGGGGGCAGATTGGCTGTGTGACAAGCACTTCGGCAAACGCTTGATTGACGAAGGGGTGGAGATACTTGACCCTGCAACCGGTACCGGCACTTACATTTGCGAATTGATCGAATATTTTCGTGGCCAGCCGGAAAAGCTAAGAAAGAAGTATCTTGAAGAATTGCATGCCAATGAGGTCGCAATTCTGCCCTATTATGTGGCCAATCTGAATATCGAAGCCACATATCAAGCAGTGTCTGGTCGGTTTGCCGAGTATCCCAATCTTTGTTTTGTGGATACGCTCGACAACATCGGTGGGTTGGGCATAAAGGCTGGCCACCAATTCGACCTGTTTGCTTCCATATCTGATGAGAATGTGGAGCGCGTAAAGCGCCAGAATAAGCGCAAGATATCAGTCGTAATAGGCAATCCTCCTTACAATGCCAATCAGCAGAATGAGAACGACAATAACAAGAACCGTAACTATCCGCATATCGACGGGCTGATTAAGCGGTCGTTTGTTAAGCTAAGCACGGCACAGAAGACGAAGGTATATGATATGTATGCTCGGTTTTTCCGCTGGGCATCGGACAGGTTGCATGATGATGGAGTAATTGCTTTTGTTACCAATCGCAGCTTCATCGATAGCAGGACCTTTGATGGCTTCCGTAGATACGTAGCGCAGGAGTTCGACGAGATTTACGTGGTTGATCTCGGCGGAGACGTGCGCGCTAACCCAAAGCTATCTGGGACCAAAAACAACGTCTTTGGTATCCAGACTGGTGTGGCAATATCGTTTTTAGTTCGCAGACAGCTTGGCAAACGAAAACAGCGCGGTTGCAATATCCGTTACGTGCGTAGACCTGAGTTGGAGACAGCAGAGGACAAGCTGGCTTGGCTGGCAGCAACTAAGCTGTCAGACGCAAAACTTACCACAATTAAACCGGATCAACGTGCCAATTGGGTCAACCAAAATGAAAACGAATGGGAAGACTTGCTGCCAGTTGGGGACAAAAGGACAAAAGCGGCCAAAAGTAGCAGTCAAGAACGATCCATTTTCAAAATCTATACGCTTGGTGTCGCTACCAACCGAGATGACTGGGTTTACGATTTTCAGAGGTCTAATTTGGAGGATAAGGCGAAACACCTTGTCTCAATGTATGAAAAAGACAGGAAGCGTTTAAGTTCCCTTAAAGACCCCAAGAAGATTGCAGACGCACTAGACTACACGATAAAGTGGACGCGCTCTGTAAAACGAGACTTGCTCAACCGAAAGTCCCATACTTTCTCATCAAAGCGGATCACTAACGCAAATTATAGGCCATTTACCAAAAAGTTCATGTATCGAGATTTGGCATTCAATGAGATGTCGAACTTAACCCTACCTGTGTTTGGATTGGGTGAGAAAACCAACCCTTCGATAACATTCATGGGCGATAGCACTGGCAAGCCTTACATGACATTGGCCATTGATCGTCTGCCTGATTTGAACTTTGTCAGCCCGGCTTCCGGCGGCTCCCAGACCCTGCCTCGTTTCCGTTACACTGCGGAAGGCGCAAAAACTGATAATATCACTGACTGGGCGCTCAACAAGTTTACAAAGCATTATGGAAAAAGAGCCAAGATCACCAAGGATGATATCTTCGCTTATGTATATGCTGTCCTTCATGATCCGATTTATCGCGAGACCTATGCGATTAATCTCAATCGCGAATTCCCCCGCATCCCCTTCTATCCCGGTTTTAACCAATGGCGGGACTGGGGGCAGACGCTTTTGAACCTGCATATCGGTTATGAGACGGTGCAGCCGTGGCCCCTTGGTCGGGAAGATGTAAGGGACACTAAAGCCCGGTCAACGGGCTTAAGCCCAAAAGCTATTTTAAAGGCTGACAAAGTGGCTGGCACGATTACGCTCGATACAGAAACGACCCTGACCAACATCCCAGCCGAGTGCTGGCACTACATGCTAGGTAACCGCTCTGGTCTTGAATGGGTATTGGACCAGTACAAGGAAAAGAAGCCACGTGATCCCACTGTGGCTGAGAAGTTCAACGAGTACCGTTTTGCTGACTACAAGGGTGATGTTATCGAGCTGCTCAAGCGCGTCATTCGCGTGTCTGTCGAAACGATGGAGGTTGTGAATGCGATGCGTCAATTGGAACGCTCCGAGAAAGACAAAAATTCTCCAAAGAAGACAGATGCACAGCCGTGAATGCCCGCCCTTACGACCCGCAGTGGACTACAGACAACCCATCACTCAATAACTACCTAACGCGCATGTGCGCGGGTCTATCGGTTAGACAGGAAGGTCAACGTAGGAGGAGGCACAACGCTCAAGTGCGCTTCGAGGCTTCCTTGAAATCCATTGTTCTTGAATTGTTTAGGGCACACCTTAGTGATCCGACACTTGAAGTCGGCATAGGGAAAGGCACTACGACCCTACAAGACTTAAACAAGTCCCGATACGGTGCCAGCTTCATCTCGGCGCGCACGTTCGTTGACGCAATGAATGCACTACAGGACGCAGGGCTTATGGTGCTTAGTACGCCGCATTGGCACGACCCGGAGAATAAGCGTAGTCGGGTCGCGCGCTACATGGCGACACCCAACCTAATAAGTGACCTAAGTCAGACAGGGGCTTCCTTCATAGACCTTCGCAGGCGCGAAAATGCAGAGGGCATACGTCTTAAGGACAGCAACAAAACCCTCATTGAGTATGGCGATGTTGTCTTTACTAAAGAAGCGCGAGAACGGTTGAGGGCTATCAACGAGATGCTCAGTGGACACTGGGCAGACTTGGCGCTGAGTGATGAACAACTTGCTAAAGAGATGGTGCACATCAGAGGGACACGAGACGAAGAGGCAACACAGTCCTTCGACTTTGCCGCGCGCACCGTGTACCGCGTCTTCAACAACAACGATTGGCAACAGGGGGGGCGCTTTTATGGTGCGTGGTGGATCAGTTGCCCACGTAGGTTGAGGCCACACATCTTAATCGATGGCAAGCGCACAGTGGAAGTGGACTACTCAGGCTTGCATGCTGCTATGCTGTATGCGGAAGCAGGCTTAGACGTGCCTGACGACCCCTATGCACGGTGTTTGTCTAGGACTGGCGACAAGGAGGAACGCCAACTGGTGAAACGCACTTTCAACGCGCTCCTGAACGCCGACAAGGTAAGTCGCGTGAGTGAGATTGAGGGCTACACATCAGACCTGACCGGGCGAGACTGGCCAGAGTTCAAGCAGTACATTGTAGCGCAATACCCAGAGTTCTCTCAGTACTTCGGCTCAGGGGTGGGACTTAGGTTGCAGCGGAAGGATAGTGATCTGGCAGAGGCAGTCATGCTGCAGTTCGCAGCCATGGGTTATGCTTGCCTTCCCGTCCACGACAGCTTCATCGTTCACCATGGGCTGGAACACGACTTGGCCAACGCAATGAGCAGGGCATTCCATTTAGAGTTTGGTGTGGACGGAAAGGTCGGAGTGGAAGTGGGTGTTGGTGAAACACTTGAAGGGAGTAGCACACCGATTGGCTTGGATATCAATGACCTACTGCACCCAACAGGCTATGTGGGAAGGTTGTCCAAATTCTGGTCTACCATGGGAGACAGGTAAGCTGGCCTAGACCATTTTAATCTTTTTGTGTGTAGATTTAGCAAGCGAATGCTGGGCTGCAGTAGGGCTAATCCATGGCCTGATTAGAAAAAAGAATATTAATCTGGATATTCACCTGTTCGGTCACGCCTACGGCGCTCCCTCATTACTAGTAACGATAAGGAGCGCCGGGGCTGGTTCAGACCTGAAACCGTCCGATGGCGACTTTGAGTTGCGCCAATATGTAGCCTTCTCGGTTGTAGACCTCCTGCGTAACGCCAGAGCGCGCATGACCAACGATGCATTGGACAATCGGCTCGGGAACGTCCGCTTGGCTTAGTCGCGTCACGACCGTATGTCGCAGGCTGTGAAATACCAATCCGGGCTCTTTGAGGCCCAGTTTAGGCAAGAAACTCTCGTTACACCAACGCCCAAGGTTGCGCCCATAACCGCCATTGGAACTGTAACTGTAGTCAGGAAACAAGCGTGTGCCTTGTCGGCGGCTGCCCACAAAGTCTAGGAAGCCTAGGCGGATCAAATCTGGGTGTACCGGAACCTTCCGTCGCGCTGCTGTGGACTTCACGCTCTTGTTGTCTTCGTCACCTTCGTCCGTGATGTTGAGGAACCACGTGCCGCATTCTTGCTGCACATCCTTGATGTCGAGTTGACATATTTCATTCAGCCGGGCTCCAGTGAATATGCCAAGCAGCATCCCCCACTTGTGGCTGTCCTTACGCACGAGCCCAGACGGGTTCGTGGTGAGTTCAGTGTGCAAAAGCCGGATTTGCTCAGGAGAGAAGGGTTTGCGCTGGCTCTTACTGTTTTTGTCTTTTGCTACCTTCATGCCGTCGAAGAGGCTGTGCGGCGAATAACCGTGCCGCTCGGCCCAATCAAAAAAAACTCTTGAACATTTGTATGTGGCTATTGATCGTCTTGGGGGCGATCTTCTTCTGACCCGGCAGCTTGATGACTTCCATCAAAGGAATGTTTTTTAATGCAGACTTGGTGTTCCGACTGGATGGTAAGGCTTGAAGAACTTTTTTGACTGCGTTCGCATCCTGCTTCGTAATCGTGCTCAGCAACCGGTCTGGCCCGAAGTACTCAATTAGGATGTTCAAGTACGCGCGGTTCTGGACAATTGTTTTTTCCGCCCACTGACGCGAATGTTCCTTAATGAAGTCATCAATCGCTGTGCCTAGTGCCGAAGAGGCAGAGAGGGCTTTTGCTGGCGGCGATATCGTCACGGCTGGCGTGTCATCATAAGAATAGTGTTCAAGGCGTTCTACGGCCTCCAGAACGCGCCTAAGCATATCTCTGCGCCCCTTTCGCCACTCCCGGCGAAGGTCCATCTCGTTATCGTCCCAGTCCTGTGGGCTTATGTCAGAGGCTTTGCAAAACGCATCGCTGTCGAGATAAAGGTCGGACAGTAGGTCCTCGCCTTCCGCAGCGTTTTCATGGATTTCAATCTCTTGCTGCATCGCACTGATTGATCCATCTGGAAAGCCTTTGTCGTTTAGCCGTTCCAAATACTTGTCGAGCGAAGCCTTGAAGTACCGATGCACCATTGATCGGATTTGGTCTTGTCTTAGTCGGGGCACGTTTGTTTGATCCGGTATTAATCGACCGCAAGATGCAAGAAAGCGCGCGAGATCACCAGCCCTATGCGGGCAGCGAGTACGCAGCGATATTCTTACTGATGTTCTCTTTTGCTCAGAAGACGGAGGGATAGGCCAGCGGAAGTAATAAACGCCGTGTCTAGAAAGGCTTAGATAGGATGACTGCATCATCGTAGGTGTGTCCCACTTTGTGTCACACCCGAGCACCACAGGGCTAAGTCAATGATTTAGAATAAAATGGAGGCGAGTACCGGAATCGAACCGGTGTACACGGATTTGCAATCCGCTGCGTCACCACTCCGCCAACTCGCCTTTTCAAGCAAAATCAAATACTTGCCGTGGTGTGGCAGGCGTTTTAACACCTTTCGTCAGGGGCGTCCAGTGGGTTGATTGCAAAAATCCGTTCCCATGTGGTGCGACATGGCGCGGTGCGACACCAAGTTCCTGCGATCCGGCCAAATTTTCAACGCGACAGCCGTTGCCGGTTTCGTCTGAATATGGCACAAGCCGGACATACTTGGGACTAACATGAGCGATCCAATGACAGATTTCGCAACTCGGCGCCGTACGATGGTTGATACGCAGGTCCGACCCTCGGATGTCACGAAATTCCCTATCATTGACGCAATGTTGACCGTCCAGAGAGAGAACTTTGTACCGGATTCTCAGCGCGAGGCCGCCTATGCCGAGGGTGTGATCGATCTGGGGAACGGGCGTTGCCTGCTGGAGCCGCGGACGCTGGCCAAGATGCTGGACGTGCTGAATATCTCGAATGATGAAATTGTTTTGGATATTGCCCCCGCAATGGGATATTCCACCGCAGTAGCGGCACGCATGGCGCAACTGGTCGTGGCCGTGGAAGAGGACGAAGCCCTTGCCACAGAGGCGCAGACGATCCTGATGGAGGCGGAGGCCGACAACGCGATCGTACATGTCGGCCCGCTGGCACAGGGCGCCACCGAGCATGGCCCGTATGACGTGATTATGATTCAAGGTGGCGTCGAGCAGGTGCCAGAGGCGCTGATCGTACAACTCAAGGATCACGGGCGCATTGCCTGCCTGTTTGTGGAAGGAAAGCTTGGCACCGTTCGGATCGGGCACAAATCCGGGGGACGAGTGACCTGGCGCCATGCCTTCAATGCCAACGCCCCAGTTTTACAGGCATTTTGTGCGGAGTGTGCATTTTCGCTATAATTCTTTCTCATATTTTTCTGTTGCCTTGATTAGTTGAAAACAAACGCGCAAACTACGGTCAGGGCAGCGTAATTTTGGTTTGAGAAGGATTTCGTTATGCGTTCATGGACGGGGGGCAAGTTTGTAAAGGCATTGGCATTGACCGCGGGAATCGCGTTGAGTGCCGTGCCGGGACGCGCGGTCTGGGCTGATAACCTGACTGATGCGTTTATTGGGGCTTACAACACGAGCGGCTTGCTGGAACAGAACCGCGCGTTGCTGCGTGCGGCTGATGAAGACGTCGCAATCGCATTGTCGGCGCTGCGCCCGATCATAAACTGGGCAGTGGAGGTCAGTCAGGACTATACACGCAATTCTACAGATCTGGGCGTGGTCAGGAATGAACCGACTAACTTTTTTACCGGACTCACGCTGAGTCAATTGATCTATGACGGCGGCTTCTCGGTCTTGGGTAAGCAGTCGGCGCAGGAAACGGTTCTGGCAACACGTCAGACCTTGTTGGACGTCGAACAGCAGGTCCTGTTCCGCGGTGTGAACGCCTATTTGGGCGTGTTGCTGCAGGAAGAAACAGTGCAAATCCGTCTGAACAACGTCGATGTGTCGGCCGAGGAATTGCGGGCCTCGCAGGACCGCTTTGATGTGGGTGAGGTGACCCGTACGGACGTCGCGCTGTCCCAGGCGCAGTTGGCCAGCTCGCAAGCGGACCTTGCGGTCGCGCGTGGTAACCTGAGCATTGCGCAGGCGGAATATGTCAACGCAGTTGGTAAAGCCCCTGGGCGCACAGCCGGTCAGCCGAGCCTGCCGAATCTACCGCGATCCGAGGGTGAAGCTGTCAGCCTGGCGCAGCGTAACCATCCGGCCATTCAGGCAGCTCAGCACCAGGTGCGTGCGCTTGACCTGGTCGTGCAGCAGCAGCGTGCCAATCTTGGTCCGAATGTCAGGCTGAACGCTGATGCAGGTATCCGCGAAAGCTATGACAACGATGACAGCCTCGAAGATGCAACCATCGCGCTGCGCTTAGAACAGCCGATCTACGCTGGTGGCCGACTGGCTGCCACGGTCCGCCGGGCAATGGCGACACGGGATGCGTCGCGCGCCAACCTATTGAACGTGCAGAAGGACATCACCCAAGGGGTGGCTGACGCTTATGCTGCATTTCAGGCGGCGACTGCCAGCCTGAGGGCATCGACTGAACGGGTCCGCGCCTCGCAGGTTGCGTTTGATGGTATCCGGGAAGAGGCGACACTGGGTGCGCGGACAACTCTTGACGTGCTGAACGCTCAGCAGGATCTGCTGGACGCACAATTGGCCGAGGTCGCATCGCGCACCGAACGGTCCCGTGCGGCATACCAGTTGCTGCAGGCGCAAGGTCTGCTCACGGCGGAGCGTCTGGGTCTGGCTGTGCAAATCTATGATCCGACACTCTACTACAACCTGGTGAAGAAGGCTCCGGCGCAGGTCAGCCGGCAAAGCAGGGATCTGGATCGGGTCCTCAAAGCGTTGCGTCGCGACTAAGGGCCAATACTACCTGTTGTGAGGTCCGGTTTGTTTAGCTACACTCGATCCTGAGGATAGAGCGGTAGAGAACAATGACGGATAAAGTCGTAAAAGCGGGAATCGAGGACGTCCTGTCCTCGATTAAGCGTCTGGTCACCGAAGAAGACCGAAAAACGCCGGGAGTCCTGGCGTCGTCCCTTTCAAGAAAACCTGGCAGACTGGTTCTGACCGACGCGTTGCGGGTCAATGAACCGGTGACGATTGAGCAGCTTCAGCCTGAGAAAAAGGAATCGGCCTACAAGGCGGAAGATTCCGTCAAGCCGATGCTTCTGCGGGCTTGCGATATTGTCAAACACGCCGAACCTGCTGTCGAACAGCAAGCAAACACCGAGGCTGAGGATGGCCTTGCCGGTAGCCTGAGTGCCAAGATCGAAGCGCTGGAAGCCGCGATTGCCCGCACCGAGGACCAGTGGGAGCCGGACGGTGAAAGCGACGATGCCTATTCCGGCACACCGAACAAGCCGCTTGCCTGGAACGCCCGGGCTGAAACCAACGAAGCCGGGAAAGGCGGTGCCGAAGCTGAGAGGGTCGAGCCCACGGCAACCTTTATCCGCGATCCGAAAACTGCAGCCTCTGCCACGCCGCATGCACCCGAGGCGCAACCAGAATCATTGACGATGGACGCAGATGCGCTTCGGGCACTGATTGCTCAGGTTGTTCGGGAAGAGCTGCAAGGCGTTTTGGGTCAGCGCATCACCCGCAATGTCCGTAAGATGGTGCGGCGCGAGATTTACCGGGCGCTGGCCGAGCGGGAACTGGACTAGGCCTTAGGGCCTTTTGGGCGCCCGGGCCAGGTCCAGCAGACGGTCCAGATCCATGTGACGCTCCAGATGGTCCGCCAGCGCGTCCAGCGTTTCCTCAACCCCATCCTCATATGACAAGTCTGAGGTCGCGCCCAACTGCCGCAGATAGCGGGCGCGAAAAAGATCGGACGAGAAAATACCGTGCAGATAGCTGCCGCGAATACGACCGGTCTTGTCAACGGCGCCCTCTGGTCGGTTATCAATCTCAAGCCAGGCGCGTTCGCAATCGGGGCCTTCGGTTCGTCCCATGTGTATCTCGTAGCCGGTGAGCGGCTCGTTCTCGGGGACGGTACACGCGGTGCGCAGGGTGACCTGTTTTTTGCCTGCCATGGTGGTGGCCACATCTAACAGCCCCAGCCCCTCGACAGTGCCTGGGCGTCCATCCACGCCTTCGGGATCGGCGATGGTCTTGCCAAGCATCTGATAGCCGCCACATAAGCCCAAAACATGGCCGCCCCGGCGGACATGGGCATAGAGGTCGATATCCCAACCCTGTGCCCGGAAATAGTATAGATCTCCAATGGTGGACTTGCTGCCCGGCAGCAGCACAAGATCGGCATCGCCGGGCAGGGGGCGTCCGGCCGGGATGATTTCGACCGTGACGCCGGGTTCGGCTGACAGCGGATCTAGATCGTCGAAATTGGCCATCCTCTCCAGTTGCGGAACCACGACCTTGCAGGCGCCCCCGCTGTGGGACCGGATGTCCATCATGTCCTCGGCGGGCAGTTTCCAGGCGTCATGAAACCAGGGAACAACACCCAGGCACGGCCAGCCTGTACGCGCGGCAATGTCATCGCGCCCTTCGTCGAACAGCGAGACATCGCCCTTGAATCGGTTGACGGCAAAGCCTCGGATCATTTCCAGATCGCCTGTGTCCAGAACTGCTTGCGTGCCCACGATCTGAGCGATCACACCGCCGCGGTGGATATCTCCCACCAGAACAACCGGCACCTCTGCGGCACAGGCAAAGCCCATATTGGCGATGTCGCCCTTGCGCAGGTTGGTCTCGGCCGGGCTGCCTGCACCCTCGATCAGCACCAGATCGGCGTCGTCGCACAGCCGGTCAAAGCTCTCAAGCGCGGCACTCAGCAATTTGGATTTGTCCTTGCGATAGTCCCCCGCTTTCATTGTGCCGGAGCGCTGGCCTTGAACGATGATCTGGGCACCGGTATCAGTTTCCGGCTTTAGCAGGATTGGGTTCATGTCAGTGTGGGTCGGTCGCATCGCGGCGCGTGCCTGCAGGGCCTGCGCGCGGCCAATCTCGCCTCCGTTTTCCGTCACGGCGGCATTATTTGACATGTTCTGCGGCTTGAATGGAGCTACTTTCAGCCCCCGCCGCGTGTAAGCGCGCGCCAGCCCGGCGACCAAAACCGATTTTCCGACATTGCTGCCGGTGCCCTGAATCATGATGGCGCGAACCATAGCCGTCTCCTATACGTTGGCGCGCAGATGACCTGATTTGAGCCTAAAGGGAAAGCCCGGATGAACACGCCGGCGCATCTTTTGATCGGTGCCGCCGCCTTTGCGCGACCTGCGCGCGGGCGCATCCTTTGGGCTGCAGTGCTGGGGTCCTTACTGCCTGATCTGTCGCTCTATGTAATGGCGAGCGTGTCATTGTTCGTTCTGGGTATTCCCGAGCAGGTGGTGTTCGATCAGCTCTACTTTTCATCTGCCTGGCAGACAGTATTTGCCATCGACAACTCGTTTATCCTATGGGGGCTGGCGCTGGTGCTCGGTCTTTGGTGCGGTTGGCGGGTTTTGACGGTTGCCGCGTCCGCTGGTCTTTTGCACCTGGCGATGGATTTCCTGCTGCACGCAGGTGACGGGCGGCCTCAGTTCTGGCCGCTGAGTGATTGGGTCTTTCACAGTCCGGTCAGCTATTGGGACAGCGCCCACCATGCCCTTTGGGTTGCACCGATCTCGGTGGTGATTTGCGCAGGGGCCTATGCTGTGCTGTGGAACAGGGGTCTGTCCCTGTCCGCGAAACTGTTCTTTTCCGCCCTGTTGGCGGCTGAAATCTGGGTCGCCCGCCAGTGGTTGCTATTCTTTTGACAGGGGAATAGAAAAACGCGCCCCGGAAGTACGGAAGCGCGTTTTTTCCTTCAGAAGTCGACTGATTTATGCGGCTTCTGCCTGCTGAGCGGCATTGCGGCGCTCGCTTTCTTCACGCGATAGTGCGACCGAAGTACGCACGCCACGACCAACGAACTCCATCAGTCCGCTGACAACCCGTTCGTTCGGGTCAATACCCGCACAGGACAGCACTTCGCGACCATCGCGCGAACGCGCCCAGCGGGCGATTTGTTCGGGGCCATTGCCGTATTTCTTGTCATCGGCGATAGCGTCATCAAGTGCAGCCAACACAACGGCCGCGAAAAGTTTGCGTGCACGATTGCCTTGCTCATTGTTAAAGGCAGTGCCGTCAACGAAATCTCTCATCTCGTTATCCTTGTTGTTCTTGCTCTTGCATTTTCGGCGTGACGGTTCTTATGACCTATTCGACGTGATTCGGATACAGCTAAAATGCATAGTTGCGTTGCGTCATGTGCATGGCTCGCTGCAAGTGCAGCACTAGGTCTCGTTGTCTTGTCAGGTGGTGTCCTGCCAGATATAGGGACGGGAACTGACGCATCAACCGTTTGTGAAGGAATTATGTAATGCCCAAGATAAATGGGAACGAAATTCGCCCCGGCAATGTGCTTGAGCATAACGACGGGCTGTGGGCTGCGGTTAAAGTGGATCACGTAAAGCCAGGTAAAGGCGGTGCTTTCGCGCAGGTCGAACTGCGCAACCTGCGCAATGGCTCGAAGCTGAACGAACGCTTCCGCTCGGCGGACAAGGTCGAACGTGTGCGCCTGGAGCAGAAAGATCAGCAGTTCCTGTACGAATCTGATGGCATGCTGGTGTTCATGGATTCAGAGACCTATGAGCAGATCGAACTGCCCGCCGAACTGCTGGGCGAACGCCGCCCGTTTCTGCAGGACGGCATGACCATCGTGGTCGAATTCTATGAAAGTGAGGCACTAAACGCCACACTGCCCCAAAAAGTGACCTGCAAGATCGTCGAAACCGAGCCGGTGGTTAAAGGTCAGACTGCTGCGAACTCGTTCAAACCGGCGATTCTGGACAATGGTGTCAAGGTCATGGTGCCGCCGTTCATCGGTCAGGATGAGATGATCGTGGTGAACACCGAAAGCATGGAGTATTCCGAACGCGCGTAAACCCTCGTCCGTTGGAAACAGTAAAAGACCGTGCAGGCACCCGCCGCGCGGTCTTTTTTATTGCCGGCTTTTCAGATAGCGATAGCGTTCCGGGTTTGGGCCGAAGAGTTCCATCATCAACTCGTATTTGATGCGGTTAGCGCTGACCTGTCGGTAGAAGGCAATCAAAAAGGCGGTGGGGCCCTGAATGCGGCTGAGGCCGCTGGTGGCTGCGACCACAGTGCCGACATCTGTTTTTCCGTTCAGAACCAGATAACCACCCAACATCAGAACGCCGACCGTTCCCGCGCCGTTGATGACGCTCAGCAGAAATTTTGCCGATAGTTTCCACAGGAACATGCGGCGCCGGGTTTCAAAGATATCGTCGAACTGGGCGTCTATGTCACGGGCCACATCGTTGATATCTTCGATCGTCAGCTTGTCGGTGGCGTTGCGCAGAATGCGAACACGCTCCGCCACAAAGATGTTCACCTTGCGCTGTGAGATCAGCACGATGATGATCTGCGGTACGATCATGGAAAAGGCGATCATGCCCAAGCCGGGCTGGGTTGACGAGATATAGCCGATCACGCTGATTAGCGTGCCGATCTGCACCACCGGGTCCGAGAACGCGCCACCGGCGAACTTGCCCAGCTCTTCAGCCTCGGCAGAGATGGCTGTGGTCATCGTGCCCTTGCGCACCGTCTCACCCGTTTCTCTTATGTCCGATGCACGGACCAGAAGCCGCTGGCGGATCATGCGGATCATGTCCTCGCCCAGAGTGCCTGCGCGAAAGCCCAGCAACCATTTCAGGGCGAGGCTTAGCAGGATGACCGACATCATGCCTGTGCCCAGATAGATCAGCCGTTCCGTGCTGATATCATCAGATGTGAGGTGGTTGATAATGTCCCGCTGAAACTCCAGCGGGACCGCGGCCAGACCCGCGATGGCGAGGGACAGGATAATAAGGATAATCTGCCGCCCGGCGCTGGCGCGCCAGATCGCTCGGTACAATTTGAACATATGCTCATCCGGGTCTTTGAACTTGCACCAGATTGGCAGCGCCAATGGCCTAGTTCAAACCGTGCCGGGCCGCTTGGCAGTTCAGCCGTGCCGGTTTGGCAACATGTTACGTCGTCAAAGTGACCGTGGCCCCGTCGGCCTGCATGTCTTCGGTAGCGCGATCAAAGCGCAGATAGGCAATCCCCTGTCCATTCGACTGGGTGAATAACGAGCCTGCCGGTTTGCCGCCGGATGTGATTTCCGTCCCGACAGGGGCCGCGCCTTCAACCCGGACTCTGCGCAACCCTTTGCGCAGTTCGGTCTTGTGCTTCATCCGCGCGGTGACTTCCTGCCCGACATAGCAGCCCTTTTTGAAATCGACGCCGTGCAGCGCTTCGAACCCGGATTCGAGGATATAGCTGTCGGGCGTGAGTTCGATGCCGGTTTCGGGGATGCAGTGCTGCACACGGATGGCGTCCCAGTCGGTGCCGTCGTCGGTTTCAGCCTCGGGCGTATAGTCACGCCAGCCCATATCCGCGTGGCGCGGGTCGGGCAGGGCACCCTCGGGCGCCGGACCCGTGCCGCGTTGCAGGTTCAGGCCGCTGTTCTCGATCGCAACATCGGCGCGCAGTTTGTACATGCCCAGCCGTTTGACGAATTCGTCGGCGATGTCTTCAGAGACGTCCAACAGAACCGCGTCACCATCGCGCTTTAGAAAGAAATCCGCCAGATACTTGCCCTGAGGGGTCAGCAACGCCGCATAAACCAGTCCAGTGTCCAGCCCGGCAATGTCATTAGTCACCAGCCCTTGCAGGAAGCTGTCGGTGTCCGAGCCGCTAAGGCGCAGAATACGGCGATTGGGCATCGGGTGGTCCTCGTCATTTCCCTTGGCCCCGTGATATAGGAGTTCCCGCCGCCATGACCAGAGGATATCCGCCTTGCCAGCACCGATCAGCATCGTCATCCCGACCCGGAACGCGGGCGAGGCTCTGTCGGAAACCTTGCCAGCGCTGATGGAGGGTCTGCACACCGGTCTGATCCGCGAGTTGATCGTCACCGATGGCGGCTCGACCGACCTGACCCTTGAAATCGCTGATGAGGCCGGGGCCGAGATCGTCACCGGTGCCCCGTCACGCGGCGGGCAGTTGCGGCGAGGCTGCGCGGCGGCCAAGGGGGATTGGCTGTTGGTTTTGCACGCCGATACAGTGCTGCAGGAGGGGTGGAGCAAAGAGGTGGGTGAACACCTTGCCACTGGCAAACCGGCGGCTTTTCGTTTGGCCTTCGGAGCAAAAGGGTTTTGGCCCGCTTGGGTGGCAGGTTGGGCCAATCTACGCAGCCAGCTGTTTGGCCTGCCGTATGGCGATCAGGGGATTCTTCTGCCGCGCCATATGTACGAAACGGCCGGAGGCTACCCCGATCAACCGCTAATGGAGGACGTGGCGTTGGCACGCGCCGTGCCCCGCATTACTTTGTTGACGACACGCGCGGTTACGAGTGCGGACCGCTATGTACAGGTGGGGTGGCTGCGTCGGGGCGCGCGGAATCTGTGGACTCTGACCCGGTATTTTCTTGGGGCCGATCCGGAGCAGTTGGCGCAGGCGTATCGGCGGTAAGGGTCGTTCGCAGCTCGACCACGGATTTACCCAGACGGAACGGCGCGGCAAAGCTGACCAGACACAGGGCAATGATCTGCAGCACCAGAATATGGGCGTTGGCCTGAAGATACTCCCACTCGTCTTTCAGCTTGCTGACCTGTTCGACCAGATCATCATAGCTTTGGGCCAGGATCAGGTAGTCCCCGGCAATCGCGGGCACTTTGCGGCGCATACTGTCGATGGCGGCCTGAGTTTTGTCGTCCAGCGTGGTGAAGACCAGAAACTGGTCGATATTGAACGCGTCTGCCTTGGCTGCCATCTGGTCTATCTCGTCCTTTTCCTGCCGCCCAAACAGGAATTGCAGCCCTTGCAACGGGGCGACCTCATTGGTCACAGCGATGAACAGGGGCAGGTCGGCATTGCTGGCGGTTGAGGCGGACAGGAACTCGACCCTGTCACACAACACAGCGGTGTCCGGGTCATAGGCCGGATCGCAGAACCGCAACCTGAACCGAGCAGCGTCGCGGTCAAAAGCCAGCGTGGCCGCATAGGCCACGTCGATCTGCCGGTCCAATCGCGAGCTGTCTGAGGTGTAAAGACCGGCCAGAACCGCCACCAGCGCCCCGATACCACCCAGAACGACCCAGACCAGATCCGCCAGTTTCCACGCCCGGTGCCCTGCCGGCTTGCGAAACAGAAACGCGGTTCCAATCGATCCGATCAGAAAGAACAGGATCAGCAGCGGCAACTGGTTTTCGGTTACAAAAGTCATGACCCCAAAGTGACCACCTGCCAGCGTGCTGGCAACACTCCTCACGCGCAGTTGTTCCGTTTTCGCTTAAGAGCCTGAGCTTTGACCGAACTTCCGGAACAGCTTGGTGCGATCGAAGGCTTGTTCAAGCTCGGCGGTGCGGTCCTTGACCGAGTTCCACAGGCGTTCCTGCACCTCGGCGATTACGCATTCCATCAGGACCATGAGCGCCGCCATCGAATCCCACGCCGATGGGACAGCGATGCGTGCGGCAAAGGTATGTTTGGCCAGTCTGTGAATGGGGGACCGCCATTGATCGGTGAACAGGACGATCTCGGCCTGACGCTCCTGACAGAGTTGCCCGATCAGCATGGTCGAGTTCTCATAGCGCCGCACATCCAGCGCGATGAGCACGTCATCCCTGCGAACATCCAGCAAATCATGGGTCCATGATGCCGCAAAGGGCAGCATCCGCACATCGGGGCGGATCATCTGCATGTGCAGATAGAGGTACTGGGCCAGCGCGCCGGTGATGCGGCCTCCGGTAATGAAAATACGCCGGTTGGGATCACAGAGCAGAGTACAGAAGCGGTCGAACTCTGCCGGGTCGACCTCATCAATAGTGCGTTTCTGGTTGGCCAACGCCTGCTGGGAATAGCGGTTCAGGATATGCTCCTCGGGCAGATCGTTCTGCCAGACATCGCGCTTGGCTGCGGGTCCCGAGATCATCTCCTTGACCTCACCTCGCAGGGCCGTCTGAAACTGCGGATAGCCACCAAACCCGGTCTTTTGCAGCATCCGAGCGACGGTTGTGGTCGAGACCGAGGCCGCGCTGGCCAGTTCGGTAATGCTGCCAAGACCGGCCATAGGGTAGTCATCCAGCAGGACGCTTATCAGTTGCCTTTCAGACGGGGTCATTTCGTCTCGATGGGCCAGCAGCCTGTCTGTTACCCGCACCTGTGGGTCCTCCTGCGTCAGAAATGGCGGCCTGTGCAGAATTTTTCAGCACAACCTGCTCTGTTTAAATTTGTACAGGAAAAATATTGACAGGTGAATGCATCGTGTGGAAATTTTTCCACAAACTACTTTCACGGAATCGCAGGGCAGCACATTGGACTTCGGAACAGTTGTTCATACAGACGCAGCGGATGGCGCACCTTCGGTGTTGCTAGTGTGCGAGCACGCCTCGAACCGTATTCCAGCGTTTTTGGGGGACATGGGTCTGACGGCTGAGGCTCGGGAAAGCCACATCGCTTGGGACCCCGGCGCTTTGGCTGTCGCGCAGCAGATGGCGGGATTGATGTCCGCGCCGTTAGTTCGCGGCGGCATCTCCCGTCTGGTCTACGACTGTAACCGCCCGCCCGAAGCCGCAGGCGCCATGCCGGTCAATAGTGAACACTATGACATTCCCGCGAATGCCCGGATGACGCTGAAGGAGCGTCAAACACGGGTCGAGAATATCTATCTTCCCTTCACGCAGGCTGTGTCGGGACAAATTGAGCAACACCGCCCGTCGTTGAACCTGTTGGTGACGGTGCACAGTTTCACCCCAGTCTACCATGGCCTCCAACGTTCGGTTGAGCTGGGCATCCTGCACGGTCGCGACGACCGATTTGCCTTGGCGATGATGGGGGCGGTTCCCGCGCAGCCATCTTTTGAGACGCGTCTGAACGAACCGTATTCCGCCAAAGATGGGGTGGCCCACACGTTGGATGTGCAGGCTTATCCAAATGGATTGCTGAACGTCATGATCGAGATTCGAAATGATCTGATCGGAATGCCACAGCAGCAGCAGGCCATGGCTGAACACCTGGTGCTGTGGATCGACCGCACTCTTGCCGGGTTTGGCGAAGGGGGTGCTGTGTGATCAAGGCGATGGCGTCATATGTACGGGTAGTTGATGCGATCAACTACCGAATTGGCCGGTTGATGATGTGGGGGCTGTTCGTGATGATGGGGATCCTGTTGTGGTCCTCGATCTCGAAAACGTTTTTTCTGCCATCGCGTTGGACGCTGGAAATGGCGCAGTTTGCGATGGTGACCTATTACATCGTCGGCGGACCATATTCGATCCAGCTGGGCTCGAACGTGCGGATGGACCTGTTCTATCACAACTGGAGCCCGCTTAAGAAAGCATGGTTCGATGCCTTCACCGTGCTGTTGCTGATCCTGTACCTGGGTGTGCTGCTCTATGGCGGGCTGGGATCGACAGCGTATAGTCTTGGCTATTGGGGGGATGAGCCGGTCTCATATTTCGTAGGTCTGTTGACCGGCGGTGAAGAGATCGGACGTCTGGAGCGGTCCTCGACCGCGTGGCGACCTTACATCTGGCCGATCAAGGCCATCATGGTGTTCGGCTTCTTCCTGATGTTGCTGCAGGCTATTTCGGAATTCTTCAAAGACATAGCCCGGATCAACGGGCAGGAAATCGGGGTGAGCCGGGCATGAGCCAGGAATTTATCGCCATCTTCATGTTCGCGCTAATGATGCTGATGCTGTTCACTGGCCAGCGCGTCTTTGGCGCGATCGGTGCGGTTGCCACCATCGCCGCGTTGGCGCTGTGGGGAACGGGCGGGCAGGATATTACGTTCTCGGCCGCAATGAAGCTGATGAAGTGGTACCCGCTACTGACGCTGCCGATGTTCATTTTCATGGGCTACGTGCTGAGTGAAAGCCGTCTGGCTGATGATCTTTATCGCATGTTCCACGTGTGGATGGGGCCGGTGAATGGTGGCTTGGCGATTGGTACCATCGGGCTGATGGTGCTGGTTTCGGCCATGAACGGCCTGAGCGTTGCCGGGATGGCCATCGGTGCAACCATCGCGCTGCCGGAACTTCTGCGGCGTGGTTATGACAAGACGATGGTGACCGGGGTCATTCAGGCGGGATCAAGTCTCGGTATTCTCGTGCCGCCGTCTGTAGTGCTTGTACTTTATGCGATGATCGCGCGGCAGCCAGTCGGGCAGTTGTGGTTGGCAGGTATCCTGCCGGGTCTGCTGATGGCAGGTCTCTTCATCCTTTATATCTGGATTCGCTGCCGCATTCAGCCGGAACTCGGCCCTGCAATGGAAGACGCCCACGAGGTGCCGTGGTCCGAGAAAATCCGGTTGCTGGGGGCCGGGGCGCTACCGCTGATCATCTTTGCTGCTATGATGGTGCCGTTTGTGAACGGTTGGACCTCGCTGGTGGAAAGCTCGGCCATAGGGGCGCTGACGGCATTGGTCGTCTCAGTGCTCAAACGCCGGATGACGTGGAAGATATTCGAGGATTGCACGAAGCAGACGCTGGCGATCTCCTGCATGTTCATGTGGATCATCCTCGCCGCGCTGGGCTTTGGTGCCGTGTTCGACGGATTGGGCGCGGTGAAGGCCATCGAGAACCTGTTCACCGAACAACTGGGCCTGTCGCCCTGGATGATCCTGGTGCTGATGCAGCTCAGCTTTATTGTCATGGGCACCTTTCTGGATGACACCGCGATGCTGGTGATCGTGGCGCCGCTTTATGTGCCCTTGGTTGGTGCGCTGGGTTTTGACCTGATCTGGTACGGGGTGCTGTATACGATCACCACGCAGATCGCCTATATGACGCCGCCTTTCGGCTACAACCTGTTCCTGATGCGCGCGATGGCACCGCCAGAGATCGGGCTGAAGGACATCTACCAATCGATCATTCCGTTTGTCGGTGTGATGGTGCTGGCCCTGATTATTATAATGGCATTTCCGGAAATCGCGCTTTGGCTGCCCGGTTATGTTTATGGGAATTAACAAGAATGCCCGCAGAATGGGCACGCAAACTTCAACGGAGAGGAAATTGACATGACGACAAGACGTAAGTTTCTGAAGACCGCCGGGGTGGGCGTCGCCGCCGCACCGCTGGCCACGCCCGCGCTGGCGCAGGGCACGATAACATGGCGGATGCAGACCTATGCAGGGCCCGCGCTGGCCGAACACGTAATCGATCCGGCGATCAAGATGTTCAACCAGATCGCTGGCGACCGGATGCAGATCGAGCTTTTCTATTCCGACCAGCTGGTCCCGACCGGAGAGCTGTTCCGCGCCATGCAGAAAGGCACGATCGATGCTGTACAGTCGGACGATGACTCGATGGCCTCGCCCACCGAAGTTACCGTTTTCGGTGGATACTTCCCCTTTGCCTCGCGCTATTCGCTGGACGTGCCGGTCCTGTTCAACCAGTGGGGCCTGAACGAGATCTGGGACGAGGAATACTCGAAGGTCGGCGTGAAACACATCAGTGCCGGTGCTTGGGACCCATGCCACTTTGCCACCAAGGACCCGATCAACAGCCTCGCGGACCTGCAGGGTAAGCGCGTCTTTACCTTCCCGACGGCGGGCCGGTTCCTGTCGCAATTCGGCGTCGTGCCCGTCACCCTGCCGTGGGAAGACATCGAGGTCGCGGTGCAAACGGGCGAGTTGGACGGTATCGCATGGTCGGGCATCACCGAGGATTACACCGTTGGGTGGGCTGATGTGACCAATTACTTCCTGACCAACAACATCTCGGGCGCCTGGGCAGGTCACTTCTTTGCCAATATGGACCGCTGGAACGAATTGCCCGAAGACCTGCAGACCCTGTTCAAGGTTTGCTGCGACCAGTCGCACTACTATCGTCAGTGGTGGTATTGGGGCGGAGAGGCCAATCTTCGTGTGAACGGCACCAAGATGCAGCTGACCACCATCCCGGACGAGGAATGGGCAACGGTCGAGGAAGCTGCGGTCAAGTTCTGGGATGAAATCGCTGCCGAGTCCGAAACCAAGGCGAAGGTTGTGGATATTTTCAAGCGCTATAATGCCGAAATGCTCAAGGCCGGACGGCCCTATCGCTATAGCTAAATGACGCAATTCCGGCGCGTTAGCGGTACCACGCGCCGGAATTGGACCACAGGAAACGATACTGCGAATGTTAGCATCCGTTCAAAAGCAGATAATAAAACACCGGGCGCCCGACTGTGCGACCCGGGCCAGCGGAGTGTGAACAGATGGCTATCGCAGGGTTCTTGATCGAGATTTTCGCAGCAACGATGTTGCTGCTGTTTGCCGTGCGGTTGGTGCGCACGGGGATCGAACGGCGTTTTGGTGCACTGTTTCAGTCGATCTTGACGCGCCACTCGAACACTTTTGTTGCAGGCGGAGCTGGCATGGTTCTGGCTACGATCCTGCAAAGCTCGGCCGCAGTAACAGTTCTGCTGACCGGATTTGCCGCGGCGGGGATGGTGAGCTTTGGCCTTGCGCTGGCCGGGGTGCTGGGCGCCGATCTTGGTGCGGCCCTTGTCATTCAGGTGCTGTCTTACGATCTGGGGTGGCTGCAACCGGTGCTGCTGGCGCTGGGCGGGTGGCTCTACCTCAAGTCCGACAGGGCCAATGTGCGGCTGATCGGGCGGATCGTTCTGGGCATCGCCTTCATTCTGGTTTCACTGCAGTTTCTGCGCGATGCGGTCGATCCGATCCGGGAAAGCGCCTTTTTGCCAGCCATCGCAGGGTATCTGGAAAGCGATTACTTCAGCGCCTTCATCGTGGGTGCGGTCCTGGCTTTTGTCATGCATAGCTCGGTCGCGACGATCCTGATGTGTGTGACGCTGGTCCAGATCGGAGCCATCCCTTTTGCCGCTGGGCTCTCGCTGGTGCTGGGCGCTAACCTGGGTTCGGCCTTTATTCCGATCTGGCTGACGCGTGACATGACCATCACGGCTCGGCGCATCCCGTGGGCCAACCTGCTTCTGCGGGGCAGCGCGGCGCTGCTGATGCTGATCGCGGTCAACGTCAGCGGCGCGCATGAGGCGTTGATGATTGCCGGGGCAGGGCAGTCGCTGATCCTGGCCCATATCGGGTTCAACCTGACTGTTTTTGTGCTGGCCACCGGTTTTGTGAATTGGATGGAACGCCCGATGGCCTTGCTGCTGCCGGAATCGAAAGTCGAGGCAAACGCGATGGATCAGTTCACGGACGCGCTCAGCCCGCTGGGTGATCCCAGCGCATCCCGTGCAAGCGTCGCGATGTCTTCGGTCCGGCATGAACTGTTGCAGATGGTCACGCAGGTCGAACGCATGTTTCGCCCAGTGTTGGATATCTATGAACAGGACGACAGCGACGCCATCTCGGCCCTGTGGCAGCAGGATGAGAGGGTGAACGCGCAACTCACCGAAATCCGCCGCTTTGTCGCGCGCATGCCGCGCCAGAACATGAGCAAGGCGCAGATCAAGGCGGCGCGCGGTCTGGTGGAATACGCGATCCGGCTTGAGGCGGCAGGCGACGTGGTTTCGAACCGCATGACCCGCACGGCGCAGATTAAACACACCGAGCGTACCGAGTTTTCGACGCAGGGCTGGAAGGAACTGAAGGATCTGCACGCGGCCATTCTGGAGAGCTTCTCTCTGGCCCGCCACGTGCTGCTGGTCGATGACATGGACTGCGCCCGCCGGTTGGTGTTGGACAAGGCCGAGGTCAAACGGATGTCGCGCCAAAGCCGCAAGGCACATCTGAAACGGCTTGAGCGGGGGCAGACCGAGAGCTTCCAGTCCAGCGATCTACATCTTGAAACGCTGCGTGCCATGCGCGAGCTGCACGGACATGTCGCCGCCGTAGCCTATCCGATCCTCTACAAGAGCGGGCAGGTTCTGGAGACGCGTCTGGTGATGGAAATGGAAAAGAACGCGGCCGACGATTAAGGACCGTGAAAGGGAGCACGAGACTGAGGTCTCGGAGGGTGACAAAGGAAGAACGGGATGGGCAATGAAGGGCGTTTGGACGACCTGAAAGTCATGGTTGACGCAGGCGAGGTGGATACTGTGCTGGTCTGCATGGTCGACATGCAGGGGCGTTTGATGGGTAAACGGTTCCACGCCGGACATTTCGTGGCGGGCGCTTGGCAAGAAACCCATTGCTGCAACTACCTGCTGGCCACCGATCTTGAGATGGCAACCCCGGACGGCTATGCGGCGACCAGCTGGGAGCGGGGCTATGGTGACTATGTCATGAAGCCGGACCTCAGTACTCTGCGCCCGGTGCCGTGGCTGGAAGGCACCGCGATGGTGATGTGTGACGTGTTGGACCATCACACACACAAAGAAGTGCCCCATGCGCCGCGCTCGATCCTGAAGAAGCAGGTCAGCCGCTTGAAGGCCATGGGCTATGACGCGATGTGCGCGACCGAGCTGGAGTTTTTTCTGTTCGAGAAGAGCTTTGACCAGATCCGCAAGGAAGGCTTCCGTGATCTGGAGCCGATCTCGGGTTACAATGAAGACTATCACATCCTGCAGACCACCAAGGAAGAGCATGTGATGCGCCCGATACGCAATCATCTGTGGAATGCGGGTATTCCGGTTGAAAACTCAAAGGGTGAGGCCGAAACCGGGCAGGAAGAGCTGAACATAAAATACGCTGGTGCGATGGAGACGGCCGAGTACCACTCGATCGCCAAGAACGCGGTGAAGGAGATCGCCTGGCAGCATGGCCACGCGGCGACCTTCCTGCCGAAATGGCATCATGACAAGGTGGGCAGTTCCTCGCACGTGCACCAGTCGCTGTGGGCGGACGGCAAGCCTGCGTTCTATAACGCAGAGGATGAGCTGGGCATGTCGGCTGTTATGAAAAGCTATATGGCGGGCCTGCTGAAATACGCTGCCGACTACACCTATTTCATGGCGCCCTACATCAACAGCTACAAGCGGTTCATGAAGGGCACCTTCGCGCCAACGCGGATCATTTGGTCGGTGGACAACCGCACCGCAGGGTTCCGCCTGTGCGGGGATGGGACCAAGGCAGTCCGGGTCGAGTGCCGGATTCCCGGATCGGACATGAACCCCTATCTTGCTATGGCCGGGATGCTGGCTGCAGGGATTGCCGGCATCGAAGAGGGGCTGGAATTGCAACCACCAACCACGGGTGATGTCTATCAGGGCGACACGGGCATGATCCCCGGCAACCTGCGCGCGGCACGGGAGGCGCTGCTTAGCTCGGCGATGTTGCGGGCTGCGATGGGCGATGAGGTTGTCGATCACTACGCACGGGCGGCAGAGGTCGAGATCGAGGAGTTCGAGCGTGTGGTGACGGATTGGGAAATCGCTCGCGGGTTCGAGCGGGCTTAGAGGGCTGGCTGGGGGCTCTGCCCCCAGACCCCCGAGATATTTTTGGCCAGATGAAGCAGGGGATCCTGTTTCCTTCGGAAATGGAGTGGATATGGGGCAGATATTGAAATGTGTCTCACCGATTGATGGATCGGTTTTTGCGGAGCGGGAGGTGTTGTCTCGGGACGCGGCGTTTGAGGTTGCAAGCCGGGCGCGTGCGGCGCAGTCGGTTTGGGCGGCGCGGCCATTGCAGGAGAGAATTGATCTTGTGATGGCGGGCGTGGCCGCAGTGGGAGCGATGAACGACGAGATCGTCCCCGAACTGGCGCATATGATGGGCCGCCCGATACGCTATGGCGGAGAGTTCGGCGGGTTCAACGAGCGCGCCAGCCATATGGCTGAGATTGCCGAGGCTTCGCTGGTCGATATCGCGGTGGGCGAGGATGAGACATTCAAGCGCTATATCAAGCGCATCCCTCATGGGGTTGTGTTTGTGGTGGCGCCTTGGAATTACCCCTACATGACCGCGATCAACACGGTGGCTCCGGCGCTGATTGCAGGCAATACGGTGATCCTGAAACACGCCACGCAAACCCTGCTGGTGGGCGAGCGGATGGCGCAAGCCTTCCATTCGGCAGGTGTGCCAGAGGACGTCTTCCAGAACGTGTTCCTGAGCCACGACGTGACCAATGATCTGATCGCAGGCAATGCGTTCGATTTCGTGAACTTCACCGGATCGGTCGGCGGCGGTCAGGCGATGGAGCGCGCTGCGGCAGGCACGTTTACCGGCGTTGGGACCGAGTTGGGCGGCAAGGACCCCGGCTATGTTATGGATGACGCCGATCTGGACGCCGCCGTGGATACGCTGATCGACGGGGCCATGTTCAACTCGGGTCAGTGCTGCTGCGGGATCGAGCGGATTTACGTTCACGAAAGCCTCTATGACGATTTCGTCGCCAAGGCAGTTGAAGTCGTGAAGGGATACAAACTGGGCAACCCTTTGGACGCTGAGACGACGATCGGCCCGATGGCCAATGTTCGGTTTGCCGACGAGGTGCGTGCGCAGATTGCCGAGGCTGTCGAGGCCGGGGCCGTCGCCCAAATCGACACGTTCCCCGAGGATGATGGCGGTGCCTATCTGACGCCGCAGATCCTGACCAATGTGACCCATGAAATGCGTGTGATGCGGGATGAGAGCTTTGGTCCGGTCGTGGGTATCACGAAAGTGTCCTCGGACGAGGAAGCCATCGCGTTGATGAATGACAGCGAGTTTGGTCTGACCGCAAGCCTTTGGACCCGTGATGTGGACCGTGCCGCGCGGGTAGGTGATCAGGTCGAGACCGGCACCGTGTTTATGAACCGCGCCGACTACCTTGACCCCGGTCTCTGCTGGACCGGTTGCAAGAACACCGGGCGCGGCGGCGGTTTGTCCGTCATCGGCTATCACAACCTGACACGTCCCAAATCCTACCACCTGAAAAAGGTCACGGGCTAAGGACACTGGCCTGCTCTGGACAGACCCCCTCGCCAGAGCAGGCCTAAAATTACAAAGGAAACCTGACATGTCACTCGTTGGAAACTGGTCCTACCCGACCGCGATCAAGTTTGGTGCTGGCCGTATCAAGGAACTGCCCGAAGCCTGCGCAGCAGTCGGGATGAAGCGTCCCTTGTTGGTCACTGACAAAGGCCTGGCCGATCTGCCGATCACTACGGCGACACTGGGCATAATGGAAACCGCCGGTCTGGGCCGGGGATTGTTCAGCGACGTGGACCCGAACCCGAATGAAAAGAACCTCGACGCGGGTGTCGCGGCCTATAAGGCTGGCGGCCACGATGGGGTGATCGCGTTCGGTGGCGGCTCGGGGCTGGATTTGGGCAAGATGGTTGCTTTCATGGCCGGTCAGACGCGCCCCGTCTGGGATTTCGAGGATATCGGCGATTGGTGGACCCGAGCGGACGCCGATGCCATCGCCCCGATTATCGCGGTGCCGACCACCGCCGGCACCGGGTCAGAGGTGGGCCGCGCCAGCGTCATCACCAATTCCGAAACGCATGCAAAGAAGATCATATTCCACCCCAAGGTGTTGCCGACCGTGGTGATTTGCGATCCGGAACTGACAGTGGGGATGCCCAAATTCATTACGGCAGGTACCGGTCTGGATGCGTTCGCGCACTGTGTCGAGGCGTTCTCCAGCCCTCATTACCATCCAATGAGCCAGGGTATCGCGCTGGAGGGGATGCGTCTGGTCATGGAGTACCTGCCGCGTGCCTATGCAGACGGAACTGACATCGAAGCGCGCGCTCAGATGATGAGCGCGGCGGCAATGGGCGCGACCGCGTTCCAGAAAGGTCTCGGCGCGATCCACGCGATGAGCCACCCCGTCGGTGCGCATTTCAATACCCATCACGGCACCACAAACGCGGTCTGTATGCCCTCGGTGCTGGATTTCAACGCCCCCGCCATCGCGGACCGGTTCCAGTCCGCAGCCGCCTATCTGAACATCAACGGCGGCTTCGACGGCTTCCGCGCCTTTGTGCAAGGGTTCAACGACTCGCTCGGCATCCCGCGCAAACTGTCCGATCTGGGCGTGACCGAGGCATCAATCCCCGAACTGGTCAAAGGCGCGATCATCGACCCGTCCTGCGGCGGCAACCCGATCGAACTGACCGAAGACAACCTCACCACGCTGTTCAAAGCCGCACTGTAACAGGCTTGCCGAACGTATCCCTCACCTCTCATACTGATCGGAGGTGAGGGAGATTTTCATGACCAAAGAGATTGTACTGATCCACGGGGCCTTTGCCGGGCCGTGGTGTATGGAAGATTACGCACGCTTCTTCCGCGACCGCGGCTGGACGGTGCACACCCCGGCGCTGCGCTATCATGGCGGCGACCCCAAGGCCGAACCCGATCCCGGCCTGACCGATACCAGCGTCATGGATTACGCCAATGACATCGCGGAATTCGTGCAGGGGCTGGACAGCAAACCCGTTCTTCTCGGCCATGCCATTGCGGCGGTGGTGGCGCAGCAAGTGGCCTCGCGTGGGTTGACCAGCGCCATTGTTCTGATCAACCCGAACGCCGCATGGGGGACGTTGCCGGAAACCGATGACGAACGCGCCATCCCGCGCGCTTTGATGGAGGGCGGGGCGTTCTGGAAACAGCCGATGCGGGTCGAGTTCGACCTGATGGCCCCCTTTGCGCTGAACAAGATGCCTGAGGCACAGCAGCACGCGGTGTTTGACCGGCTGGGCGCCGAAAGCGGGCGGGTGATGTTCGAGATGTTCTTCTGGATGTTCGACGACCACCACGCGATGAAGGTTGATATCGACAAGGTCGACTGCCCGGTACTGGTCGTTTCAGGCACCGAGGATCGGGCGGTGAACCCCAACACCTGCCGTGCATTGGCCGATCTGTACGGAGACCGCGCGACCTTCATGCCCGTCGAAAATCACGCGCATTTCCTGTTCATGGAGCCCGGCTGGGAAAAGCCCGCCGCGCAGATCGCGGACTGGCTGGAGGAGAAGGTGGGCTAGGGCGCCCACCCCAAACGGTTAGTTGTTGGTCGAAAATGTACTCTGCGGTTTCCATTTCAGGGTGCCGTCACTGTCGCGATGACAGCGCAGCAGGCGTTCTTGCACCGTACTGACCGTGCTGGTGACGGTGTTGTCGCCGACCAGCAGAACAAAGGCGTCCTCGGAATAGGTCAGGCCCTTGTAGTAACAGAACCGGGACTCGGCACCGTCAGGTATCGGCGATGCAAGGCTGAGCGTCTGCTGCGCAGGGGCTTGCGTGGCCAGCAGGGCAAAGGCCAACCCAAGGGGTAGTGATTTCATGTCGTCCTCCCGTTCGAAATCAGTGTTCGTAAAAAATGGGTCTTGGACGCTCGGAACCTCAAATGTCGTTCTTGAATGACGGTTTGAGGGTAAGTGTGAACGAGATCAACGGGTTAGGCAAGGGGAGTGTTTGGGTGCCGATTGCTGGGCGGTCTCGCGCCATCCACCAAATGCATAATGCGAAGCATCAAACACGCGCCCGACCCACCCCGCATCATGCACGCGCCCGACCCACCCCCGTGGCCGGGCGAGTTCCGCACCCACCCTCGGGCCGGGCGCGAGGATTGTTGTCATGCTGAGGCATTCGTGGTTGCGCTAATTTGAGAGCTATTGTCTTCCGATCAGCGAGTGCCTGCTTTTAGTTCGATTAATTCGCTAGGGCCTTACGAATTCGCCTTCAAGCACGTTGAAAACCGTTTGGATGTAATCACAATCTCAATTGGCACAGTGAACGAGTCAATTCGTGATAAACACTTTAGGATCGCCTCTGTATTCTCGGCTTCCAACTCAGACAATTCCGCAATTTTTGGATCGATTGGGTGCTCAATCCTCGATAGTTTGGGGCAGTAAGGGTTGCTCCGGCAAAATCCTTCAATCAATTCATATTTTGATCGAGCGAGAAGAGAGGAGTATAAATCCGCTCTCGAAACATCTCCCGAGAGTGATGTTGCAGTGTGTAATTGCCTGTCCGCGTTGTCCGCCCAATAGTATGCTAACAACTCATCATCAGACTGCATTGCGCGAAAGAAATGATGTAGGAATGAGACGCCACTGTTCTTGGGAAACGCTTTCAATGCTTCGACAGTGAACTTTTTATGTGACAACTTGTTGTTTTTTATCAAAAAGGTGGAAGTGCTATGACATTCTGGACTCGCTTCAACCTCTTCGTTGCCCAAGAACAAGATGTATTCTTTGCAGCTTGGATGGGCATCAAAGATGGAGTTGTCGGTTTCTCGTGCAGAGATTGGCCCCGCTAGAGCCATCGACAATGAAGCTATGCTAAATGCAAGATGGACTCTTCGAGCACGTTCAAACATCCAACTTCTCCAAAAAACGCGTGTTCTCCTGAATGTAGTGAAACCGCAATTCGGTTTTTTTGCCCTTCAGAAGCACGACCAGATCGCAAGTAACATTTGGAGTAGGTCTCGCTGAATAACGGAACGTTTGCTTCATTGGCGTTTGTCCACACTCTTTTTAGCTAGATGCATCAACATAGCCGCTGGCCACCAAGCAATGATAAAAAGGTACGCTTTGGAAAGCGAAATGCCAGTAGAAGGAAATAGGTCTGGCAAGAACAGGACGCAGATTACAGTCAATACCCAAAATGCACTGAAAAAAGCTATGGTCCGATTGATTAGTCTAATTTCCGCTTTGGCGTTCATTTTCGGGTTTTGCGGAGACATGTGTCCGCGACCCAAAAAGCCTCCTTAAACATCCAACTCCTCCACAAACCGCGCGTTCTCCTGAATGTACTGGAACCGCAGTTCGGGTTTTTTGCCCATCAAACGCTCGACCAGATCGCCGGTTTCGCCGGGTTCGTCCTCGTCGATGGTGACGCGGATCAGTTTGCGGGAGGCCGGGTCCATCGTGGTCTCTTTCAGGTCCTTGGCGTCCATCTCGCCCAGACCCTTGAAACGCGAGACGTCGATCTTGCCCTTGCCGCCCAGACCGTTCTCAAGCCACTCGTCCCGCTCGGCCTCGTCCAGGCAATAGACGCGCTTGGCGCCTTGGGTCAGGCGATACAAAGGCGGGCAGGCGAGGTACAGGTGGCCCGCGTCGATCATTGGGCGCATCTGGGTGAAGAAGAACGTCATCAGCAGCGAGGCGATATGCGCCCCGTCCACATCCGCGTCGGTCATGATGATGACCTTGTCATAGCGCAGGTCGTCGACGTTGAACTTGGTGCCAAGCCCGACACCCAGCGCCTGCGTCAGGTCATTGATCTCGGCATTGGTGCCCAGTTTCGAACTGGCCGCGCCCAGCACGTTCAGGATCTTACCACGCAGGGGCAGCAGGGCCTGTGTCTTGCGGTCGCGGCCCATCTTGGCGGAGCCGCCCGCAGAATCGCCCTCGACGATGAATAATTCCGTGCCGTCGCGTGTTGAACTAGAGCAGTCCACCAGCTTGCCGGGAAGACGAAGTTTCTTAGTGGCGGACTTGCGTTGTGTTTCCTTCTCGGCCCGACGGCGCAGACGTTCCTCGGCCCTCAGGATGAGGAAGTCGAGGATCGCGCCGGCGGATTTCGTGTCTGCGGCCAGCCAGTTGTCAAAATGGTCGCGGACCGAGTTTTCTACCAGCCGTTGGGCCTCGACCGTGGCCAGACGGTCCTTGGTTTGACCGACGAATTCCGGTTCGCTGATGAAGCACGACACCAGTGCACAGCCGCCGGTGATCAGATCATCGCGGGTAATCTGACCGGCTTTCTTGTTATTGATCAGCTCGCCATAGGCCTTGATCCCCTTGAGGACCGCAGCCCAGAAGCCCGCCACATGGGTGCCGCCTTCAGGCGTGGGGACGGTGTTACAGTAGGACTGGATGAACCCATCACGCGATGGAGTCCAGTTGATCGCCCATTCGACCTTGCCCGGCGTTCTGAATTTCTCATTGAAATCCACCGTGCCGGCGAAGGGCTGCTCGGCATAAGTGGAAGAGCCGTTCATCGTCTCCTTCAGGTAATCCGACAGGCCGCCGGGGAAGTGAAAGCTGGCCTCGGTCGGGGTTTCGCCGTCGTCGATGTGGGATTTCCAGCGGATTTCAACACCCGAGAACAGGTAAGCCTTGGAGCGGATGGATTTGAACAGACGCGCAGGTTTAAAGCGGTGATGGCCAAAGATTTCCTCGTCCGCGTGGAAGGTCACTGTCGTGCCGCGCCGGTTGGGGGCCGCGCCGATTTTCTCGACCGGACCCAAAGGAACGCCGCGCGAGAAGCGTTGTTCGAACAGCGTCTTGTCGCGCGCCACCTGCACTACCATGGAATCCGACAGCGCGTTGACCACGGATGCACCCACGCCGTGCAGACCGCCCGAGGTCTGGTACGCCTTGCCCGAGAACTTGCCGCCCGCGTGCAGGGTGCACAGGATGACCTCAAGCGCCGATTTGTTAGGGAACTTCGGATGCGGATCGATCGGAATGCCGCGCCCGTTGTCGCGCACGGTCAGGGCGTAATCGGCGTGCAGCTCGACCTCGATCCGGTTGGCATGACCAGCGACGGCCTCGTCCATCGAGTTGTCGAGGATTTCGGCCACCATATGGTGCAACGCGCGCTCATCGGTGCCGCCGATATACATACCAGGGCGTTTTCGGACCGGCTCCAGCCCTTCAAGCACCTCGATCGAGGAGGCGTCATAGGTGGTGGTCGCGCTGGGCGTCAACAGATCGTCGGGCATCGGTGCTGCTCTTGTTTTTAGGTTGGGTCCCATTATGGCAGGTGATGTGGTCCGGGGGAAGAGGGGCGCGAGGTGTTGTGGGCATTTGGCTGTGCTGAACGCGCGAAACATACCGCCCCGTGTCTGTGATTACGGGAGCAACGGTGCTGACTTGCGTGGGCTTATTGAGGTTTTTCAGCGGTCAGGCGCACACCGCCGATGCGCCGCTGCTGCACGTCGTCGACAAATTTCGCGTACATCTTTAGGAAGTCACCCCCCTTGGAGGGATTGCCCGCGCGTTCGGCCTCGGCATCCAGAGTTTGATACATGCTGAGCCGCCGCGCCAGAATATCTCCCCACGGCCCGGTAATGTCGTCGGCTGACACAATCTCGAATCCAGCTTGCCGGAGCAGGGATTCGTATTCAGGAATGCTCAGCAGCGACTGGCAAGCAAAGCGCTGGCGGTATTGTTCCATCTCATCTTCTGGCAAAGGCGTATGCATCACCCAATCGGTGAAGGCAAAACGACCGCCAGGGCGCAGAACACGAAACACCTCGTGCAGGGCTTTCGATTTGTCGGGGATGTGCAAGAAAGATTCCTGGCTGACCGCAGCGTCGAACTGCGCATCGTCAAGGGGCATATCCATCGCACTGGCCAGAACAGGGCGAATCCGATCCTGCAGCCCGACCAGCGTATTCAGCTCTTGCGCGCCTTCGACTCGGTTGGGGCTGATGTCGACACCAGTCACCTGAACGCCGCGCTCGGACGCGTACCAGCGCGCAGGGCCGCACAGCCCGGCGCAGACATCCAGAACACTGTCCCCTGCGTTCATCCGGGCCTTGTCGGCTAGCCGGGCGTTCGCCTCGAGCCCGTCATAGTGATCCTGATCATAGGGGTAGAGTTCCTTAGGGTTAATACCATCCAGCGAACCACGGATGTCCTTTAACTTTGTCAGAATATGCGGTGCAGAAATCGGGTGATTGGCATACCAGTCCGCGACCGTTTTTTCCGCCATTTCCATCGGATACTCCCCCTTGCCTTACGTCAGCTTAGCCTGACATGGTTGACCAATCCAGTTTCGTCTTGTCGATTGTCGGGGCGACACTGGAGTGGGGATGGAGCGACAAAAAGAAGGGAAACTGTATGAGCTGGATCAAGACTGTTCCGTTCAACCAGGCCAACGGCAAGCTGCGGAAGCTTTACGAACGGGTCACGGGGCCGGGCAACAACGTCGATAACATCATGATGGCACATTCCCTGCGGCCGCATTCGATGGAAGGCCACATGTCGCTTTACAAGAACGTGCTTCATCATTCCGCCAACAAGGTTCCCAAGTGGTTTCTTGAGGTTCTGGGCGTTTGGGTCAGTTCGTTGAACCAGTGCGGGTATTGTGTTGAGCATCATTTCAGCGGTCTTCAACGGTTGTTGAAAGACCTGGATCGGGGTCATGCTATCCGCACCGCGATCGAGGCGGGGTCTCTGAGCGCCGCTCCGTTGGATGAGGCGCAGATCGCGGCGATGAATTATGCACGCAAGCTTACCGAAGCTCCGGCGGAAATGGTTAAAGCGGATGTTCAGGCCCTGCGGGATGCTGGCTGGGATGACGGCGAGATTCTCGAGATCAATCAGGTCTGTGCTTACTTCGCCTATGCGAACCGGACGGTTCTGGGATTGGGCTGCTCGACTGACGGAGACATTCTGGGCTTGTCGCCGAGTAACTCGGACGACCCCGAGGATTGGGGGCATTCGTAAGCGGTCAGTCCGCGAGCCAGTCCAGAATGGCCTGTGCAACGGCCTTCGGTTTCTGATGATGCAGCCAGTGGTCGGTGCCGGGGATTACGACGCGGGTCAGGTCGGGTGCGAATTCTTCCAAACCCGCAGTGGCCTCGGGCAGCAGAGCTTTGTCGTCAGGCCCCCACAGCAGCAGGTGCGGACAACGGACCATCAGGCGGTCCAGCGGCAAATCGGGCAGATCGGTGCGGGGCTCTCCGGGTATGGCGACGACCAAAGGCGAGGCGCGGTACCAGTTCAGCATCGCCTCAAGCCGACCGGGCCGGGCCCATTCGGAGCGATAGTCCTGCATACGTTCCTCCGACAGCCAATCGACGCCCATGCCAAAGCGAAAGAACTGTTCGAGTTGCGCGAAATTGTCAGCCGAGAAGTGTGACGCAGCATCCGGCGCGCGCAGGACGTTGATATATTGCGACGCCTCGGATTGCGCGCCACCGGCTGCCATGGCGCGTTGAAACGGCCCCGGGTGGACGCCGTTTGCGATGATCAGGTGGCTGACCAGCTCAGGGCGGAACATGGCCAGACCATAGGCCACTGAGGCACCCCAATCGTGCCCCAAGATGCAGGTCGGTGCTTCGAACTGTTCAATCAGCGCCGCCACGTCCGAGACCAGTCGCGACAGTGCATAATGGCCAACCCCGTCCGGACACCAGCTTTGCCCATAGCCGCGCTGGTCCGGTGCGATGCAATGAAAATGGTTGGCCAGATGTAGGGCCAGATCGCTCCAGGCCCCGCCATATTCGGGAAAGCCGTGCAACATCACCAAAGGCGGCAGGTCGGGTTCGCCCCAGCGCCGCAGAAAGAAGGACTGGCCGTTCAGGTCGACGATGTCGGTGTTCATTGCAACCATCCTCTTTCTCCTCGAATTGATGGGTTTTTCGCGCATCAATTTGACGCCAATCAAAGCGAATAACAGCGTCTTCTGCTAGCCGTGTCTGCGGATAGTGAAAAAAGGAAAGACTGAATGGAAGCTGTTGTAAAAATCGAAGAAACACAATCCCCCGTCAAAATCTCGCCAACATCGAAAACCGCGCCTTCTCAGCCCAGCCCCGAGAAAATTCGGCAGGCGTTTGAAAGTGGCAAATACCCCTATGGCCGCAAGATGGCACGCAAATCCTATGAGGCGCAAAAGGCCGAACTGCAAGCTGAATTGCTGAAGGTTCAGTTGTGGGCCCAGGAATCCGGTCAGCGATTTGTGCTGCTGTTCGAAGGTCGAGACGCGGCCGGCAAGGGCGGCACAATCAAACGTTTCATGGAGCACCTGAACCCGCGTCAGGCGCGCGTTGTGGCCCTGAACAAGCCGACCTGGGAGGAAAAGGGTCAGTGGTACTATCAGCGCTATGTTCAGGAACTTCCGACGGTTGGCGAAATGGTGTTCTACGACCGGTCCTGGTACAACCGCGCAGGTGTTGAGCGCGTCATGGGGTTCTGCTCGCCAAACGAATACCTTGAGTTCATGCGTCAGACGCCGGATCTTGAGCGGATGTTGGTCCGTTCGGGCATTCAGCTTTACAAATACTGGTTCTCTGTCACGCAGTCCGAGCAACAGCGCCGGTTCAAAAGCCGTGAGACTGATCCGCTGAAACAGTGGAAACTGTCGCCGATTGACAAGGCCAGCCTCGACAAGTGGGATGATTATACCGAGGCGAAAGAGGCTATGTTCTTCTACACGGACACTGCGGATGCGCCCTGGACAATCGTAAAATCGAACGACAAGAAACGCGCTCGTCTGAATTGCATGCGCCATTTCCTGTCGACGCTGGACTACCCGGACAAGGATCACGGTATCGTGGGGCAACCCGATCCTCTGATCGTAGGGCAGGCCCATCACGTGATCCATCGATCCGAGCATATTCTGGGCAATACCCTGCACCCGGAAGCGTAGTGACCGGTTAGGCCGACTGTTAGTGCACCGATAGTCTCAACCTGAAATTTACCTTATCACCTCTTGTCCCGGCCTTTGGCCGGGCATAAGGCTGATGGGATGAACAAGGTGATGACATATCGCGGCCATTTTCGGGCCATTGCCGTGCTGGGCTTTCCGTTGATCGGCGGGCATCTGGCGCAGTTCGCGATCGGACTGACCGACACGGTCATGCTGGGCTGGTACGGGGTCGAGGCTCTGGCTGCCGTGACACTGGCAAGCAGCTATTACTTCGTGCTGTTTCTGTTCGGCGCCGGGTTTGGCTGGGCAGTGATGCCCATGGTGGCAACGGCCGCCGCCGAAGAGGATGAGACCAGCATTCGCCGCTCAACCCGGATGGGGCTGTGGCTGTCTCTGATCTATGCGACGCTGGTGATGCCGCTGTTGTGGTGGTCTCAGCCCATTCTCATTGCCTTGAAGCAAGACCCGCAAGTCGCTGAAACTGCGTCACAATACCTGCGTGTTGCGGGGTGGGGCCTGTTCCCGGCGCTGTTGGTGATGGTGCTGAAATCCTATCTGGCCGCGCTTGAACGGACTCAGATCGTACTGTGGATCACCGTCACCGCAGCGGTGGTGAACGCGGTGACGAACTATGCGCTGATCTTCGGCAACTGGGGCGCGCCCGAATTGGGGGTGATGGGCGCGGCCATCGCCTCGGTCTTGACGCAGATCGTGTCGCTGGTCTTTGTGGTGATTTATGCGGTGCGTGTGTTGCCGGAACACAGCCTGTTCCAACGTTTCTGGCGCCCGGATTGGGAGTTTTTTTTCAGCGTCCTGCGCCTTGGCGTACCCATCGGCCTGACGACGCTGGCCGAGGTCAGCCTGTTCGCCATGTCGGCCATCATGATGGGTTGGCTGGGGCAGGTGCCGCTGGCGGCACATGGGATCGCGCTGAACCTGGCCTCGGCCACGTTCATGGTGCATTTGGGGCTGTCCAATGCGGCAACGATCCGGGCGGGGAATGCCCTTGGGCGCAAAGACCGCCCGCATCTGGAAAAGGGTGCGATCGCGGTGACGGGCATGTCTCTGGTGGTATCCGTATTCACGGTTATCCTGTTCCTGACCTGTGCCGAACCGCTGATTTCGCTGTTCATGGAATCAGACGATCCACAGCGCCCGCAAATCCTGGCCATCGGCACCGGGCTGCTGGCCATGGCCGCTCTGTTCCAGTTGGTGGACGGGGCGCAGGTGATTGCGCTGGGCCTGTTGCGCGGATTGCAGGACGCCAAGGTGCCGATGGTGATGGCCGGACTCAGTTATTGGGTCGTGGGGATACCGGCGTCGTACTACTTTGGCTTCGTGCAGGGTATGGACGGGATCGGCATCTGGCTGGGCCTCGTGCTTGGCCTTGCCTGCGCCGCCGTTCTGCTGATGGCGCGGTTCTGGATGCGATCGGTCCGTGGGGTTGGCGTTCCGGCCGAATAGCCTCCCGGTCAGCCTTTGGTCAGCCGATCCGCCTTTTTGCGCACCAGAACGGTGCGCAGATCGTGCATCGCCAGCAGCAATCGGTCGGTGACATCCTCGAGTTGTTCTTCCGACGCCTTGGACTGCGCCCATTGCGTTGTCAGGTTCATGTAGTCGACCGCGCGATGAATGTCGTCGATATCGCGCTGCGCCAGTAGGGCTTTGCGTTCCTCTATCCAGCGCGCAATTTCTGCATGGTCGGCTTCGGTTAGGGTGCGCTGGCCTTGCGGTTTCACCTCGCCGTTGCGAATGTTGATGACCGCGATCTGATCCATCTCGATCCGCCGCTGGCGATTTTCAGTGTCGATCCTGAAAACAACCGCGCCGTTTTCACGGATACGGAAATAGTATTCTGGCAGTTCTGCGGTCATCGGGGCCTCCGGCTCAGGTCAGGGACGCGCAGAAGCGCTGAATGCGGGTGCAGGCTTCGGACAGGGCCTCATCCGAGGTTGCATAGCTGACGCGGAAGTTCGGCGACAAGCCGAAGGCCGCGCCGAACACGACGGCCACGTCTGCCTCTTCCAGCAGGGCGGTAGCGAAAGCCTCATCCGAGTCGATCACCGTGCCCGCCGGTGTGGTCTTACCGATCAGCCCGGCGATTGAGGGGTAGACATAGAACGCGCCTTCGGGGGTGGGGCAGGTGATGTCGTCGATTTCGTTCAGCATCCGTACGACCAAATCGCGGCGACGTTTGAAGGTTTCGTTGTTCGGGGCCAGAAACGCTTGCGTTCCATTCAGCGCCTCGACCGCAGCCCATTGGCTGACCGAGCAAGGGTTCGATGTAGACTGTGACTGGATCTTGCGCATCGCGGCAATGATCTCAACCGGACCGGCGGCATACCCAATCCTCCATCCGGTCATGGCATAGGCTTTCGAGACCCCGTTGCAGGTCAGCGTGCGGTCAAAGAGGCCGGGTTCGACTTCGGCCGGGGTGCAGAATTCGAACCCGTCGTAGGCCAGGTGCTCATACATGTCATCGGACATGATCCAGACATGCGGATGGCGCATTAATACATCGGTCAGCGCCTTCAACTCGTCACTGCTGTACCCCGCGCCGGTCGGGTTGGACGGTGAGTTGAAGATGAACCACTTGGTCTTGGGCGTGATTGCGGCCTCAAGCTGTTCGGCGGTCAGCTTAAAGCTGTTTGCCAGCGTCGTTTCGACCACAACCGGAGTGCCCCCGGCCAACAGCACCATATCAGGATAACTGACCCAATAGGGTGCGGGGATAATGACCTCATCGCCGTCATTCATTGTCGCCATGAGGGCGTTGTACAGGGTCTGCTTGCCTCCGGTCCCAACCGAGATCTGCGCAGGCGTGTAATCCAACCCATGGTCGCGTTTCATCTTGGCACAGGCGGCTTGTTTCAGCTCGGGGATGCCGTCTGGCGCGGTGTATTTGGTCTTACCCGCCGCGATCGCCGCCACTGCCGCGTCCTTGATGTTCTGCGGAGTGTCAAAATCCGGCTCGCCCGCGCTCAGGCCGATCACGTCGCGACCGGCGGCTTTCAGCTCAGCCGCTTTTGCTGTCATTGCAATGGTCGGAGAGGGTTTTACGCGTGACAGTGTCGCAGACAGGAAACTCATGGTCGACCTCGGTTTGTATGTTCAACCTGTCTGTCATAGGGTGCGCCCGAATGACGATCAAGCTGTATGAATAATGAATTAGGAGACCCCGATGAGCGACGAAACCGACTGGTATGGAGCAGATGCAGCGACTTTCGGGGACAGGCTGGCGGGCGCGCGTGAGGCCGCAGGGATGACACAGTCCCAGCTGGCCCGGCGCCTGGGGGTCAAGAAGGCAACGATCGCGGCCTGGGAAAACGATCTGTCCGAACCACGCGCCAACCGATTGTCGATGATGGCGGGCATGATCAACGTCTCGATCATGTGGCTGCTGACTGGCGAGGGTGAGGGCATGGAAGCCCCGGTCGACGAGGCCGAGGGCGATCTGGAACTGGTGGACGCAGTGGCAGAACTGCGTGCCATCCGCGGGGAGATGCGCGCCAGTGCTGAGCGTGCCGCGCGGCTGGAAAAGCGACTGCGATTGATGTTGGAGTCGGCCCAGTGACCGAAACGCGCGAAGTCCGGATCAAGCGCATGCAGATGCGCTCAATGCGGCGCGGTATCAAAGAGATGGACCTGATCCTTTCTGCCTATGCCGAACGCAATCTGGATAAGATGGATACGGCGGGTCTAGACCTGTACGACGCCATGCTGCATGAAAACGATCAGGACCTCTATCAATGGGTCACGGGTCAGGTTCAACCGCCCGGTGTTTTTGCCGACCTCATCGCGGATATCGCGCAGACCTTTCAAAAATAAAGAAAACCCGGCTTAACCGATTTTTCGGGATTTCGATTCATGCTGCCTGAAACAGCGCGAGTGAATCGGAGGATCGGATGAGTATGGAAATGCAGGTCTCCGCGCCGGAAACCAAGGGGTTTATGACCAGCTATCTCGAGGCGCTCGCTTTGGTCGAGCGTCTGCACCGCCTGCTGCTGGACGTCATCAAGGATGAGTTCGAGCGTGTCGGAGTGTTGGAGATCAACGCTGTTCAGGCCTTATTGCTATTCAATATCGGTGACCATGAGGTGACGGCGGGCGAACTTAAAAGCCGTGGCTATTATCAAGGCAGCAACGTCAGCTACAACCTCAAGAAGCTGGTTGAAATGGGCTACATGCACCACCAGCGCTGCGAGATCGACAGGCGCTCGGTCCGGGTTCGTTTGACCCCGCGCGGGCGGGAAATCCGCGATATCGTGTCCAAGCTGTTCTCGCGCCATGCCGAAGGGTTGCAGACCCGTGGCGTGCTGGGGCTGGAAGGGATCGACGACATCACCATGTCTCTGCGCCGGGTCGAGCGGTATTGGACCGACCAGATCCGGTATATCTACTGATCAGGGGCGCGGGATGGGATTTGCGTTGGGCAGGTCCAGTCCTTGCATCCTTTTCGCGGCGTCCTGCAGAGCGCCGATTTGCAACCCCTTCAGTTCCCGCTCCAGTTTGCGCCGCATCGCGCGTTCGAAATCCTCGAACCCCTGCGCAATTTCCAGAAACGCGCCGGGCCCGTGCAGGACGTTGTTTTCGAAAAACGGGATCAGGTACAGCTCGCCCTCGAAATCGGCGGCATTGATGACCAAACCGTTGACGACCGTGTTCTGAAAGGGAAAGTGTCTATAGGCCGAGTCCGGGCCATAGCCGTCATTGTTCGACCCATCGCCCGACAGATCGATGGTTTGAAACAAACAGGGCGGGGCCTGCTGCATCAGGGTTGCACCGAAGGCCAGCGCATATCCCATCGCTGTGGCCGAGCCACTATCGGACCGGATCGATTGCTGCACGGTCGCCGCCGCGGCGAAAAGGTCGGCCTGCGTGTAGATCATCGTCCAGTTCAGAATGACGCGCTGGGTGGATCGACCGCTCCATTCATACACGGCGAGCGCAACCGGCATAGGCGAGGAAAAGAACGCCTCGGTAACCTCGGGCGCGACAAGCGCGGCGGCCAAGCCCTGCCGCTGCAGGGCGTCTTCGTTTGCGTCTACCGAAGTGGAGATGTCCATGGCCAAAGCCAGGGCCAGACGGCAGGTTTCGGCCCGAAGCGGGCTGGCCAGAACGGCTAGCCCCAGTGCTGTCAGCCAGCGGATCACCAGTGGCCGGTGCTTTCCATGCTGGCCCAGGGCTCCGCGGGTTTCAACGCGTCGCCGTTCTGCAGAAGTTCGACGGAAATGTTGTCCGGGGACCGCACAAACGCCATACGTCCATCGCGCGGCGGGCGATTGATCACGACGCCACTGTCCTGCAGGTGCTGACAGACTTCGTAGATGTTATCGACACCGTAGGCCAAGTGTCCGAAATGGCGGCTGTCGCTCGGCAGAGCGTCGTCGCCATCCCAGTTATAAGTCAGCTCGATCGGCCGATCCTCTTGCCCAGGAGGCGCCATGAAGATCAGAGAAAACCGTCCGGCCTCGCTGTCATAGCGGCGGGTTTCCTTCAGGCCTAGTAACTCATAAAACGCCATCGACTTTTCCAGATCCTTCACGCGGACCATGGTGTGAAGATATGTCAGCCCCATCTGCGGCTTCCTTTCTGTTCAGGTGATGCGCAGCAGCTTAGCGCGCGGACATTGCGTGTCGAGGGGCAGCAGGGACACATTTTGAATTTTGAAGAAATGAGCGCACATATCGCGGTTCCGGTCCGGGAATTGCCGAGATATAGTGGTGGGCGACTCATTGCTGGAAAGGAGATTTCATGCCGCTGTCCTCTGACCAACTGGCCGAGATCGAAGCGCAAAGGGCGCAATCGCATCAAACACGCCGCGTTGTGGCTGCGGGTATGGAAGAGCATTTTTACACTGCCCATCAAGTGCTGGACCACGGTTTTGTGTGCGTGATCGACTATATGAGCGATGACGCGGTGATCTGTCAGGCGGCACGGGTGTCTTACGGCAAGGGCACGAAGTCGGTGCAGAATGACGAGGGCCTGATCCGCTATCTGATGCGTCACTGGCACTCGACCCCGTTCGAGATGTGCGAGATCAAGCTGCTCGTCAAACTTCCCGTGTTCGTGGCCCGGCAATGGATTCGCCACCGCACGGCAAATGTAAACGAATACTCCGCGCGCTACTCGATTCTCGACCGTGAGTTCTATATCCCAGCGCCCGATCATGTCGCGGCGCAGTCCGAGGTGAACAATCAGGGCAGGGGCGATGCGCTGCAGGGGGAAGAGGCCGCGCGGGTTCTTGAAGTGCTCAAGGCCGACAGCGCGCGGTGCTACGACAACTATGAGGCGATGATCAGCCAGGATGGTCAGCAGGGGTTGGCACGCGAACTGGCGCGGATGAATTTGCCCGCAATTATCTATACGCAGTGGTACTGGAAAGCTATAGGTGCTGTGAATACTCCCAATTTATGGAAAATGCTTTCCAAGTCAGTAAGTTACGAAAAAGTGGGAAGTAGCTTTCCCGTTATTGGTCTGACTGGTTTTTTCAAACGAGGAAAGTTGGGGCGGCTAGGTGCTGTTTGAAATATCGTGCCGCGTAGACAGGTCTCGTTCCCAGATTAGTCTGAGTGAACGTCAATGTGACTGCACGATGCTTTTAGCTTTGGGCCAGTGATGTCCAAGCTGAAGAAAGAAAGGCGAGGGCAAAGTTGAAGCAGTATCTAGATGCATTGAACACCATTCTAGAATGTGGTGAGGAATCAACCGACCGCACGGGTACGGGCACAATCTCGTTATTCGGCTTGCAGTCGCGCTATCGGTTGGCGGATGGTTTTCCTTTGGTAACTACCAAGAAGCTACACTTAAGATCAATTATTCATGAACTTTTATGGTTCATAGCTGGCGACACCAACATCAAATATTTGAACGACAATGGTGTCACGATTTGGGACGAATGGGCTGACGAAAATGGTGATCTGGGTCCAGTATATGGCCATCAATGGCGAGCCTTCCCCACACTTCAACCGACTGGGCAGGTAAAGGATGATGAACCCCTGTACTTCGGGAGGGGAGTTGACCAGATCACGCAGCTTATCGAAACGATAAAGTCCACGCCCGATAGTCGCCGCCTCATTGTGTCTGCATGGAATCCGGGAGATGTTCCGCGCATGGCGCTCCCTCCTTGCCATACAATCTGGCAAGTTCGGGTCTTGAACGGTCGTATGCACCTTCAGCTCTACCAGCGGTCAGCTGACATGTTCCTTGGCGTGCCATTCAACATTGCATCCTATGCGTTGCTTCTAGTGATGCTCGCTCATGTTACTGGCTACGAAGCGGGTGATTTTGTGCACACTATTGGAGATGCCCACATATATTCCAACCATATGGATCAGGTGAAATTGCAGCTTACTCGCAAGCCGAAAAAGCTGCCGACTATCCGCATCAAACGCGATGTGTCGTCCATATTTGATTTCCGATACGAGGACTTCGAGATCGTTGATTATGATCCTGAACCCGCGATCCCTGCGCCAGTGGCGGTCTAAGCAATGATTACTTTGATCGTCGCGCGTGCCGAAAATGGCGCAATCGGCCGAAATGGCGATATCCCCTGGCATCTTCCCGAGGACTTGAAGTCCTTTCAGCGAGAAACACTCGGCGGTGCACTGATAATGGGACGTAACACGTGGGATAGCCTTCCGGTAAAACCGCTGCCAAAGCGCCTAAATATCGTTGTATCTTCACGGCCTGACGCCGCGGATCTTGTGGCTCCCTCGGTGGCCGCGGCCGTTAAGATCGCCGCCGATGCGGGATATGATCGAATTTATGGCATCGGAGGAGCACGGATTTACCAAGAGATGATCCCACTAGCGAATAGGTTGATGATTTCCGAGGTCGACATTCAAGTCCAAGATGCCGATACATTTTTCCCCAGTTTTGACCTGGAGGCCTGGCGTTTGATCAACAAGCGGCTACTACGGTCAGACGGGCCAAAGTGTTGTTTGCACGAGTACCTGAGGCGTGGGGCTCAGCTAATTCAGCTGGATACCCAGGAAGCAAACATGCTTAGCTGACTACCGCAAGTAGCGGAGAGTGCTTTTGCCTTTGTCCGTAAAGATCGAAAACCCTTCGCAGGTGAGTGAAGAATTTTCCGTATTGAAGGTTATTGGCGCGCTCGGTCTTTTCGAACAAGATTTCGTCTTCTTCCAAAATCGACAGGTGCGGCTGTCCACTGTACTTGGATTTCGGTCTGCCTACTTCCTTTCCGGGTTTTTCGTTTGTAACAATTCTTGGCTTAACAAAGGTCACCTGTTCCTTTTCACGCACCTCTCTTTGGAGCATTTGAGCTTCAACTCTGTCGACTATTTCAATTACCTGAGATTCTGACAGTTGGATCTTTCGCAGAAGCTCGCCGCCGCTGATGAACTCGTCCAAGAAATGATCAACCTTGATCTGCGCGGTGAAAGTGAAGAGCAAATCTGGTTCGCCCATTTCTTGATGAAACATGGGTATCCTGAGCGAGCGATATCAACCGCATACGCAGCACTGAGCGCAGGGCCCAACGAGGCTGAACCCCACAGCGGCTATTGTGGGCTGATACAGATGAATACGCGTCTCGGACCAAACGAGCGAGTGGTTCCATCTGTACCACAAGTCAGTGGCGATAGCTGGGTTGCAATCACAAGGGACAACGGAGAACGTCGAGAATTCCTAATTTCCGCCGAGCCAGAGAAAGAAGCGCGGCATCTATTTGGTTTGGTCGTCGATACTTCGAATGAGCTGGCACAGATGTGCATAGGAAAGAGCGTTGGCGAAAGTTTTCAGTTTGCAGGTGTTATTGCTCAACAATTATCGGAATGGACAGTCTCTGAAGTAAAACACAAGTATTCTCAAGCTTGCCACATCATAATGGATGAGTTTGACATTCGGTTTCCCGGCTCACGCCAGATGTCCAAGATGGCTATGGCGGACGGCGACGTTCAACCGGTGCTTGACTACATCCGCGGTTATGCTGAGCAGCATCAAAAAGCGTCGGAATATTACACAAAACAGGGTTTTCCAATCAGCATTTTGGCGGCTTTGAAAGGCGGAACTTCAATTGAATACGCTGGTTATCTGCGTAGCCTCGGGTCGGATATTATAGTGTGCCGTGGTTTCGCGGACGAGCGTGGCAGCGCGCTCGAACTAATCGCTCAAAAGCGTGTCGAAGGAACGACCATCGATGCTCTGATCGCTTGGACTATTTATTGGGCAGACGCTTTTGATGTGGTCAAGCGAGTTTTTGGCCGAATTCGGATCTCGCAAACGTGCCTTGACGAATTGACGAGAATGGCTGTCGAGTCCGAAGACAACTCTGTTGGTAGGCTTTCGCTTACCTGGAAAGACGGGCGGTATTTTCGTGAAGAGCATTCAGCAGAAGAAATTGCCGCGTACCATGAGCGATTGTTGAAGGTACGGGACCACGTCGTTGGCTTCTGCGAAATCGTACCAAGCGAAGCTCCCGACGACATACCCGAGATGTCACAGGAGCTGATCAGCAGCTTTTCTGTCGATTTACTTGATCCGGCTTTCGCTGCGCTTGGTCAAGGTTTGCTGTTGTCGGAGGATATGTTTTATCGACAGCTAGTTAATCAAGAGTTCGGAATCCAGGGTGTGTGGCTGCAAGCAGTATTGATGTTCGCGTTGCAGGAGGGTTTTCTAGAATTTTACGCCTACTGCGCTCAATGCGTGTTTCTGGCTCGAAGCGGGCACGGTCACTTTGCTGTGACTTCGGATGTGCTGGCGAACGTGGCGCGGCAAGAAGGTAAAGAAACCTCAGGTGATTTCGAAGCTCTGTCCAACGTCCTCGGCACGCCCGATGCGGATGTCTATTCTCATTTTCAGGTCGCATATGCTGCAATTTAAAAAATCTGGGGTGTCTGTGACCTCACGATAAGACAAAGGCGTCGCTTTTCTGGAACGCTGATCTCTAAGTTGATTAGGAACCGCAAGGAGGATTGGGCTTACGCGTTGAGTGCACTTTATATCTAAATGCATAGCGACTTTCGTCAATTCTTGCAGGAATGGATGCGAAATCAGTCGCTCCCTAAAGAGGAATTTGATGCAGCGTTTTTGGCCGCATTGAAGGCTCGCCATTCAGACTAAGCATCTCTTAGATGAGACGTTTCCTTAGTTCACCTGTGCCCTATCGCTTATCTAGCGCTGTCCGCCTTGGGCTGCGACCAGCCAATAATGCAAGCTGCAGAGAACGGCGGTACTGAGCCCACTTTGACCGATGCTGCGGGATGCCCCAGTTACGGCAATGCGCAGAAAGCAGACTTTGCAAAGTCCGGTTGACCACATTGTCCACCAAAGGCGACAGTTCTGCTTCGCGACTGGGCTATACATAGCCCTCAAAGCGTATTGTTTGCGGGACTTCAGTTGCACCGTTTTCCTGAGCGAGTAGGGCGCGTGCTGACGAAAAGGTAGCAAGCGCAAAAAGAACAAGAAGGGCCTTTATCATCGTAGCGCCTCGGATCCGGGTTTTGAACTTGGGCCGGGGTTCACAAATGATCGCCCCGGCCAGCGTCAGGGCAAACGAGGTAGTTCTTGCCCTGAAACATCGTACTTTCGCCTAATTTAGAAGATCACCGACGATGCCGACGGCATCGACCACGGTAGACAGGTCATTCGTAACTTCGAGGACTTCGTCATCGACCAGAATGTAGCGGTTTCCTTTGCCCGGCTCCCCAAGCTTCCATTTGGAAAGGTCCCCAATATCCTCGAACTCCAGGTCAGATGGGAGCTTGGCACCGCGCGTGTAGCGCTTGATCTGTCCAGGTGGTACAGCTTTTGGGCCTTTGCCGGGTTTGTCTTCTATCTGAATGCTGACATCACCGTTCTTGCCCCCCTTGTTCGGCTTTTTACCCTTGTTGTCTTTGGCATGGGCATCGCTGCCTCCAAGGATGAAAAACACAACTGCTAAGGCTGCAAGAATTCCGTATGCAATCTTCATAGATTGTTCCTTTGCTTCCCAACTTCATTCGACCGGCGTTGAAAATTCCGGCACGCGCTTGATCTCTCTTAGTTGCCCTTTGGCACACCCCTTAGTGACTGCCTTCACCCCGCATTAGAAAACGATCCGGGTTCTTAGACCGAACAGGG